>JARFRN010000266.1 GCA_029287195.1 Acidimicrobiia bacterium | reverse complement strand
CACAAGGCCTTGGTCGTCGGCAGCGTCAGATGTGTATAAGAGACAGTCCTTGTCCCGTAACGAAGAGACGAACTTGAACCACTCGTCCCAATACCGGGTGCCCTCAGCTTCCATGAGGACAATCGGGTGCATGTCCGATTTGCCGGTCTGGATAAGAGTGAGCAGCTCGAAGGTCTCATCCTGGGTGCCAAATCCGCCGGGGAAGATCACAAAGGCGTCGGATTCCTTGACGAACATCAGCTTCCGGGTGAAGAAGTACTTGAAGTTGATGAGGCGGCTTTCGTGGACGTAGGGATTGGGGTCGGCTTCGAAGGGCAATCTGATGTTGACGCCGAAGCCGTAATCGGTCCCTGCGCCGAGGTTCCCAGCCTCCATGATGCCCGGTCCGGCTCCGGTTACCACCATCCACTGGTAAGTGTCCGCCATCAGGTTGGCGAATTCGGCGGCCAGCTCGTAATTGGGGTTCTCCGGCGCCGTCCGCGCTGAACCGTAGACCGTGACCTTCGGCGTCTCGCGGTAGCGCGAAAAAACCAGGAATGAGTAGCGCAATTCCTTGAGTGCGCTGTTGACGATCTTCAAGTCGCCCCGATCGGTGTCGTCGCGGTGCATCTTCAAGACCGACACCATCATCTCCCGCACCAGCGTTTCATCGTGCTTGTGCCCGCTGTGGCCGGATACGGCATCGCGAACGAGTTCCTCGAGCCTCTGATCGAGTTCCGGTTCGCCGATTTGGTAGCTGCGCATGACCCCCAAGTTAGTTGCCTGCCGCTGCTGCGACACGTACCGACCCGGTGGACGGTTGATCAGTCGGGCGCGGGACGGTACTAGCGTGCCTCGCCATGCGCCATGTCATCTGGGATTGGAACGGGACCCTGGCCGACGATCTGCCGACGGTCGTAGAGTGTGTGAGCGAGTCCTTGGCTGCGATTGGGGAAGGCCCCATCGTCGCCGACGACTATCGCAGCTACTACACCCGACCTGTTCGCCTTTTTTACGACAGGCTGCTGGAGCGGTCCGTCACAGACTCCGAGTGGCAAGCTATCGAGGAGACGTTCCACATTCGCTACAGGGAGGCGGCCAAGCGGGTGCCGCTGGCAACCGATGCGGTAGCGGCAATCGAAGCTGTGGCCGGTGCCGGCAACACCCAGTCCATCTTGTCGATGTGGTGGCACGACGCCCTTAGGGCCGAGGTGAGCCGCCACGGACTCGAGCGATACATGGTCCGTATCGACGGCAATACGAAAGACGCCAGTGAGACCAAGGACCGGCTGTTGAGCATCCACCTTCGAGCGGTGGCCAGCAACGGCGCCGTCATGATCGGCGACGCCTTGGATGATGCGCAGGCTGCCTCCGCCTTGGGGATCCCCTGTGTCCTCTACGACGGGGGGAGCCATCACCGCGTCGAGCTCGAGTCGGCCGGTGTGCCGGTGGCGTCGTCCCTGGTGGAAGCGGCCGAAGTAGCGCTGGCAACATGAGGCGGCGCGCCTACAGAGGTCCTGAGGACATCGACCTGCTCCAGGACTTCACTGCAAGGCAGACCGCTCGCCACGGCAGGGTTGGCCTCGTCCACCCCGGTGACATACCGCATCGTATCTTCAATGGCCTGCGCCGTGAAGATCCCCGTGAGCTGATTCACCTATGGGAGCGAGGCGGCGATGTCATGGCATGGGCATTGCTCGACCCGGCCCACGCCGGCTTTGATCCGCAGATTGCGCCCGGTGCCCGCGAGGAATCGCCCGACCTGGAACATCAGGTCATCGCCTGGTCGGAGGAGACGCTGCTCGCTCTGCTCGAGGAGCGTGATTCGGAGGCAACCTTCATCGAGACGGACGCGTTCGAGGCCGATACGACCCGCGGCGAGTTGCTGCGGACACTCGGATGGATAGCTCAGGATGTCGAAGAGCTCATGTTGACGCGGCGCCCTCTTCGGGACATTGCACCGCCCGAGCTTCCTTCCGGTTACCGAATCAGGACGGTGCATGGCGTAGAGGAGGCTGCCGAGGTGTCGGCATTGCACAGCGCCGGCTTTGGGTCTAGCTGGACGCCGGAGCTCTATCGACGTGTGATGAAGTCTCCCGGCTATGACCCGGAGCGCGAGTTCCTGATCGAGGCACCAGACGGGGCACTCGCCGGATTCTGTGTCACGTGGCTGGACGAAATGAACCGCACCGGGTACTTCGAACCGGTGGCCGTGCATCCGGACTACCGCCGGCTGGGACTCGGTAAAGCTCTGCTGCGGGCCGGCATGGTCGCAATGCGGGCCCGGGGCATGCAGTGGGCCGAGGTGATGTTCGCCGTGGATAACCCGGGCTCGGGCAGGTTGTATCGCGGCGAAGGATTCGAACCCCTGTGGAGGATCGTGCTGTACCGAAAATCAATCAATCTCGGTAGTTGACATACTGCAGCGGAAGTCGGTAGTCGAGGTCCTTCAGCAGCTGAATGACCGCTTGCAGATCGTCCCGCTTCTTGCCTTGCACCCGCAGCTGATCTCCCTGGATCTGTATCTGCACCTTGAGCTTCGAGTCGCGCACCGCCTTGGACAGCTCCTTGGCGGCTTCCTGTGCGATGCCTTGGTTGAGCGAGAACGACGTCTGGACCCGGCCACCGGCTGCGGGCTTGACCTCGCCTCCTGAGATCGCTTTCAGCGAGACCTTGCGCTTCACCAGCTTGCCCTCGAGCACATCGATGGCGGCTTCCAGCCGACCTTCGGCGCTCGACTCGAGAGTGATCCCGTCCTCGCTGAGGCGGATCTTGGTGTCGGTGCCTTTGAAGTCGTAGCGATTGACGACCTCGCGCGCCGCTTGGTCGACGGCGTTGCGGACCTCCTGCATATCCACTTGTGAAACAACATCGAATGAAGGCATGGCCGGGACCTTAGCTGTAGTTGGCGGAAGACTCCGAAGGGCCCCTATTTGTATGGGCTCTGTTCTGGTCCCCGCCTCGCCACGGCGGACCAGACAGTCTCGTAATGGTCACGATCGAAATTGTCGACATGAGGGAGCACGAACTCCTCCCAAGAACGGCGCAACGGGTCGACGGCGTTTGCATAGACCCGGAGGCCTGCCGGCATGCGATCGAGGACGGTGCGCAGACTCATCGGCGTCTCCACTCGAGTTTGCGAGTCGGTCGAGCTGAACGAGGCGTTCACCTCCACTGCAAGCTTCGCAATCAACTCGACGAAGTTGGCCCGCATGTCCGGATGACGGCGCTCCAGCATGCTCATCAGCTCTTGTTCTTCGGGGAAGTCCTTCTCCCAGATGATCCACCGATCCGCAAAAGCCTTGTTCAGCGTCTGCGTCCCCGCATAGTCACGAAGATCGGTCGGATTGAGGGTCCCGAAGACACGCACGTCTGGACGTAGGTGGACCATCTCCCCGGTCGGAAGCTCCAGGGCCTGATGCCGGTCGAGCAGCCCATGCAGGGCGAACAGGGTTTCGGCGCCGGCCGCGTTGAGCTCGGACAGGTTGATGACGGCGGGGCCTCGCAGCGCCCGGGTGATGTCGCCGTCCTCCCAACGGCTCTCCGTTCCGCCCTTGCCGTCGCCGTACAGCTTGACCGAACCGATCAGTGTTATGTCGCGGACCTCGCCGGTGAGCGGGATGCGGTAATGGGGGAGCCCGAGCATGGCGGCGAACTGTTCCAGATCATGATCTTTGCCCGTTCCCATATGGCCGCGCAGTGCCAGATGGAGCGGAGTATCAGCAAAATAGTCGCGACGCACCAGCTCCAGCTGCGCCAGCCGGTACAGCATGCCCAGGTCTACGTAGTAAGGGTCGGGTTGCGGAATGTGCTCGAGCCGTAGCTCGTAGTCGGGCACATCCTGAGGGATCTCGGCTCGATCCAGCTCGACCGGCGGTCCCTCGCCGAGCGGATCGACGAACGTCACCGTTTCAGGCATGAGCAGTGCTCCTTTGTTGTTCGAGGTACTTCGATGATGACTGGGCCCACCACGTTTCGCCGCCGGCTACGGCGATCGTGCGGAACAATGTGGAGCGGACGCCTTCGATCATGGCTCGTGTTAGCTCCTCCGGTCGTTCCACGACCTGGTGTCGGCTGTAGGCCGCCGTCACGGTGTCGTCGCCTATGCCGATGCCGAGCACGGTCGTACGGTTGGCCTCGGCGAGCTCAACGGATTGAGCCAGTGCTTGGACGGATCCCCTGGTCATCCCGTCGGCCAGCACTACGAGGATGCGGGTGGATACATGACGTGCCGCCAGCCGCTGTGTGGCATACGTGACGTTGTACTCGTCGACATTGGCGGCCTTGTCGAACATCGACACCGGGGGAGCGGCCTCCGGGTTGCGGCGGGCCTCCTGGCCCGCCTCGCGTGGAGATGCTGCCATGAAGAAGAGCCCGGCGAGGACATCTTCGTGGCGGCGCCAGCGGTCATCAAAAGGCTTGATGAGGTAGTGATTGACGGTTCGGGCGAGGCGATCCGCTGCTCCGCTGTGAGTCCGCCGCAGACCGCCGGTGGCGCGATGTCTGCGGTCGGAGAAAGTACGTTCCGTGTCATCGTGAATCGCCGCAAACGACCGGTTGAACAATGCAACCTCGAAGTCGATCTGCAGCTCATTGCACAACATCGCCAGCGACCATGCACCGAGCGAGGCCGCCGCCAATGCCCAAGGAGCCTTGCGGGTTCCTCCGGATACCTGCAGCGGCTGGAGCATCGAGGCCGAACCGTCGACCAGCAAGCTGACTGCGTAGCTCCGTCGGGTGGGGAGATCACGCCGCTCGAACATCCTCTCGTACAGGCCGGCACCGAGCAGAAGGGCCGCATAAGGGGAGATGTCGCCGGCATCGAAACCAGAACGGAGACCACGACGTTGGTTTGCCAGGAACAACGGATATAGCTCCCCGGCAACCCGTCGCTGCAGAACGCCCCACTGCCGCGCTGCATGGTCGAGAAGCCTGCGACCCTCGCCTGCGAATATCCGAAATTGGTTCGGAAACGCACCGACGAGCAGCTTTCCGCTCTGACCGGTCGGCAGATATACCGAAGGCGCTTGCGACACGCGAACCAACTGTTCAGTTGCCGGATCACCCGCCGTGTCCGCTTCCCCGGCTTTGCCCTGCTCGGCCGACACCGCTTGAGCCGCGGCCCGGGTTTCGTCGTATGAGTCGGCGTCTGCGAGCGGAGGAGACACAATCCGCACCGCATCCACCGAATCGCTGATGGCGCTGCCGTCGTCCTCATTCTTGGCGGTGCGGACGGTCTTGCTGTCGGTCTGCTGAACCTGATGCGCCAAGCCGTGGAGGCGTGCCACCTCGAGCAACTGCAGCGCCAGACCTCCGACCGTCCAAGGATCGTCGGCGTCCACAACCAAGTCGACGAACGGCTGAGCATCATCCAGCGCACCGCCGACATGGGGCGACAGCATGCGTTGCAGTCGTTGCCGGTCGGCATAGCCTCCGACCATGAGGAAGCAAGCCAGCGCATACTGGCCGAGTGGGCGCGCTTCGGCCATACCGCCCGGCACCGCCGCCAGATAGAGATCGGCAAGGACTGAGCGCACCCCACCGAACCCATCCAGCAGCACCCGCTCCTGTCTGGCGTCTTCGAGAGAGAAGAACAGCGCCTCTGCCGCCGGTCCACCGATGCTGCTGATCGCGTCCAGCAGCGAAACCGGATCGTCCAGCCCTGCCGGTTGGTCCGGTTCCGTGGGCTTGGTTGCCGGTGCCGCGGGTTCGAAATCGTCGAACAGCATGGGTGTCAGATCCGGGTTTTCCAGGTCTAGATCCTCGGGTTCCTCGCTGGTCGTGCGATCTGTCTGGTGCGCCAGCCAGGACTTGGGGATGGGTCGTAGCTCGTCGAAGTCCGAAGCCATTAGGTGCACGACCTCGTGAAGTGCGGATGTCAATGCAACCTCGCTCGGCGTGACCGGAGCACTCCTGGCATAGGCCGCCTGGAAGACACCGGGGTCGAGCACGATCTCATCGTCGCCACCCGCTGCCTGCGAGCCGAGTCGGACCGCCAAATCGTCCCTGCCGGCGATGGCTCGCGCAAAGCGCGTGATCGCAGGGGCAACCCGCTGGTAGCGAGCGACAACGGCCTCTATCACCCGTTCCTCCGGGGGAAGCACCTCGTTGAGGACCGATTGATCTCGCCCGCGCATAACGTTCGATTCTCTCACACGCGTCAAGTGTCCCCGGACGGTGGTTCGCTTGTGGGTATGGTGCGGCTGATGGATGACCTGCAAGTGAGTCACGACCTCGTCATACCGAGCGCGGAGCTGCAGTGGCGTTTCGATCCCTCTGGAGGACCGGGCGGCCAGCACGCCAACCGCAGCTCGACGCGTGTCGAGCTGCGGTTTGACATCACCAGATCGTCTGCTCTAGAGCCGTCCCTACGGGAGCGAATCCTCGAGCGGCTCGGCAATGAGGCTCCGCACGGTGTGGTGACGATCAAGGTTGGCGAGTCGCGCTCGCAGTGGCGCAATCGGCAGATTGCCAGACGTCTGCTCAGCGAGAAGCTGCACCGGGCGATGCGCCCCCCTGCCCCGTCCCGTCGTCAAACCAGGCGTACCCGGGCTTCTCATGAACAACGCCTTGCCCAGAAGCGGGCTCGCGGCGAAATCAAGCGGCTCCGCCGCAAACCCGACGTCGAGTAGGAGTCCGCTGCGTCCAGCAAGCGGAGGTTGCTGGACGATTTCCTAGACCGAATCGGCGAAATCGAGCACCCGGCCGACGAACTCAGGCCCGAATACGTCCGTGAACGTCAACCCTGTCGGCACATTCTCGAACACGAACGCCCCGACTGAGTTCGTGGCCTTATCCGCCATGCGCCTTGCCCAGGATGCAGTAGTACCGCTGTTGATTGCGAGGAAGTAGGTCGGGGCTTCGAGATCATCGAGAACGGCGCTTGCGTCCATTCCGTGGTCCTGCGGCGGGGAAAACAGTAGGGCAATGCCATCAAACGACACTTCATCGTCGTCGGCGTCCAACACCACCGCCGTGGTTCCCGCCCCGATCCAGCCGACCATGACGATCTTCTCGTAGCCTTCCGCGACCAGGAAGTCGTAGGCAGCTTTCAGGTCGATTACCCCATCCTGAGGCCGGAACTCACCCCCCGACCGTCCATGGCCGCGGAAGTCGGGTGACAGAACCGTGTAACCCTCCCTGGCGAACGTTCCGGTGTACTGAACGAATACCTCGG
Organism: Acidimicrobiia bacterium; assembly: GCA_029287195.1. GTDB lineage: Bacteria > Actinomycetota > Acidimicrobiia > Spongiisociales > UBA5794 > JAAETI01. The sequence continues at coordinate 10,857 of JARFRN010000266.1, read as the reverse complement.
AGCTCTGATCGGGTCGCTGACCGTATGCCCCCGCAGTCGTCACCGAGTAGTCGTGACCGACCAGCAAGGCCGTCGGTCCGCCCGGCCAATAGCGTGCGTACAGGTCGACCCCGTCCTCGGTGGTGATCGTCACGTCTTCCCAGGCAGGCGGTTCTGCGACGAGATCGATCAACCGGGTGAATGGTGCGACCGTAGTCTCCACCGGCTCGGTAGTGGTCGGGGCAACGGTGGTTGCGGGTTGAGTCGTCTCGGCGGCTTCAATGGTGCTGCCTGCCGGTTCGTCGCTGTTGCACGACGCCAGCATCAAGACCATCGCGACCATGGCCATAGGCAAAATCCGACTATTCATAGTGTGCCTCCAGGCCTATTTCTACCAGGTCGAAGCCGTCGCCACCGATCTCGGAAGGTCCCCCTATCATCACCGGAATGCACTATGACTTGACGACCCTCCCGAACGGCCTGCGCGTGATCAGTCAGAACATGCCTTCGGTGAGGTCAGTAGCGATCGGTTGCTGGGTTGATGCTGGTAGCCGCGATGAAACTCCGCAAGAGGCCGGGGCCAGTCACTTTCTCGAGCACCTGCTCTTCAAGGGTTCGGAGCGGCTGAGCGCCCGCGCCATATCCGAAGCATTCGACGCCGTAGGTGCCCGGAACAACGCTTTCACCAGCAAGGAATACACCTGTTACTGGGCTCGGTTGCGCAGCGCCGATCTGCCGCTGGCGGCCGATATCCTCGGCGAGATGCTCCAGCGGCCCGCATTCCGTCAACATGAGATCGACTCGGAACGCCATGTGGTGCTCGAAGAGATCAACATGAACGAGGATGACCCAACCGATGTCGCCCACGAGCAATTTGTAACCGCGCTGTGGGATGACCACCCGTTGGCTCCTCCGATCCTGGGAACGAAGGACTCCATCAGCGCAATGACTCGGGAGACGATCCACGGCTACTGGAGGAGGCGGTATTCACCCAGATCGACGGTAGTGGCTGCGGTTGGTGATCTCGATCATGCCGAGCTCGTTGATCTCGTGACCGAGAAAATGGGTGAATGGAAGGGTCTGGAACTGAGCCGGGTCGCCGACATCCCTGAGATTGGGCCGCGGGTGAAGGTACGCCGACGCGACACCGAGCAGTCGCACATCGTCTTTGGGGCCGAGGGACTGTCGCGCGGCGACGAAAGGCGTTTTGCGGTGATCGTCGCCAACCACGTGCTCGGCGGCGGGATGTCATCGCGACTCTTTCGCGAGATCCGGGAAGAGCGAGGCCTGGCCTATGCGGTGCACGCCTTTCGCATGCCGTTCCTCGAGACCGGCGCGGCAGCGATCTACGCCGGAACTACGCCGAGCCAGACCTTCGAAGTGTTGAAGCTCATCCGGACCGAGTTGGACAAGGTGATGGGCGATGGCATTACGGACGACGAGCTCGACAGAGCCAAGGGCAACATCAAGGGCAGCTTGGCATTGTCGCTCGAGGACACCAACGGACGAATGACTCAATTGGGCCGGCAAGAGCTGACGGGGGTCGAGCACTTGAGTGTCGACGAAACCGTTGCCCGTATCGAAGCTTTGACTCACGAGGACATCGTCGACGCGGCCCGCAAAGTCTATTCAGGCCCTTATGTGCTGGGATTGGTGGGTCCGTTTGACGAAGCCGACTTCGAGGAGTACGTCCAGTGACCAAGGTAGGTGTCTCCGGGGCGGCAGGCCGGATGGGTCGGCTGACTGCCGAGACAATTGCGTACGCCACCGGTTTCGAGTTGGTGGCGGCCTTCGATCCCGGTGCCGCCGGTGAGTCGGCGGGAGGGTTGGAGATCTCGGATACACCCGAAGTGATGATGGATGCCGACGTGGTGGTTGAATTCACCACTCCTGATGTAGTGATGGAGAACCTGCGACGCTGGCACACGATGGGTCGCCACGCGGTGGTCGGGACCTCGGGCTTCGGCGAAGAACGCTTGGCCGAGGTGGATTCGTTCTGGATCGAGGGCGGCGGCAGGTGCCTGATCGTCCCCAATTTCTCGATCGGCGCCGTGGTGATGATGCGGCTTGCTGAGCTTGCTGCTCCGCATTTCGATGCTGCGGAGGTGATCGAGATGCACCATGATCGGAAAGCCGATGCTCCTTCTGGCACCGCATTCGCCACGGCGGAGCGCATTGCCCGAGCTGCCGGAGGTCAGAAGCGCGAAGTAGCCAGCAAGGAGCTGGTTGTGGGGGCTCGCGGTGCTGTGGTGGATGGAGTCCCCGTACACGCCGTCCGGTTGCCGGGCCTCGTTGCCCACCAGGCCGTGATGTTGGGTGGCCTGGGGGAGACCTTGACGATTCGCCACGACACGACTGATCGGGGAGCGTTCATGCCCGGGGTCGTTCTGGCGATTCGCAAAGTCGCCGACCTACCGATGCCGGTAACGGTCGGCCTGGACGCTCTGCTCGGGATCTAAGCGATCCTCGGGCTGCTCAGGTTCTGGGTCCGCGGTGCCGAAGACCTATTGAACGTCACGAGGGGTGAAAATGAATCGCCGGTTGGCGGCGCTTGTTGCCGTCCTTTTGCTCGCTGCGGCTGCTTGCGGTGGCAGCTCGGACCCAACTACGGACAAGGGGGGGATTACGGTCGCCCGACCTCTTGCATACAGTCTTACGGGCGATGTTGCGCTCGACTACCGAGTCGAGATGGACATGGTGATGACGACGACTTTTGGAGACGCCCTTCGCGCCCTCGACCCCAGCATGCCGGGCGCGATGGGTATGTCTATGGAACTCGAGATGGTGACCGGCTATCGGATCTCTGACGGCGATGAGCCGGGTACCCACCGAGTGACCATGGACGTGAACAACGTGAAGCTGGGCAGAGGCAGCATCGAGATGGGTGGCGAGAAACTGGATCTCTCCGACCTACCGCAGAGCCAACTGAATGACGTGCTCGATCAGCAGGTGACAGAGGTCTCCTACATCATCACCGACCAGGGCGAAGTTCTCTCGATGGAGATAGCCGGGGTGCCGATTGATGTCGGCGGGATACTCGGTGGAACTTCGACCGGAAGTGCAACCGGGCAGATGTTCGGCCCGCAGCTTCCGGATGGTCCCGTCGAAATCGGTGACACGTGGAGCACAGTTTCCGAAGAGCAGCTACCCGGGATGGACCCGATTGTTACGGAGCAGACCCATACGATCACGGGCCGTGAGGACAAGAACGGCTACGAAACTTGGGTCATCAAGACCGACGCCAGCACCACCGCATATACAATCACCTGGGACGACTTGGTAGCCATGGCCGGGCAAGTCGGCGGCATGAGAGAACTCGGGATCGACGACTCGATGCCTCCGTCGTTCACGATGTCGATGCGCTCGTCACCGACCGGCTCGACCACCTACACCTGGTTTGCCCCCGATCTCGGCCTGACCGTGGCGCAGGACACGACTGCGCACGTAGCCATGACCATGGAGATGGCGGGCCTGCCCAATACCGGCGGTCGTTCCGTGAACATGAGCATCGATGGCTCCACCCACATGTACATGGAACTGGAGCGATGACGCCCTCCGATCGCGTCTGGGGTAGATAGGACCCCTCTTGGGGCCCCAGACACGCCAAACTGCTAAAAGAGCGCGCTCGCCAGCTGCCGGCGATACGTTGTCGTCAGCGGATGGCCGTCACCCAGCACCTCGAATATGTCGAGCATTGCCTTGCGCGCATCATCCTTGCCCTCGCCGCGTGCCTTGACGACGCTGAGTAGGTGATCCAGGGCAGGTTCGTACTCGGCTCGACCGGCAAGGGCAATAGCCAATTCGATTCGTATCGGGTCCGAATCGGGCGCGGCTTCCAAGCGTTTGGCGATCTCGCTGACGTCGGAGCCGCGGGACGCACTGAGGCGAGCAGCGGACTGCAGGCGCTCGACCTCGTCGGTGATGGCCAGCTTCCCGAGAAGGATCAGAGCCTCGTCGTGGCGGCCGGAAGCAATCTGTAGAGCTGCGAGACCGGTGCCCGCCTCCTGATGATCCGGTTGTTCTTCGAGCACGGCGGCGAATAGTCGTTCCGCCGTTTCCAGGTTGCCGGCGATGGCCGCATCGCGCGCCTGTTCGACGACTCGATCCAATTCCGAAGGAAGAAGGCCCGCAAGCCATTGCTTGATTGCAGCTTCGGGAAGGGCTCCGGTGAACTGGTCGACCGGTGCGCCACCACGGAAGCCGATGACCGTCGGTATGCCCTGAACATTGAACTGTGCAGCCAGCTGCTGATTCGCATCGACATCGACCTTGGCGAGCAAGAATTCGCCGCCCGCCTCGGTAGCGAGCTTCTCCAGGGTCGGTCCCAGGGTCCGGCATGGGCCACACCATTCGGCCCAGAAGTCGACCACAACCGGGACCTCGTGGCTCTTCTGGAGTACGGCTTGTTGGAAGTCTTCGGTTTCGATGTCCTTGATGTATGGGCTAGTTGATTCCATAGTGCAAAGGATAGTGACCGGCGGGATTCTGCCAGGCGTGTCGGCGGCGGGAATACGGGTGGTATCGCAGCCCACTGCTACCGTTGCCCCTATGGATACCCGGCCTTTACCCCCATTCGGTCCCGTGCTCACAGCCGTTCTCACGCCATTCGATGAGAACGGCGCTGTCGACTACGGAGTGTTCTGGAAGCTGATCCGCCACCTCGCCGACAACGGCAGCGACGGGGTGGTTGTCACCGGCACGACGGGGGAATCCCCCACCCTCTCCAGGCCGGAGAAGATCGCGCTCTACAAAGCAGCAGTTGAGGCAGCCGGTGACCGAATGAAGGTGATTGCGGGCACCGGCACCTACAACACTGCCGAGTCGATTACGTTGAGCGAGCAGGCCGCCTCGCTGGGGGTACACGGCATCATGGCTGTTACGCCCTACTACTCGAAGCCGCCTCAGCAGGGGTTGGTGAGGCATTTCACGGCAATCGCCGACGCGACCGACTTGCCGCTCATGTTGTACAACATCCCGGGTCGCACCTCGTGCCTGATCGAGGTCCCCACACTGGTTGAGCTAGCTGCTCACGACAAGATCGTTGCGGTCAAGGATGCCGTGGGTGACCACGACTACACCTCGAACGCGATCGGCCAGCTCCCGGAAGGGTTTGCGGTCTACTCCGGAGACGACGCCCGAACCAAGGACATCGTTTACGCCGGTGGAGTTGGAGTGGTGTCGGTGGCGGCTCACTTCGTCGGCAACCAGATCCAGCGACTGATCGCCTCGGTCATCGACGAGAATCATGACGAAGCCAACCGAATTCAGGAGGCCCTCTCACCGATTTTCAAGGCCTTGTTCCTAGAACCAAGCCCGATGCCTCTCAAGGCAGGCATGGCAGCACTCTGGGAAAGCGTCGGCGAGCCCCGGCTCCCGTTGGTGCCGGCTTCAGCCGATACGGTCGAGCAGGTCAAGGCGGGCTTCGAGGCAGCTCAGGAAGTGTGATTCCCATGGCCGGGAAGGAGGCATCGCAATGAGCGTGCGCGTCGGCTTCCTCGGGGGCCTCGGTGAAATCGGCCGCAACTGCGCGACGATCGAAATCAACGGCAAGATTGCACTGCTGGATTGCGGAATCATGTTCCCTGAGGAGGACATGCTCGGTGTCGACCTGGTTCTTCCCGACTTCTCCTCGGTTCTGGAGCGACCCGAGGACGTAGCGTGTGTGGTGCTCACCCACGGCCACGAGGATCATGTGGGTTCTCTGGCCTACTTCCTCCGCGAAGTGAACGTTCCCGTATACGGAGGCGAACTCGCCGTTGCGTTGGCGCGCCACCGGGTGGAGGAAATCGGGATCGAACCGGATATGAGAGCGGTGGGCACCAACGAGTGGGTCGACGAGGCCCCCTTCCGCTTCACGTTCGTGCGAGTGGCTCATAGCGTTCCCCAGGCCACCGGTGTCGTGTTCGATACACCAGAAGGGCTGGTGGTTCACTCGGGCGACTACAAGCTCGATCCGACACCCATCGATGGTGAGCCGACCGACCTGGGCACGTTTGCAGGCTTTGCCCGGCGCGGGGTTCGCCTGTTGTTGGCGGATTCGACGAACGCAGAGATTCCCGGCTTTATCGAATCCGAGGCTTCGGTGGGTCGGGAGATTCGCGACCTGGTTGGTCGAGCCGAAGGACGAGTCATCCTGGCCTGCTTTGCATCGCATATCCATCGCGTGCAGCAAGTCATCGACGCGGTCGTGGCTGAGGGTCGCAAGTTCGCGTTCCTGGGGCGTTCGATGCTGCGAAATACCGAGATCGCACGAGACCTCGGACTGCTCGATTATCCCAATGAGGGTTTACTGGCAGTAGATGATCTCGCAGACCTGGACCCAGCCGACACGGCGATCATCTGCACCGGCAGCCAGGGTGAGCCGTTCGCTGCGTTGTCGCTCATGGCCTCCGGGCAACATCGCCAGATCAAGCTCGCTGCAGGCGACACAGTGATCATTTCGGCGACGCCCATACCGGGAAACGAAACCAAGGTATCGCGGGTGATCAACAATCTGATTGGAACAGGCGCCGATGTGTATCACGGCCGCAACACCCACGTCCACGTATCCGGACATGCCGCCCAGGAGGAGATCAAGACGTTTCTCAACGTCGTTCAACCGCAGGCATTCGTCCCGGTCCACGGAGAGCGGCGGCACCTCTACGCCAACGGCAAACTGGCGCGGCAAATCGGAGTCGGCGAGGTGGAGGTGTGCGTCGACGGCGACGTGGTCGTCCTCGAAGATGGTGAGCTCCGGGTCGAACGGTCGGCGATCGCCGCCGGCTATGTCTATCTCGACGGGGTCGACATCGGTGACGTGGAGGACGTTCTTCGTGACCGTCGCCACCTTGCTGATGACGGTGTTCTGATCGTTACCGTCGGTGTCGACATGGGTACCGGTGATCTCGTCATCGGGCCTGACGTTGATAGCCACGGAGTCCGGGACGATGCTGAGATGATCCACAAGTTCGTCGCCGAAGCGGTCGCATCCGCAATTGCGGGCCTGGAGTTCCCGGCGGACCTCGACACGGTGCGCCGCCGGGTCCGTAACACGGCCAGCCGGGCTGTGAAGAAGCAGCTGAACAGTCGTCCCGTTGTGATCCCCGTGGTGATCGAGGTCTAGGTCCGGCCCGCCGGGATAATTCTGCTAAGCGTTCTTCTTGCGGCGCCGACTCTTGCGAGCTCTGGGATCAGGATCCGGTCGCATATCGCCCATGACACTCAGTGTCGACCGGCCACCGTCGCCCTCGAGACGGGGAAGCCCGGCGGAGTGGCGGCTGTAAAACGATCTGCCGTCGCTGCCCAGCAGAAACCGAGCGTCAGCGCCGTCATCCGGGTTCTCGGTCAAGTCGCGAAGCGCCCGAGGCGGAGGACCCTCAGATTCGGCGTCGGCGTCCCGTCGACGTGCCGCTTGTTCCCGCTCTTCGCGTTCGGCGGCCTCGAGTCGCTCGGCGAGCGACGCGGCCTCGGGTGTCGGCTCCTTGTCGGCTCGGGGTGGAGGCGGCGGATCCAGGGAAGCCGGCTGTGCCGCATCAGCCATCTGGGAGAGCTCCTCCATTCGTTCAACCGCATTCGTGAGCCGCTGCACTAGGTCATCCCGCTCGGCCTGCAGCGCCCTGATCTCTTCCTCCATTTCCTGGCGCTCATCTTGGAGCTGGCGCTGCTTTTTGATCAGTTTGCGAACCTGACCGACGATTTCTTCGGCATTGTCGCCGAGCGCAGCCAGTGGAGAAGGATCGCCACCGTTGGATCGCGACTCGGCAATAATCGCCTCTGCCTGACGGCGGGCTTGCGCAATGATCTCGGCCGCTTCGTGCTTCGCCTGATCGACCGACGGGTCCTCCGACGGCTCGGTTTCGCCATTCTGGTTTTTCGACGCAGTTGGGAGTGGAACACTCACAGCCTTGCGGCTCCCTTCACAGACCCGCGTTGGGGATCGGCACTCATATGAATCATCTATCGGCACGCATCGCGGTTGCCTGAACCCACAATCGCGCGTAGCGCGCGGATCGTCGCGCGAAGGGTTGTTTGTGCTCGTCGACAACCGCTGTATGCTGGAAGAGCCAATGGCAACACGGACCAAGACCCGTGGGGCTTCTGGGCGGAAGACGGCGAAAAAGCCACAACAGAAGAGGCGCCGACGAGCCGGCATCACCCACGCGCTGAGGGGGATGAAGGCAAGGATGCGCACCCGCCTCGGGCGTCACACCGATGATGTCTGGGGAGTTGCCCTGATCATCGCTGGCGCCATCTTGATGCTCTCGTTCTTCGGTCTGGCCGGCCCGATCGGGTCTTGGATGGCCACCGGCATTCGGTTCGTGTTCGGCCTATGGGCGTTCTTCCTGCCGTGGGTGTTCGCGGTCATCGGTTTCGCAATGATTTCCACCATGCCCCGGGCAGACTACGGTCGTATCACGCTCGGGTTGGCAGTGCTCTTCCTCGGCTCGATGGCCCTCTTTCACCTTCTCACCGGCACCGTGTCCCTCGCCGAATCCGTCGATTTGGTGGTCGATCGGGGTGGCGCCGTGGGTTCATTGATCGCCTTTCCGCTGCGCCGGCTGATTGGCTTCTGGGGAGCGTTTGTGGTTCTGGTGGCCATCACCGCCGTCTCTTCCTTGATCCTGACCAAGGCGACGATTCGCGATGTCGGCCTGAGCATCGCCGCCATCTTCCGTCGCACCAAGTCCTTCTTCACGCGACGACGGAAGCAACCGGCCGCGGCGCCCGTTCCGGAACCAGCCCAGTTGGTGACTCCACCAGCGCAAGAGCCGGCGGCGTCGCCCAAGAAACAGGCCCAGAAGAGTGCACCACCGAAGCCGAAGCCCAAGCAAGCGAAACGGCCGGCGCCGCAGCCCACAGGGGATGCCAAGTACCGCTTGCCTCCGCTGGAGATACTCGAAGTCGGTTCTGCCAACGGACACAACCGGCGGGCGCTGGAACAAGCCGGCTATGAGCTACAGCAGACTCTGACACAGCATGGTGTCGACGCACGATTGACTCGAATCGTGCCCGGCCCCACAGTCACCCGCTACGAGGTGGAACTGGCTCCGGGCGTGAAAGTCTCCCGCGTTACCGGGCTCTCTACGGACATCGCCTACGCCATGGCCTCCGCGGATGTCCGCATCCTGGCCCCCATACCCGGACGATCGGCAATCGGCATCGAGGTACCCAACTCGCACCGCGATCTGGTCACCCTTGGCGAAATCCTGGGGAGCGATGTCGCCGGCCATACGGTCAATCCGCTGGCAGTGGGGCTTGGCAAGGACGTCAGCGGCCGTGCCCGCATGTTGCACCTCGATGAGCTGCCACACGTCCTCATTGCCGGGGCGACCGGTGCCGGCAAGTCGTCGTGCATCAATGCAGTGGTGACTTCTCTGTTGATGCGCGCCACCCCGGACGAAGTGCGCATGATCCTGGTTGATCCGAAACGAGTTGAGCTTGGTCAATACAACGACATACCCCACCTGCTGACGCGTGTCATCACGAACCCAAAGAAGGCCGCGGACGCCCTGAAGTGGGCGGTCGCAGAGATGGATCGTCGCTACGACTTGCTGGCGGATGCCGGGGTCCGTGACATCACGAGTTACCGGGAGAAATGGGATGCCGGTGGGCTGGAAGAGGAGATGTTCGATCGCTTCCCGTACATAGTTGTCATCGTCGACGAGCTCAACGATCTCATGATGGTGGCGGGCCGCGCCGTGGAGGACTCGATCGTGCGTATCGCCCAGATGGCCCGCGCAGTCGGCATCCATCTCGTTCTGGCCACACAGCGTCCGTCGGTGAATGTCATCACCGGCGTAATCAAGGCGAATGTACCTTCGCGCCTCGCGTTTGCGGTTGCCTCCCAGACGGACTCGCGGGTCATCATCGACTCCGGTGGGGCTGAGAAGCTGGTGGGTCTCGGTGACATGCTCGTTGTCACTGCGCGCGATCCGAAGCCAGAGCGTATCCAGGGGGCATTTGTGACCGAGTCCGAGGTCCACGCCGTCGTTGATTGGGTGCGGCGGCAAGGCGATGCCGAGTATCGAGACGAAGAGGTCTTCGAACTCGCACAGGCCGCAGCCGAGGTCGAAGAAGAGTTCGATGGGGAGGATCCGGAGTTGATGCGACAAGCGATGGAGCTTGTCGTGCGATCGCAACTCGGGTCGACTTCGATGTTGCAGCGCAAGCTCCGAATCGGGTTCGCCAGAGCCGGGCGGGTGATGGACATCCTGGAGATGAAGGGTGTCGTTGGTCCCTCTGAGGGGTCCAAGGCGCGCGAGGTCCTGATGACCGTGGAAGAGCTCGACCAGACGTTGGTTGGTTGACACACCTGGCGGTTTTGATCGGTAGGTTTTAATCGGTGGAGATACCGTGTGTTCGATTCGATGACCTGTCCCCGGGGGGTTCCGGCTCCTTCGGCTTGGTCGCACCTACCGCCGAGATCGTCGCTCGCCGAATCGAGGATGTCGTCCCGGCAATGCGGCGAGTAGAGCAGGCAGCCCGGGAGGGGCTCTGGGTCGCCGGTCATGTGAGCTACGAGGCTGCGCCGGCGTTCAACCCTCTGCTGTCGGTGCGACCTTCGGGATTGCGCGATCCGATGCGGGAATTGCCCCTGCTCCGCTTCCAGACATTTGAGCGTCGCGTGGAGCTCGATGCCATCGAGTCGGTCTACTTCCCGGCAGGGGATTACAACGTCTCGGCTTGGGCCGCAGACTCGTCGCAACACGAGTACGGCTCCGATCTGGCAACTATCGGCCGGGCGATCATGGCCGGCGAAGTTGCTCGAATAACCCACACCTTCCGTCTTCATGCAGCATTCGGGGGCGATCCGACCGCTCTCTACCACGATCTGATGCTGTCGCAGCGAGGGCAGCATGCCGCCTGCCTCAATGTCGGACGATTCAACCTCTGTCTCTT
>JARFRN010000183.1 GCA_029287195.1 Acidimicrobiia bacterium | reverse complement strand
CAGAACCACCGACCCGACGAATCCCCTGGTGTTCACAGCAGACCTCCAGGCCTCAAGCGTGCGGTCGCGAGCAGCGGAGCAGGTAGAGAACAACGACCCAACGGTACTGTTCGCCGCTCTCGGCGAATCGATCGACGCCTGGCTTCGCGATGAGCCGTTCAGGGCTGCGTTCTTCGAGACCCATTCGTGTCTTCATGGTGGTCGGTATCTGGGAATCCTTCGCTACCAATCAGCTTCACAACGGCTTGACCCATCGAGATCCCGGCTGCACCGCAGAGCTGGTTGCTGGGGACCTGGGGTCTGGGAGCGGCCTACGCCACCGAGTATGGAGAAGTCGACTCCTTCGAAGAAGCTCTCCTCTCCTTCGCCGACCAACCGGGGCGTGCAACACCGGCCACCATCCTCCCTCCGAGCCGGATGTGGTCGGCTGGCGCGGTGAGCGATGCCTCTAGGGCAGTGAGTAGTCGATCGTGGTGCCGTAGAGGCCGAGGTCGAAATCGGCGTACTCGTCCGGAGAGAAGTTGGCTCGCAGCACGTACCAGTACGCTTCATTGTCGACGACAGCGTTCGAGATGGTCGCGTCCTCGAATCGGGTTATTCCTGCCTCATACGGGCCGATAACGGCCACAGATCCAAGGGTCTCACTCCCGCCACTCTGCTTGTTCACACGTATCAGAGCAACCGTCATCTGCTGATCATCGAAGTCGGCCAGGACCCACACTTCGAGCGTCATCACAGCCACGCCTTGGGGCAGAACCATGGGTGCGATCATGACGCCGCCGTCGGGAAGTGCCAGACTGTTGATGCTCCGCTTCCATTCAGTCAATGGGTCAACCGGGACGAACGCAGACTGATGGACGCTCACGGGTCCTTGCGACGGTGGACCTGGAGGGCCGGCTTCCCCCTGCTGACCCCTGAGTTCGTCGGCTGTAAAACCCTCCACCGTGGCAGCATCGACCACTCGGTTGTCGGCAAGACGATGCATGAACGCCGCCATCTGCTCACGAGTGACATTGCTCGATGGGCAGTAGTTGGTGTTCGCCGGCGGGTTGCAGCCCAACGTGATGCCAGACTCCTGCATCCAGCGGATATCTCGCCAGAAGATGTTGTCGTCCGCAACGTCGTCGAAACCCCCCGCTCCGATTGCTACGACCGGCACAACGAGAAGCGCCGAAGCAGCCACCAACCAGGCAATCCGAATAGGCAGTCGACGCATGCGCGGACTCATTCCCGAAGCTTCACGCCAACCCTACTCGGTGCCGCCTACCGATCGCACAGAATCCGCTCGGGTGGTTATGCCGGATTCTCTACCCGTCGCGACGAGTCTCCAATCGCACCGTAGGATCGCTCACAGCGTTGCGATATGGGCGCTTGAGTGGTTGCTCAGTGCGGGTCAAGATGATGCCGGTAGCGAAGATCCACGGAACCCCGATCAGGGTACCAACGAAACCGATGGGATCTGGCACTCACCGAACTCGTTCGGTCGGCGATCGCCATTTCGGCGTTCACGGATTGGGCGTCGACGAGCCGATCGTATCCGATCGTGTGGACAGGCGGTATCCCGCTGTCGCCAGGATGACCATGACAACGAACAGCGCCGGAACGACCCCGAATGCGGCCCGGATGCCGATCTGATCTGCCAGGGCTCCGAGGGCGAACGGAGCAACGGCGACGGATCCACCTGCCGATATGAAGACGAGAGCCGAGGCTTCGTCGGGGCGGTCGGGGACGGTGTTCATCCCGAGGGTGAGGAGCAGGGGGAACCCGACCGAGATGCCCAGCCCGGTGATGAATAGGCTCGCGACGATGGGCGCCACCGACTCGGAGCCCCACAGCACGAGGAAGCCGACGAGGGCGAGCGCCGCGGAGCCGATGAGCAATGGGAAGGGTGCCACGGATCGAGCGATCCGCGATCCCACGAACCGGCCGATAGCGATCGCCCCGAAGAAGGCCGTCATGAAGATCGAGGCAGCGGCCTCCGTGGCCCCCGCGATGTCGACGAGGTAGCCCGCTCCCCATGCCGCGACGGACCACTCGGCTCCCACCGACGGCATGAATGCCGCCCAGAAGAACCAGTACGACCGGGGGAGCTTGCGATGCCGCCGTCCCGCCTCCGGTTCAAGCTGCGCCGGGGGGAAGGGCACGGATCGCCATGCGAGCGCTAGGGCGAGGACGATGACGGCCGGCGCCAGGAACGCCGGTCGCCATCCGGCGCCGAGGAACACGAGCACTCCGATCAGCAAGGCCGGGAGCACGCTTCCGGTGCTCGTTGCGGTGTGCACCTCGGTGAGCACCACGGCGCGCGACGACGGATGATGATCGGACAACGTCGCCTGGCTCGTACTCAACATCGCAGTGCCCGTGATCCCGATCAGGACGGCGCCGAGCAACGTGCCGGCGGGGTGCCAGGTCAGCCCAATGACGGCTGCACCGGCAGCGACGCCGGCACCACCCACCCAGAACACCCACCGGCGCCCGCGCGCCCGGGTGACCGACTGCACTGAGAACCCCACGAGTACGGCACCCGCGGCGATGGCCGTGAAGTGGAGACCACCAATGGCGCGGCTGATGCCGAGATCGTCTCGCAATGAAGGCATGGCGGGCCCCAACGCCGCCACGGCGAATCCGGACGCGATGGCCATTGCGTAGGCGAGCAGCGTCAGCCGGTCGCGTGCGAACGGTGTCGCGAAGTCTTCGCCACGTGGTCGCTGCGTCACGGTGCTCCTAAGGCTACCCGGCCCCGAGTGGGTGCAGATCGGTGTCCGTGCAATCCTTGGCGACTCGGCCGTCGGGTCGCGCTTCCGACATCGGGCACATCAGAGCCCCCGAGACGCAGCAGGAATAGACCGCCCATATCTGGCTGGGTGTGTTGATTCGCGATGATCAGGGTGGGGTTGCCCGCCCCGGTCGGGCGGAGAGGGTCCGGTTGAACTGATAGAAGCAGTTCGGTTGGTCTCTGTCCGCCGTCCCGGTGGCGTGGTGGGGATCGAGTCGTTCCCGACGGATACAGTTGGCTATCGGTTGTTGGCGGACTGGTTCACAGGGTTCGGTCCGGTCGTCAGGGTTGGGGTTGAGGGCACCGGGTCGTATGGCGTCGGCCTGTCTCGACATCTCCATCGTGAAGGGATCGTGGTGGTGGAGGTGGACCGACCGAATCGTCAGATGCGTCGCCGGTTGGGGAAGTCGGATCCGATCGATGCCGAGGCTGCAGCACGTGCCGCCCTGTCCGGGGAAGCGAACGTCACGCCGAAGTGGCGTGACGGGGCGGTGGAACAGATCGTGACCATCATCAACCTCCTCGCCGATCCGGTCACACGGGTAGCCGTAGCGGGCACTCCTGATCACAACAAACATGCGCGTTGCCTCCGCGTTCGCCTCTTTCGAGCCACACCACGACCAGGGGCAACGACGGGCCGACAGTTCGATACCAAGACACCGCCTGGGTGTCAGGCACTTTGAAAGCCAGACCCGCCGACACCCCCAACGCTACGGAACCGAAACGTCCCGCAACACCCCCACATCATCAATCAGGCACCTACGGGCGGGCTGTGTTGTCGGCGGAATCAGGTTCAGGGCAGAGTCGCTGTGCCCCAACGCGTCATCCAAAGGACGTTCCGGAATCGAGGAAAGCGATTCCAACCCAGAAAGCATTCAAGAAAACCACACCGGCGACCCACGGCTCGTCTCGCTCCAACGAGAAGAACCCTTGCAGTGCAAGGGCTCTCTCC
>JARFRN010000204.1 GCA_029287195.1 Acidimicrobiia bacterium | reverse complement strand
CGTCCATCTTCTTCGCGGCGTAGTCGACCATGGCATGCAGGTTGCCAACCGTTTCCCGGTAGTCGGCTCCGTCGGGAGCGATGTCGCGGTCGTGGAAGCAGAAGTACGGGGTGCCAAGCTTGCTGAAGAACTCGAAGGCGGCATCCATCTTCTGCCTTGCCGCGTCCATCTCGTCTCGGACCTCTCCGAGCCACGGACGATCAAATGTGCCGTCGCCGAAGACGTCGCTGCCCGGCCAGTTGAACGAGTGCCAGTAGCAGACCGCAATCCGCAGATGGTCTTCCATCCGCTTGCCGGCGACGATGCGATCCCGGTCGTACACCCGAAAAGCAAGCGGGTTCGAGGTATCGGGACCCTCGTAGCGAATCGGCTCGCTCACATCGGTGAAGAACTCGGCCATCGTCAGCCACCCTTCCGTTGGGATGTCGCTTCACGACCATTCAAGTACCCCGGCCGATCCGGAGCAATTTGTTGTTTTCCCAGACAATTCCGACCGCGCGTCTAACCTGACGGGCTCATGGACGTCTTCGAGACCATCCACGGACATCGCTCGATTCGCAGCTACAGATCCGATCCTGTCGCAGAGTCGCTGTTGACCGAAGTCCTGGAAGCGGGGGTTCGTGCCTCGTCATCGGGCAACATGCAGACCTTCTCGGTCATCGTCTCGCGCGATCCAGCGATGCGCGAGAGGCTGTACCGGCCGCACATGGAGCAGGAAATGGTGCGTCAGGCGCCGCTGGTGCTGACCTTCTGCGCCGACTTCCGTCGCATGCGCAAGTGGCTGCGCATCAACGATGCACCGGACAACTTCGATGACTTCTTTGCCTTTCTCGTTGCCGCCGTGGACGCCATACTGGTTTCCCAGAACGTTGCCCTGGCTGCCGAGGCGAAAGGGCTGGGGATTTGCTACATGGGCTCGACGCTGGCCAACGCCGACCAGATCGGAGAAATCCTCGAGCTGCCGCCGGGAGTCTTCCCAGTCGTCGGTTTTGTGATGGGATGGCCGGACGAGGACCCGGTGCCACGAGACCGGCTGCCGCTGAAGGGGTTGGTGCACGTCGAGACCTACCACGATCACAGCGACGACGAGATCCGGGAGATCTACCGGGACCGAGACAAGGCGGGATGGGATCGGTACATGAGTATCCCCCGGCTACGGACACTCGTCGAGGAGGCCGGTGTCGAGAATCTGGCACAGATCTATACCGTGGTGAAGTACACCCGCGAGGGTCACGCCCGCTACAGCCAAAACGTCCTCAACTACCTGAGGCAGCAGGGATTCCTCGAGACCTGACCGCCTGCCGTTGTTGCGCCGCCCGGTACGGCATATCGGACTGTGCCCCGCACGAATAGCGGGAGTTGAGTCCTGTCGACTGTTTGGGCGTTTCTGGGTAAGGGTTTTGGCCGTCGCAAAGCTCACGCTTGGTCCCATGCAAGTGACAGATTCTGGACAAACGTTAGATCCGGGCATAGGTGCATACGCATCTTGGTGGGAGGGCGATACGCCCTTCCGGGTCGCAATACGAACGGTCGCGACTGCTCTCCCCATTGAAGAGCCGGTGCGGCAAACCTCACGGCCCGGCCGCTCCGGAACAAGAAGAACGGATCCGATCTCATGATCGAATCCGTCCGTGGGCCTTGTAGGACAGCTTTCACACCCCGACGTGCCTGATCGGGGCGTTCGCCAGACACCAAGGTAAGCGGCGGGATTCTCTTGTCTGGATGTCCCCTGCCGCCACCCTTGCACTCCCCATGAGGTCGCAGTCACGATGTGGTCGCTGGTCGGTCCTGAGCAGGGTTTCGTGGCCCGACGACCGCCCTACCGAGACGTGTGCCGCTGGCAGCGGATTGGCTGCACCGCAGACTCGCCGGCTGAACCGGCCTCGAGATTCACAACGCTATGGCCCGTCTTCCGAGTCGCCGTCCGAGTGCAGCGGATCGATCCCCGCCAGGTACACGAAAGCCTCGTGAAGCTTGGCGATCCCGCTGTTGGGCAGGCTCGGGAGTTGGAGCTGGTACTCGGCAACCGGTTGCGACGGGTAAGCGGGGCCGGGGACTGCCGTGTCCTCGTCCATGAGACCCCAGGCGACGATCTCGGCGATGTGCTCGACTCCCTGATCGGCCGGGGCGGTACCGGGAGGGCCAAAGTAGAACTCGAGTTCTCGGAGTGCCAGGAAGCCGTCGCGGTCGAATGTCGCAAAGTGGTCCCAAGCGTGCGCTAGTTCGTGCAGCAGCGTCATCTTCCTGCCGTCGCATATCTCGACTGTTTGGGTGTTCCTGTTGTAGAGGCCGCGCGACCGGCAGCCGGCGGTCTTGAACTCCACTTGCAGATCCGGAAGGTCGAGCCCGGCTAGTTCGAAGCGGCCGAGGGCCCATTCGACCATTGCCCTTTCCTCAGGATCCGGGTCGCCGAGAAGGGTGATCTCCGGACGATCCACCGTCTCCTGGGTGGTGCCGGCCGCGACCGATGCCCAGCTCAAGTGGAGTGCTACCGCAATCGTCATGATGGCGATGATGCGGGTGCTTCTGCTGTGGGTCCATGTATCCATGGACCCAACGTCCGCTCCCGCCGCGGCGGGATTGTTGCGGGGCTGTTGTCAGGCTGTTGCGAGCCAGAGTGTCCGTGTTCGGACGTGTCGGGAGCACCCGGATTTCACGTGTCGCCGGAGCACGCTTCCAGATGGAGGAACCGCCGACATTCGTCGTCGGTGAGGGTGCGGGTGACCCGCGATTGAGCGAGGTCGATGAGATCGTCGACCTGGGCCAGGTAGAGGCGGATGGTCCCGTCGTTGCCGGATGAGACGAGGAAGCGCCCGTCACTGCTGAACGACACATCGCTGGCCCCGCCGTCGTGCGCCGGCCACCGTATGAGGAGGTCGCCCGTGGTGGCGTCCCACAGGCGGACCGCTCCGTCGTCGCTCGCCGTGGCGATACGCTGCCCGTCTGCGCTGTAGGCGATCCCCCGGACCGTGCCCGATCCCACGAGGAAGGGAGCTTCCAAGGCTGCGGCCGTCAGCGCATCCCAGGCTCGGGTCGCACCGTCGCGACCTCCCGTGAGCACGACGGTCCCGTCGGAACTCAGTGCGGCCGCGGTGAGCCCCAATCCGGGCGGCTCCGGTGCGCTGACCTCTTGCGCACTGACGATGTCCCAAACGCGCGCCGATTCGCCGATGGCATCGCCGTACGAGAAGAGATACCTGCCCACCGCGTCGATCTCGAACCCGGCGACGGCGCCGAAGTGACTGCCGGGCAGGGTGACTACGAGGCGCGAGAGGTCCGCCTCCCAAACTTGCACAGAACCTATTGCGTCACCGGTGATGAGCGTCCCGTCCGGGGCGAACTCGACCGCGGTCACGAGGCCGGGAGCGACAGCAGTGCTTTCCTGCACCGGCTCGATGAGTACCTTCCCACTCATGTCCCGCACGGTCACGAGCCGGCGTTCGTCGATCGTGGCGAATCGGAAGCCGTCTGGGCTGACGGCGATGGCCACCGTCCCGGGAATGTTGTGCCGCAACTTCCAGCTACCGGTATCCCAAATCATGGTCCGCGGTGAACCAGCGTCGTCGATGCCGGCAGCGAACAGGAATCTCGAATCGCCGCTGAACTCG
>JARFRN010000123.1 GCA_029287195.1 Acidimicrobiia bacterium | reverse complement strand
GCGTAGCTCAACCAAGTCTGCCTGCCGCCGCGAGGCCTAGTTGTAGTGCGCGAGCTCCGGCCACACTTCCGACCAAGGCCGGCGCATCTCGTGACATACCGCGATCGGTAGCCCAAATTCTTCGTTGTCGATACCCGCTTCGTTCGTGATTTTTCCGACGTACTCCCACCGTGTACAACCACGATTCATCCAGCTCTCGTAGTAACCGAGCACGATCACCGGCACTGCATCGTCCGACGGAGGTCCCCACATCCAGTAGGCATTGTGCCCGCTGCTCGCCGGTGGAAGCCCGCGCTCGGGACCAAAGAGATCGATCGCCCCTGCCTCCCCGTAGCTACCGGTAAAGACGGTTCCCGCGCCGACCACGTCATTGACGCCCGCCACCTGGCCTGCCAGCTCCTCCCAACCGATCGTCTCGCCCAGCTCCGGGTTGACTGCGTTGAAGAGCCCAACCGCGCTTTCAGGCACGACCGGCAGGAAGAATGGGCTCATGGCAACTACGGCCGCAACCATCACGATGCCAACCGTTCGTGGCGAGAAGCGGGCGGAGCCGGCTTCCCAGCGTTCCTCCATCTCGACCATTCCCATGGGAAGGAACACTGCGTAGTAGGGCACTATGTAGTAGCCCTTGCCACCGATGATCAGCATCAGCAGAACTAATGCGCTGAAGCCAACTGCAATCGCCCGCAACTGTTCGTCGCGAAGCGTCCGGCGGAATCCAATGACCGCTGGGGGCACCAGGACGATCGACAGGAAGGGCAACTGGAGCGCGACGAATTCGACGGCAGCACCCAGGCCGGAGTTGTTGTCTTGCAGACTCTGCAGCATCTCGATGGTTGGCCAATCGTTCTCTACCTGCCAGAGCAGATTCGGCGACCAAATGAGTAGAGCCAGAAGTGCGCCGAGCCACGGCCACTTCGAGACGAGTAACCGCCGCCGGGAGGTGAGGAGCAGACCGGCTCCGAGGCCGAACAACAGGAGAAGAATCATGTGCTTGTTGAGCAAACCGAACCCGGCAACTGCGCCAAGAGCGACCCACAACCGCGGATCCGACCCGTTCAGTATCCGTACGAACAAGTAGAGGATGATCGTCCAGAACAAGATGTCAAACGTGGTCGTGCTGAGGAGATGACCGACCGCAAGAAAGACCCCGGACGCGGCGACGGCTCCCGCCCCCAGGAGCACCGCCCTCTTCCCACCACCGAGCCGACGGGTGATCAACCCCGCCAGGATGACCACAGCTCCGATCGTCAACGCCGGCAACACCCGCAGCATCACCACCGAACCCGGTGCGATCGTGTCCGCCAGCCAGGCGACCCAGATGGTGAAAGGCGGTTGATCGACGTAGCCCCAAGCTAATTGGTCGGTAGCAGCGACGAAGTACAACTCATCACGGTGGTAGCCGTAGCGGGCTGCGACCAACAACAGCACAACAACCACAAGCGCCCCGATTCCGAGAAGCCGGAGTCCGGTCGTACGATCAAGCGGTGTTGACTTCATCTCCCTCATGGTGCGGCCTATTCTCGACTCCGACCGCAGGGGCGGCAACAGGTGATCGATGAGGCCGATTGACTACTCGCAACGCATCTCCTGCCGCCCTCCGCCGAAGGCGTACAGGCGGATGCAGTGGCTCGGGGTATGGCTGACCTGCGGGGGCCGGCACCGTCGTTCGCCGTGACCCTAGAAGTGAAAGGACGCAGGAGCGGCAACCCTCGGCGAACTCCGGTAGTGCAGGTCAACCACAAAGGAAACGGCTACGTAGTGGCGCTTGCCGGCGAGTCGGATTGGGTGAAGAACGTGCGCGCCGCCGGCGGTGGGGCCGTGATCCGAAGGCGGGGAGCCCGCCGGGTACGGCTGAGCTCCCGGACGAAGGGCGCGGCGAAATCATCGACGCCGACATCAGCCGCGCCGGCCGCAAGGGCACCAAGGCGGGCAGCAACGAGGCCCGCTTCTACTTCGGGTTGAGTGAGAACCCAACGCCGGACGAGCTCGCAGCAGCTGCTGCCTACTACCCGGTTTTCTGCATCGAGGACGGGTAGCCGAGGATGGCGAGTCTATGGCCGGTGCCCGGGCCACTCCGGCGCCAACGATGGAACCCCCCAACAACATCATGGCGGTGAGCGGCGTCCTCGGGTCGGCCGCTCCGATGAGTGAAACCGAATAAGAAACCGCCGCTCGCTGCACTAGGCTCCTATCGAGCCGTCGGACCGCGTTGACGGGATGAGAGACGGCTGTTCGCTTTCTCGGCACGACCGAAGAATGGACAGCCTAGTTGGAGGTGCAGGTGGCTGACACGAGTTATCGACTGCGGACGTGGAACATCGCCATGGGCGCACTGCATGCAGTACAGGCCGTCCTGGTGCTCGTCCTCGCCACAGATTTCACTTTGCCGATAAGCGCTTCCTATCCGGAGGGCCCACCCGGGACCCCCGCCGGAGATCCGACGGTCATCTTCGACTTGTCGGTTGCCTGGGGAGTTGCCATCTTCCTCTTCCTGTCTGCGTTTTTCCACTGGCTGATTGCCTCCCCCGGGATCTACAACCGTTACCTGAAGGGACTCGACGCCGGTCGCAACTACTTCAGGTGGGTCGAATACTCGTTGTCCTCCTCGGTGATGATCGTGCTGATTGCGGTGCTGCCGGGGATCCTGGACATTGCTGCGCTGATCGCCCTATTCGGAGTGAATGCCTCGATGATCTTCTTTGGTGCGGTTCAGGAGAAGTACGAGCATCCCGGAGGCTCTCTGGTGCCGTTCTGGCTGGGATCGCTTGCCGGCATCGTGCCCTGGATCGCCATCGGCGTGTACCTGTTCTCGCCGGGGAGCGACGCCCAACCCCCAGGGTTCGTCTACGGCATCTTCTTTTCGCTGTTCGTGTTCTTCAACACGTTTGCAATCAACATGTGGCTGCAGTACCGGCGAATCGGCAAGTGGTCGGACTATTTCTACGGCGAGCGGGCCTACATGATTCTCAGCCTCGTTGCGAAGTCGATCCTGGCCTGGCAAGTATTCGGCGGCACGCTGGCCGGCTGACGACCATGGAGTTCGGGTCCCTCTCGAAGGACGGGGCCTGCTGCTGCGCACAATGCCCAAGCGCCGGCCCAACCCGTTGGCGTCCGGCTGATTCCATTGTGAAGGCGGTCTGCTCGCGGTGAACAGCCGTGATCTCGACAAGCCGGCGTCAAACCACCCCAGGAAGGTCACCGGAGATCTCTTACCGGTAACGCTGCAGTCGCATGAAACACCAGATTGGCCATCTGGTTGGATCCAGGCCGGCCGAGCGCGTAGGTAGGCTGCGCGACTACTCCACAACCGGCGGCGAACCCGGAAAGCCTTTGACCGCGATATCCCGCAGACGAGCTTCCAACAGTCCCGCCTCCTCGCCTGCGCTCTGAAGCAGCCGATGCAGCTTCTCTGCGACAAGCTCCGGAGGATCCGTCTGCAACGCCCTTTCGATCGCCACCCTGAGTTTTCGGTTCGATCGGAGACACGCTGCGACCGTGCTTATTTCATTGGCGCGACCGACATCACGGCGATACGACTCGACTCTGTCGGCGGGAACGGTCATATCGAGGGCAACAGAGTCCGCGAGTTCCCGAGAATCATTTGCCCGACGGAATGCCAGCCGCCCAAGCCTGCGCTTCAGATTCGGGGCGCCTGCATGTCGCGCCGCTCGCCGCAGGTTGCGTCGATCCTTCAGAAGAGCCGAGTAGACCTTGCCCATGGCCGCGGCACGCTTGGCGCCCTGACCTTTGCTACTGGTTTCCTCGTTTTTCATTGCTGCCACGCTACTCCGATTTGGATTCCAAGCCGGCGAGGGCGCAGGTAACCGTTGGCTGGCTGCTATCCGGGCCTGGATACGCAGCACCGGCGAGGTGAGGAACGGAGACGGTTGCCTCTTGTCGGCGAACCTCCAGTCCCTCCGTGCCCGATACATCGATCCTGCGGTGCAGTGGCCGTTCGCATCGGACTGGATTGTGACCTCACAGATCATTGCGGCGAGCCCGGGGGCTCCGGGCCCGCGGGTAACGGCTGAGCAGTGCCTTCCGGCCCTGGAGACGAGCAGAGGGTCCCGGCAACATGTCATCTACGCTTCGAGGAGAATTGATGGCAAGTGAGCTGCCGCCGAAAGCGACACGGCAGAAACCCGGCAAATGGCAGAAGCGCTTGATGGATCTTCCGGTGCAGGCCTACCGGCTCGGCCTCGGCTTCCTGTTTGGTGAGAGGCTGGCAGTCCTAGTCCACACCGGCCGGAAATCGGGCCTCGAGAGACGGACGACTCTCGAGGTGTTGCAGCATCGCAGAGTCAATGGTGAATACTGCGTTCTCTCCGGTTGGGGACCAGAATCGGATTGGTATCGCAACATCAGCGTGAATCCCCCCGTTGCCCTGTGGGTCGGCAGACTCGAGCTCGACGTCACCCCTCGAGTGCTTCCACCTTCCGAGGCAGCAGCTGTCGTCGCCGACCACCTGCGCAAGAGCCCGCGCCTGTCGGCAAGGATCTCGCCTGCACTGTGGGCTGCTCTGCAGTACGGCATCGATGTGCTGCAAGAAGTGCTTGCCGACCGACCCGTTGTCGCGTTTCGGCCGGCCGCTGCGGAACCCGGGCCGTCGATCGATTCCGAAACGCGGCTGGGACACCGGAGGGTAAGTCCGCAACGACTCCCCGGCGTCGGCATCATTGCCGCCCTCGAAGGCGTCGGGCTGATCATCTGGAATGTCATCGCCACTCCGTTCATCGGTCGCAGCCGGCAGCGGTGGGGTACGGTCGGTACCGAGCCGTCAGACTCGCTGCCGGGCGATGAGCTCATTACCGATCCGAAGTGGATGTACACACTAGGTATCGGCATCGACGCCCCTCCCGAGCGGGTATGGCCCTGGGTTGCCCAAATCGGCCAGGGGCGGGGCGGCTTCTACAGCTATCAGACACTGGAGAACATGCTGGGCTGCAAGATCACCAATACCGCGCAGATCCTGCCCGAGTTCCAGGACCCGCATGTGGACGACGAGGTCTATCTGCATCCCACCTCACCTCCCATGAAGATCACCACCGTTGAGCCACCCCGCGCCCTGGTTCTGTTTGGTGCCCCCGCCGATCTGGGCAACCAGAAAAGCTGGGCCATCTCGACCTGGCAGTTCGTTATCTTGCCGCAGCCCGATGGCAGCAGCAGGCTGCTGAGTCGGGGCCGCAGCGACTACACACCGGGTGTGGTGAATCGTCTGTTCTTCGGGCACTTCCCGATGGAGCCGATCACGTTCACGATGAACCGCAAGATGTTGCTGGAAATCAAACGGCTCGCCGAGCGGGAGTAGCAACGAGCTGATCCAACGCCGATTGCGGAAACGAAAACTTCGTGATCATGTACTCGTCCCCAGGAGCGACACCATGACCACGATCGATCGCATAGACGCCTATATAGGCGCCTTCCTTCGCCGCTGGAGCATCCCAACTCTCAGGGTCTCGCTTGGCCTCGTGTTCGTGTGGTTCGGTGCGCTCAAGGTCTTCGGTGTCACTCCTGTCGCCGATCTCGTCGGGCGTACCGTCTACTGGTTCGATCCCGACTGGGTGGTTCCGGTGCTCGGCGCGTTTGAGATCGTCGTCGGGGCCGGTTTGCTCTTCAAGATTGCCTTGAGAGCCACCTTGGCCATCTTTGCGGCCCAGATGCTCGGCACTTTCCTGGTGCTGATTTTGCTGCCCGAAGTCTCGTTCGAGAACGGCAATCCGCTGCTTCTTACAGTGGAGGGCGAGTTCGTGATCAAGAACTTGGTGCTGCTGTCTGCGGGAATGGTCGTTGGGGCCACCGTACGCAGGCAGGGGGCGTTTGCGCTGCGCACTCAGACGTTCGAGCAACTGCCCGATCTCGACACCGCTGCCTAGATCGGTCCGCCGAGTACCTCTTCGACGATCGCCGCCAACCGCCGGTGGTGCGACCCTTTCCAGAAGACTCGCTCGCAATCGGGACACTGCCGGAAGTCGTCGAAGTGGCGACGGGTCAAAGGTTCCAGGAGGTGGTCCACTTCGGCCTTTGGTACGGATCTCACAACCCCGTTGCATTCCATGCATCGGCTAAACGGCCGCACCGAGTCTGCGAGGTCAAACCGTCGCGCTACCTCGACGACCTGATCCATTGGTTGCGCGGCGCGCACGAGATACCCGTGAGTAACTGCCGATCGCTTGAGAAGGGGCCGGTCTTTGGTCAATAGCATCCGCTGTTGTTCGCCGGCGATCGCAACCAGCTCAGCATCGTGCCACCGACCGTCCGATAACGTGTCGAAACCAAGTAGTCGCAGGTACCGAGCCAGCTTTCCAAGGTTGACGTCGGCCACGAACCGCATGTCGCCCAGCGGCTCAGGGCGCACCAAGGACAGGTGAGCAACGTCCAGCTCCCAGAAGTGCGGGTAGACGCTGACCCGATCGCCATCGGTGATCCTGTGGTCGAATCCCACCGACACACCATTCACCAGGAGTAGATCCACTTCGGTGTGCGGCACCCCACAGGCTTCGATCTGGTCTTTGACACTCGGAGAATCGTCGAACGTGCGCACAACGACACCGGATTCGTCCGGGAGGGTGAGAAGATCGATCAGATTGCCGTAGAAGCGATAGGTCGCCTGCGGGAAGTCCATCGCGCTCACCGCCCGGCCATCATCCGCCAGAACATCTCTTGATCGACACTCCGTAGTTCTCGCTTGCCCGCCGCCATGTCGGCGCAGAGGGCTTGCAGCAAACTGTTGGCAGGTGTCGGCACATCGTAGAGGCGGCCCAACAAGGCAACGTGGCCGCTCAGATAGTCGGTCTCGATCGAACCCGCTTCCCTGGCGAGACTCTGCCACACCGAGCCACCTGGCCTCTTGGCGCCATTGATACGACCGGGGGTGAGGACGCCACCTCGTCGTTTGCGGTCTTCAGCCTCCGAGATGTACTCGATCCCAGCGGCTGTGAACACCTGCTCGGCCTCCGTCGTCACCAGCTCGCGGATACGGCCATCCCTGGCCTCGGGCCCACACGCTGCCTCGATAGCATTGCGGAGGTTGCGGATCAGCTTGCCGTACTTCCATCGCATGATGTCCGGCCGCGTCTGAGACACGAACGTGGCCGTCGCAAGGGCGTCCGCAATCTCCCGGGCGATGTCATCCTCGCCCTCCGGATAACGCCCGATGTCGAGAATGCCGGTGGTGGGTGCAGAGAATGCTTGCACGACACCGGGTTCGAGAAACACACATGGGCACATCACCGATACGCCGTAGACGTTGTGGAACAAACGAAGCGCCATGCGTTCGTTCTCGACACCATTTTGGATACACACGATCGGCGTCGCAGGATCTGCGAATCGACGGAGTGCTTCCAGCGCCGGTGCGGTGTCCTGGGTTTTCATGGTCAGTAGCACAGCGGTATCGGCTCCCACATCTGCTGCGGCAATCGAGCCGACTGCGGGAATATCGACCGTTGCCCGCTCCTGCGGAGTCTCGAGCGTGAGCCCGCCCCGCTGCATTACTTCGAGATGCCGGCCGCGCCCGACCAGCGTCGCGTGATGTCCGGCGCGATAGAGCTGCACACCCACCACGCCACCGATAGCGCCGGCACCAAACACGACGAATCTCACCCGGCGAGTATCCCACGTCGATTCGGCGGGCACGGCACAAGGTGCCCGGCACAAGGTGCCCGGCGCACGGTGCGCGGCCCGCGGCGCACGGTGCGTGGCGCAAGGTGCGTGGCGCAAGGTGCGCGGCGCAAATCGAACACCAAGCCAGAATGTCGACATGCGCGCTCTTGCCGGGCTGCTTCTGACCTGCCTGCTGGCCGCGGCATGCGGCGAGATCCATCAGTCGCCGGTCGACGGCGCCCTGCCGGTAACGGAACCGACCGTGCGGGTGCTACTCGTCGGCGACGTGATGACCGGGCGTGGTGTCGCATCGGTCATGACATCCGAAGCCGACGGCGTATTCGCCGGCGTTCGTCATCTACTCGCCGCGGCCGACATAGCCGGCGCCAATCTGGAGTCGCCGCTCACCAACGAGCCGCACGTCTCCGCCAACGAGAACATGCTCGAGGCCGATCCGGCAACGGCAGGCGCTCTCGCTGCAGCCGGATTCGACCTCATATCGCTTCCCAACAACCACAGCACCGACGCCGGCCCGCGGGGCCTACTCGACACACTGGCTGCGGTCGAAGCGACCGGGATGGTAGTGGTGGGCGGAGGCGCCGATCGGTCGGCCGCCGCCGCTCCGCTGATCGTAGAGGACGGTGACCTCACCGTTGGGTTCCTTGCATACGACGCCACCGGGGTCGGCATTCCTGCGGGAGATGGCGCCGGCGTCGCCACATGGGACGAAACGGCGGCCGTCGGCGCGGTCCGTGATCTGCGGGCGCACGTCGACGTGCTCGTCGTGTCTGTGCACGGCGGAACCGAGTACCTGCCGGTTCCCGACCCCGGCATGCTTGAAATCGGCGAGATCCTGGGCGAGGTCGGCGCCGACGTCGTGTGGGGACATGGCGCCCACGTGATCCAGCCGGTGCAGTTGCTCGACTCGCGGTCCGTGGTCGTCGCCACCTCGCTGGGAAACTTCCTGTTCGACCAGTCGGGCCGTGATCGCACCCAGGGGGCGATGCTCGAGGTGCTGGCCGGGCGTGCCGGCGTGCTTGCCTACCGGGTGGGTATCACCGAGCACTCCGATCGGCGAGTGGAGCTGGTCGAGTGGCTGCCGCCCGAAGGTGACGGGGTTTGGCTGGACGGCTCCTGGTGGGAGCTCGTCGGCCCGATGGCGATTGAGGCAGCCACCGATGCAGGCCTCGAAGAGTTCCGGCACGGCGATCTGGTCACGGCGGTCGAGGGAGATATCACAGGTGACGGTAACGTTGACGTTGTGGCCTCGTTCCGCCGCCCTCGTCAGACGACCCCGCTCATGGAGTTGCGGCCGGACCTGCAGTGGGCCGACGCCTCCGGCCGCAGTGCCCACGTCGGCGTTTACGACCCGGAGGGGCTACGCGAGATCTGGGTAGCGGGGACGGTTGTGATGCCGGTTGCAGACCTGGCGGTGTGCGACGGAGCGATCGCCACGGTGCACGATCAGCTCGATGACCCCACACCCGTAGCGGGTGGCGCCTGGGAGTGGAACGGCTTCGGCTTCGACACCGCCCCCGACATCCCCGGCTCCGGCACCCCCGGATGCACCGATATCGACGGCGACGGACGAACCGAACCCGTCATCGCTGATCGCGTCCCCTAGGCCCTCCAAGAACGCGTCAGTCTTGTGGACCCCAGCCGGTGGAGCCGTCGATGAGTTCGCGGAGGATATCCATGTGACCTACGTGGCGAGCCAGTTCCTCGACGAAGTGGAGCAGGACTTCCCGAACCACCAGGGTTCTCTCACCCCGTGAGAACTCGGCGTCGAGTGACTCCAGACTGCCGAGAACTGTGCGACTCATCGCACACTCCCGTTCAAAGAAATCGAGGACTCCCTCGATCGACTCCCAGTCCTCGATTCTCCAATCGGGGTCCGGGTCATCGTCGGTCCACGGGAAGTCGACATCCATCCGCCCGAGGACGGCGTGGAACCACCATCGTTCTACGTAGGCGAGGTGCTTGACGATTCCCAGCAGACTGGTCCCGGACGGCACCAGCGGACGGACCGCATCCGACCGATCGACACCCTCCAGCTTCCACCTGACGACGCCGCGATACGTATCGAGGACTTCGGCGATGGCCGCCTTCTCATTGTCGTTGCTCATGTCGCAAGGCTACGCCGCCACATCGGGCAGAAACCAATCCGCGTCCAGACACGTTGTGTGCTTAGGGGCTCCGATCGGTAGCCCCTAGCCTGCGGGTCACGCAATTAGCGGAGGTCGTGGTGAAACGCTGGTCCATCTCCCTTCTCGCGTTGACACTGCTGGCGGCTGCATGCACTTCGGATGACGAATCCGCTTCCACGACGGCGGCCCCAACCACGACAATGCAGTCGAGCACGACAGCCGCCGGTCCTGCCACAACCACGTTGTCGCCGACAACCACTACGACCTCCCTGCCGGCGATCGCCGTTCCCGCCGGGACCAAGGCATCGTTCGGCGAGCTGGAATCCATCCCATTGCTCGCCGGAGGACCTGCCTACGCAGGGCCCGGCACTCCCCAGAGTCTCAGCAACGTCTTCGTGGCCTCCTGGATCGATGACTACCTCGACCGCAACGAGGCAAAGGACCGGCTGACAGCCAACGGCTTTGTGATCGTGCCCGGCACGACCCGACACTTCCACCACATCTACGAGGGCGCCGAGTACGGCGGGTGGCCCGTGTTCGTCACCACCGATGCGGCCTATCACGTGTGGCATCTGGCCTTCGACAAGATCCTGCGGGAGACCGAACAGCAGACGTTGCTCCCTGCGCTGGAAGAGATGGTGATGCGACTCGTTGAGCTGGCTCGTGCCCAGGAGGGTGAGCTCGAAGGCACCGACCTTGCCGAAGCCGCCAACCGGGTGACGCAGTTCTATGAGGCGGCAGCCACCGTTCTCGAGCTGGACGTCGGCCCAATCGGGCCGTTGGCCCAGGCCGAGGTCGAGCTGATCATGGCCGCCTCCACGGCACAGGTCTCGCCAACCACCGGAGGCGACGCGGACTCGCCATACATCACCCGCGTCATCGACTACTCGTTGTTCCGGCCCCGCGGCCACTACACCCGCAGCGCCGAACTCGAGCGCTACTTCCGGGGTATGTCGCAGCTGGGCAACAACGCTTTCCTCATCGATGAGGGCATGCAACTGGGAATCCTGGCGAGCCGCGTGCTACTGGCCGACCCCGAAGTTGCTGGACTGTGGGAACTGCTCTACGAACCAACCGCCTGGCTGGTGGGCGCTGCGGACGACTACACACCATTTGAATTGGGGACGGTCATCGAGCAGGTGGTGCCAACCGGCTGGAAGGACCTGACTGTGTTCGCCGACGACGCGGCCCTGGGCGATGTGGCTGCGGGCCTCATGGCTTTGCGGCCCGTCGCGATCAACCCAGAAGCGGCATCACTACGCATCATGGGCAGCCGCTGGGTCATCGACTCGCACATCCTCGACAAGTTGGTGATGGACAATATCCCCGATCGGTGGGAGGCGTCGCCGCTCGACATAGCTGCCGCGTTCGATTCGGATTGGGCCTACGACAGGCTCGACGGGATAGGCGAGACGGACTACGCCGGCTACGACGAAGAACTCGCCAATCTGCGAGAGCTCGTCACCGGGCGGACTATCGCCGACTGGAGCAGCACGGTATACGACGCCTGGCTGTGGTCGATCGAGCCGATGTGGCAAGCCCGGGGTGATGAGTACCCGGGCTACATGCGCACCGCGGCTTGGGATGCCAAGTCTCACCAGACCGGTTTTGGGTCATACACCGAGCTGAAACACGACACGATCCTCTACACGAAACAGGCCGTTGCCGAAGGCGGCAATGGGGAACCTCCCGAGCCCCCGCGACACTGGGTGGAACCGGAACCGGTTGTATTCGAAAGGCTTGCCGCCCTCGCCGAGCTGATGCGAACCGGGCTGGAGAGCCGGCAGCTGCTGCCCGAGGCGTATTCCATCCTGCTGGGCGACCTCACCGACTTCTATGACTGGCTGGGCGGCATCGCCCGTGACGAGCTCGCGGGTCTGCCCATCAGTGAAGAGGACAACCGGCAGTTGAGCTGGATCGGTTCGATCCTCGAGGGCTACTGGGTACAGACTTCCGACGCCGATATCGACTGGGAGAACGGGCCCGACTCCCGCGCCGCACTCATCGCGGACATCATGAGCTCAGCGCAGTCGGGAGTCCTCGAAGTCGCCACCGGCTACGTCGACCACATCTTCGTGTTGGTACCCGACGACGAAGGCGACTTCCAGGTCGCGTCGGGCGGCGTTTACTCCTACTACGAGTTCTGGAATGGCGACGGCAGTCGGCTCACCGACAACGAGTGGCGCGACATGCTCGACGCCGCGACGAATCCACCCCGCCCGGAGTGGCAGCAGATCTTCCTCGCGGGCGAGCCGCCTGCCGCCCGCAACGCAACCGGGCTGGAAGCCGGGTTGCTATGCAGGGACCTAGCCGACATGGGCTACGGGTTCTTGACCGCAGTCCCCTACTGGCTCGCTGAAGGTGCTCCAAACCGAATGGACGCCGACCAGAACGGCATCCCCTGCGAGACAGTGTTCCCTGAGGAGTACGAGTCGTTCCTCAATGCGGCCATCGGACTACCCAGCGGCCGGCGATGTGCGGACCTCGACCTCGCCGACGATGCATTCGACTACGAGATTGCCGTCGCCTATTGGATGCTGGAAGGCGCACCGGACCGCATGGACGCCGACGGCAACGGCATCCCCTGCGAGACTGTGTTCTCCCGCGAAACGGTTGATCAGTATCTGAGCGGCGAGTTCTAGCCTGGGGACCGGAGGAACCGATCCGTGACCAACCAGCCCAATCTCGTTTTCATCATGAGCGACGACCACGCCGCTCATGCGATCTCGGCGTATGGGAGCCGGATCAACCAAACCCCTCATATCGACCGCCTTGCCAACAACGGGATGCGCTTCGACGCGGCCTTCTGCACCAACTCGATCTGCACTCCGAGCCGGGCGGCGATCCTCACCGGAACCTACAACCACGTCAACGGCGCAACGACGCTGGACACACCGCTCGACAACAGCCAGTGGACTTTTCCGCAGTCGCTGCAGGATGCCGGGTACGTGACCGGGATCATCGGCAAGTGGCATCTCGGGCACGGGCCGGGCGCCGACCCGGTCGGCTTCGACTTCTGGCGCATCCTCCCCGGCCAGGGTCACTACGACAACCCGGTGATGCTGGAGGCCGACGGCAAAGTGGTAGAGCGCGCCGGGTACGTCACCGACCTGATCACCGACGACTGTATCGACTTCATCGAGCAACACAAGGGCCGTCCCTTTGCGCTCTTCTGCCACCACAAGGCGTCCCACCGCACCTGGAATCCGGCGCCGCGCCATTTCACGCTCTTCGACGATGTCGACATCCCCCAGCCGGACACCTTCTGGGACGATCTCGACGGTCGCGCTGAGGTGATCAAGGCAGTGAAGATGCACATGATGGATCTCGACCCCATCACCGACCTCAAAGCTCTGGTGCCCCGGGGGTTGAGTAGCGAGGAGGAGATCGAGTGGCGTTACCAGCGCTACATCAAGTACTACCTACGGGTGGTGACGGCGATGGATGAAGGGATCGGTCGGCTGCTGGACAAGCTCGACGAGGAGGGACTCACCGAGAACACGATCGTGGTCTACACATCCGATCAGGGCTTCTTCCTCGGTGACCACGGCTGGTTCGACAAGCGATTGATGTATGAGGAGTCGCTGGGCATGCCGCTGCTGATCCAATTCCCTGCGCAGGTCGAGGCTGGGACCACGTGTGAGGAGATCGTGGTCAACGTCGACTTCGGCCCGACGTTGCTGGACCTGATGGGGGTGGAGATTCCCGACCATGTCCAGGGCAGGTCTTTTGCCCCGCTGCTCGCCGGGGAACGCCCGGCCGATTGGCCGCAGTCGATGTACTACCGATACTGGATGCATCGGGACGCAGCGCACAACACGCCGGCGCACTATGGGGTGCGCACCAAGACCCACAAGCTGATCTGCTACTACAACGATCCGCTGGGCCAACCTGGGGCGGGCGGTCCGGCCGACCCGGTCGAGTGGGAACTGTTCGATCTCGTTGCCGACCCACTCGAGCTCGACAACGTAATCGACGACCCGGGATACGCAGAGGTGCGGACAGAACTGGAGGCGGAGCTGGCGCGCCTCCAGGATGAGCTCGGCGACGAACCGTATCGCCGGCCGTAGCGGCTACCGGGCAACGCCGAGTATCGTGTCGGCGCAGTGATCACGAATCGCCATTACGCAGCCGTCGAAGCGGGCGGCACCAAGTTCCGGGTAGCCGTTGCACGCGGTCGGGACATTGTGGCGGACACAACCATCCCAACGACAACGCCTGATGAAACCCTGGGTGCGACGGTCGACTTCATTCGGGAATGGGGCACGGTTGACGCGGTCGGGATTGCGTCTTTTGGGCCGCTCGATCTCGATCGGTCGTCGCCGACGTATGGCTCGATCACTTCAACGCCCAAACCCGATTGGAGCGACACTCCGGTGCTGGCGACTATTCGCCGGCAACTCGGAGTTCCGGCGTCGATCGATGTAGACGTGGGCGGCGCTGCGCTCGGCGAGTGGCGTTGGGGCGCTGCCCACGGGCTCGATCACTTCATCTACATAACCGTGGGGACGGGCTTTGGCGCTGCGGTCTTCATCGACGGCAAAGTCCATCACGGCATGGGACACCCCGAGATGGGGCACATCACTCTGGAGCGGGTTCCCGGCGATGACTACCCCGGGCGTTGCCCGTTCCATGGTGCTTGCCTCGAAGGAATGGCGGCCGGTCCGGCGATCAAGGACCGCTGGGGCGCTCCCGGAGCCGAATTGACAGATCGGGCCGAAGTCTGGGAGATGGAGGCAGCCTATCTGGCCCGAGCCATCCGCTCCTTCACCTACGTGGCGGCACCGGAGAGGATCCTGCTCGGAGGTGGTGTGATGCAGACGGAGGGTCTGCTGGAGTTGGTCCGATCCAAGACCGTCCAACAGCTGGCCGGGTACGTGACGAGTGACGTCCTCCGCGGTTCACTCGAGGACTACATCGTCGCCCCAGCCTTTGGGCAGGACGCAGGTCTGGTTGGCGCAATCGCGCTGGCGATGAGTGCCGCCGGCTAGCCCTGAAGCCCGATCTCGAGGATGGTTGACGGCCGTTTTGCGGTTACCGAGCTGTCGAGGGCGGCAGCCGGAATGATCGCCG
>JARFRN010000176.1 GCA_029287195.1 Acidimicrobiia bacterium | reverse complement strand
GGATGGGATGAACGGTCCCAGGTTTAGGTCCTGGTGAGCTGATGCTCGTGGGGCCCAAGTCCCTTCGCGCGCACCACAAGGCGAACCTCGTTGCTCCATGTTGAGCCGGAGATGCGCGGAGTGTC
The DNA here is from genome assembly GCA_029287195.1 of Acidimicrobiia bacterium. GTDB lineage: Bacteria > Actinomycetota > Acidimicrobiia > Spongiisociales > UBA5794 > JAAETI01. The sequence goes on along the minus strand of JARFRN010000176.1, from coordinate 10,428 downwards.
GGGGCCAAGCGCACCTGCTCTCCTCCCTTCCGGGCGTTAGTGGCAATTGGTATGGTTGGCTGGAGACGAGGGACGTGACCTCATGAGAGCGATCCTGGCGGTTTTGGCGCTTGTCCTTTCCGGCTGTGGTAGCGCCGATGTCCAACTGGATACGACCGAGCAGTGGGATTTGGTGTGGATCAGCGACTCAATAGGTGCGGGAGTTGCCGAGGCTTGGGCCGATCGGATCGAAGCATCTGAGGGTGTCGAAGTACGAGTCCACAGCCACACCCCCGGGTTCCTGACCATCGAGAACGCCCAACGGATGATCAGCGCCGAGGCGACGATTCGCGACGAGTTGGCCGACGCCGAGATCATCGTCGTGTATGGCAACGCCTCGCACTCCGCCCCAGACGACATGGATACGTGCGCTCGACCGGGTACGGACCCCCGCGACCCACCCGAGAGCCACACGTCGGCCGACCTTGCACCCTACGGCGATGTGTTCCGGGACATCTACGACACGGTCTTCGAGTTGCGCGCCGGCCAGCCGACCGTGATCCGAACCTACGACTTCTTCAGCGGCGCGCTCGCCGACTGGCGGGAGGCCGGGATCGAACCGGAGTGTACGGCAAGCTGGGAGGCGCAGGCTGATGCGATCCATGAGGCTGCACGCGACTACGGCGTGTTGACCGCATCGTTCTACGACGAGTTCAACGGCACCAATCACGACGAGGACCCCCGCGAGAAAGGCTACATCGCGGTCGACGGATGGCACCAGTCGCGGGATGCCGGCGTGGCCGCCCAGGTCGAGGTTCTGCACGCCCTCGGATACGACCCAATAGTCCCGTAGCCAGCACCGACAAACGATCCTGGTCCTGCCCAGTTCTGCACCTACACGGTCGTTACACCCGCCACCCGGATCACAGTGCCTTGACGTCCGCCAATCCGGGAGCACGCACTGGTGACCGTCAGGTTCGGAGGGTGCCGGCAACCCATCGGCTCGACCTCACTGCAACCCCGGCTGCAACCCAACACTCTGCTACAGGACGGGGCCAGATGGGACGAACCTAGCTCCAACCCCCAGAAGTCGCCCAGAAACAGTACGCATTGGGACAGAACGGGACTGGATGGGATGAACCGTCCCAGGTTTAGGTCCTGGTGAGCTAGTGCTCGTGGGGGTTCGAGTCCCTTCGACCGCACCAAGGACACGGCTTCGCTCTAGGCAGCAGAGCGGCACCGACATACTGTTCGTTCTGGGTGTTAGGTATTCCGCCGATTCGGTCCCTCTAGGGGTGGAGGACTAGATGGTCAAGTCGCCACCTCGAGAGCTAGCGTCATCGGCACTGACGATGACTGATCAGTTCGACCGTGTCTACCGCGACCACGCAAGTCGCATGTGGCGAGCGCTAACTGCCTATTCGGGCAATCGAGATGTGGCAAAGGACGCAGTGTCTGAAGCCTTTGCCCAAGCGATCGCCCGCGGAACGGCCATCCGCTCCCCGGAGCGTTGGGTGTGGCGAGCTGCATATCGGATCGCAGCCGGTGAACTGAAGAAACGCGCCGTTCAAACCAATCTGTCCGTCGAGCCAGCGATCGAGCCCGATGAACCGGCTTGGGAGATCCGAGCCGCCCTGAGCCAGTTACCTCCGCAGCAGCGAGCTGCGGTGATTCTGCACTACTACGCCGGGTACCCAGCACGCGAGATCGCCCTCATCACTGAAACAACACCGGCTGCAGTATGGATGTCCCTCAGCCGTGGCCGGCAATTGCTCCGTCGCATTCTGGAGGCCAACAATGGCTGACCTGCGCCAGCGGCTCAGCGAACTCGACCAGCTCGAAGCACCCGACATGCGAGCCGACATCGAGCAACGCCTCGACACCCCGGCGGCCCCGACCCTTGAACCGCTGCTGTCGGCAAGGCCCCGTTCACCCCAATGGCGAGGCCCGCTCGTCGCAGCAGCAACAGCGGCCGCAATCCTCCTGGTAGTGACGGTTGCAATAGCCGCTCTCCGCTCTGAGCCGACCTCCACGGTTGTCCCCGCCGCAACGATCGCACCCACCGACGTCCCGGTCGATTCCACGACGCTCCCCGCTACCGACCCCTGGGAGGGTGTGATCGAAGTCACTTTCGACGGCCAGGAATGCGCGGTCAGCGGACCTACCTCAGTCCCGGCAGGCGCCGGTCAGCCATTCGTGCTCACCAACACCAGCGGGCTGCTGGTCGACCTCGAAGTTGGAAGCTTGCACGGAAAGACGTTCTCAGAACTGGCAGAGATGCAACGCGCCCCCGACCGCTTCTTCTACCCCGATCTGGACTACACGTACCAGTGGGTGTGGGAGGAGGCAGTCAGCTTCGACCGCGAAGCTCGACCCGCTATCCAACTCGCCGACAATCAGCTCCTCGAGGTCTACTCCTTGACCTTCGGAACCGATGTCGTCTACCTGAGAACGAACGCCGTTCCGACCTTGACCCAACCCGGCAGTGCAGCCGATCGGGACCTAGCCACGCCAGACGGATACTGGTTCTGCGGACAAATCGAGGTGACGCCAATCGAGTTCTGAACAATGGCTACCGGCCGAGTCTGCCGGGCCTCGTCATCAACCGTAACCAGAGGAATCGCACCGCGACGCGACAGTACTTCGGCGACCCACTGCAATCCGACTGCAGCCCAAAACGCTGGTGAAGGAGGGGACGAACCCCGGTCGAAGTCCTCGGAATCACCCTCGAAACCGGCCGCGACGGGACAGGATGGGATGAACCACTCCAGGTCTAAGTCCTGGCGAGGTAGTGCTCGTAGGGGTTCGAGTCCCTTCGCCCAACACCAGATGTGCCTGGTAAGTGTGGTCGCTTCGGCGGTGATCAGCTTCTGAAATGGGGAAAGACTTCCCGTGCCGTGTCTTCGAACTGGTCTCTGGTTGCCATCCGATGGGACGACAGGAAGTCGTCGAGAACAGGTTCCGCGGGGTTGTGCAAATAGAACGTGAAGTCCGTCGCTCCCGCATCCGCATATCGGCCTATGAGATCAGTGGTCGCATCCGTTGAGGCGAAGATTGGTTCGTTGGCCCAACCGGCGAAGTAGCAGCGCTGCAACGTGCCCGGGTCTCGGCCTTCTTCGAGACAGATCTCGTCCAGTCTCTCCATTCTTGCCCGGAACACAGCAAGCGACTCCTCGATTCCCCTCTCGTACTCCCCAAGCGACACAACAGCGTCAGCATGCCTCGCAGCAACCCGAAGGGATCTCGCGGACTGGGCCGCGACCCACAGCGGCGGTCGAGGAGACTGGGTCGGGCCTGGACGGAACGCTGCCTCCTTGAGCTGGTAGTGGGTGCCGGAATGGGTGACGGTGGTGCCCCGAAGAGCCTCATCGAGAATCGCCACGGCCTCGCGGAGCCTGTCACCACGCCCACGTGCATCGAGGTAGTCAAGCCCCAGTGCTTCATGCTCAGCCTGGTAGTAGCCGCCACCGACACCAACGTCCACCCTGCCGCCCGATACTTGATCGACAGTCAGGATCGATTTGGCGAGGATGCCCGGGTTGCGGTTGGCGACATTCGTAACCATCGACCCCAACCGGATCCGCTCTGTATCAGCAGCAACGGCTCCCAACGTCGCCCACGCCTCCAGCATCGGAACATCAGGGGCACCGTCGATCCAGAACTGATCGATCACCCAACCGTTGTCCAACCCAATCGACTCGGCGAACAGGAAGTCATCCAAGAGCGCTCGATACGGGACGAACTGAATGATTGTTGCGCCGAAACTCAGCGACATCGGCCTACCTTACAGAACCACACATCAGGGCAACCGCACCCAACGCCTCTGCGTGACGCGATGAGCGGGCGGGGCCTCCCCGTTCGTCGGTGACCCGGCATTATCCGGGTTGCTGTTTCTTCACCGAGTGGGAGGAGGCCCCGGATGACAGCTTATGTCGGGATTGATCTGCATCGTCGCCGGTCGTTGGCGGTGTGTCTCGACGACCAGTGTGATTGAGCCCACTCTGACTGTGGCCGGAACGCTCCATGCCACCACCCCCGTGATGCGTGGCGGAGGGATGTCCAGGCAACCGAACCCGGTCTGTCTCACCCTCACCAGGGTGCTCCGGAGCAAGGCCCCCGTGACCCACCACACCAAACCCCTACCGACCTAACCCAACACTCAAACACGCCGGAACCCGAGGTCTCTTCACCGCGGCCATATTCACTCTCGACAAGCACGGCCCGCTCAGGGATGCCGATATGTGCGGCCTCGATCGGCCAATCGCTCGGGGCGTGTTCACCTTATCCATATTGTTCCGGTACGGTGGCCACAGCCGATCAGAGGGGACCGAGATGTCCGCAGGCGTGAAGTTGGGAGCCGATTGCTTTAGCCAGGGCACGTCATGGGACTACTACATCGCATCAATGATTCGTGCCGAGGAGCTCGGCTACGCCTCCTTGTGGACGCCCGACCACGTGCTCCCCACAATGCCCGGTGGGAACGGCGAGGGGGACATCCTCGAGGCAATGATGTGCCTGGCGGCCGTCGCCCAGTCCACATCCCGTGCCACGTTGGGTTTGCTGGTCAGTCCGATCACACTGCGCAATCCGGCGGTGCTCACAAAGATGATCACAACCCTCGACCATATCAGTAGTGGGCGGGTGATCTTCGGGGTCGGTGCCGGGTGGGCCCAAGAGGAGCACCGACAGTACGGCGTGGAGTTCGGCGATGGATTCGGTGAGCGACTCCGCTGGCTGCAAGAGGCACTCCCGGTGATGCGCGGCATGCTCGACGGGACACGGCCCACAGCGAGCGGCCCCCGATACTCGATGGTCGAGACACTGAACAACCCCCCGCCCGTCCAAGACCACCTCCCGATCATGATCGCCGGGTCGGGCCCCAAGGTCACCCTGCGGCTGGTCGCCGAGTACGGAGACATGTGCAACATGATCGGACCACCGGAGTTCATCGCCGCGCGCGAGCGGCAGCTCGTTGAGCACTGCGAGGCCGTCGGGCGAGATTCCTCGGAGATCGAGCGCACAATCGCGTTCCGGCAGCCGGTGATTCGTGACACCGAGGAAGAGGCGCAGACAGTTGCGGCTCACATCAGCGCGCACCATGCCATCAATCCTCCGTTCCTCGACATGGCGGGAACGCCGGATGCGCTCTTCGAGAAGCTGATGCCATATCTCGACCTCGGGTACCGGCACCTCATCTTCCAATTCCTCGCCCCCTTCGACCATGAGACAATGGAACGCATGATCTCCGAGGTGAAGCCTCAACTCGAGTCGGCCTGAGCGTCGCCACGCGCAGCCTCCACCGCCTTCGCTACCGAACGCAAGGCCCAAGCACGCGTATCCGGCAAGGAGGATGTGGTTGCGCGCCTCCCCGATACTGGTGGTTGGAGGAACCGGATTGGGTCCCAAGCTTCGCGACGACGTTCTGCGACACACAGCTCGTATGCTGCGGGCCGTACTGCAACCCGACTGCAACGCAACCCGCTGGTGCAGAATGGGACGAACGCCGCCATAAACCCCGAAGATCACCCGGGAAGCAGGACACATTGCGACGGGACGGTACTAAATGGGATGAACCGTCCCAGGTTGAGGTCCTCGTGAATGCTCGTGGGGGTTCGAGTCCCTTCGCCCGCACTCATGTGGAACAGTGATGTGCTGTTGATGTCAGGGCCGTCGGCATCGGAGGAATGTCGAAGACGAGGGCCCGGGAGAAACGAACGAAAAGCAGGCCAAGGCCTTCAGCCCAAGAGAAGGAAGGTTGTGGCTGCACCCAGCAAGCCCGCCACGCCGTAGACGGCGGTGATGCCCAAGAACTCTTTCCGAGTGGGCCTGGTCTCGGCGCCGATCATTGCTATACCCAGGATCAAGCTGTGGAGGATGAGGAACATGGCTGCGTACACGGCCGTCACTGGCACAGAAGCGCGCATGACGGCATAGACGATCGAGTTCCCCAGCAGTAGCCCGGCCACGGCACCTACGACCAAGTCGCCCGCAGGCGCTGGAAAACGGGACGGACGCTTGCGATTCGGCGAGCGGTCAAGAACTGTCCCCCAATGCCACGCATGATCGCGCGCCTCGTTCGAGGGAACATTCTCCATGGGTGTGGGTACGCCCTTGGGCATTTCGAGCCACCTCCACAGGGAATATACCAGTCGGGCTTGGATCAGATCTCCCGGAGGCCGCTCACGATCAAGCCACACACAGCGGCCCTGCCGCGCTTGTTTCGCCCGCTTCCCGCATCGCTGGGCATAGACGCTCGCCAACCCCCCTTGGGGGACGCGCTGGTTGCCGTCTGGCTCGAGGGTGTTGGCGACCTCATCGCCCCAACCCGACTGCAACCCACCACGCTGATACAGGACGGGTCACAATGGACGAACTACCCTGCAAACCCGCGGACTCACATCAGAGATCGGACGCATCGAGCCGGCCCCCGTGCGGAGCCGACCGGAGCGCCCGACGAACTACGGAACAGGTCTACGTACTGATAGGCGACGGCCCGCAGAGTTCGCCTCTCTTCGCCACGCAGCTCGTGTGCAGCGAATCGGCACCTTGCCTTACTCGTCGTTTGCGTCACTTCCGACCGGTCCATTCGGCGTTCACTATCGAAATCTCCGGTCCGAGGCTTGCTCCTTCGAGGTGGAGATGATCCCCGCTCCAGAAGCGGCCGGGGTCGAACCAGTTGGGGGGTCGATTCGAGTTGAGCAGCCCCATCCGCTCGTAGGTCACGGCCACCAACTCGGCACAGTAGATGTCCTCCAGGGGTACATCTCTGCGGATCCGGCCGAGCATCCACTGCCGGGCCAAGGCCGTTGAACGGGGGAAGGAACGTCCACTGAACTCGTTGATAACGCGTAGGACTGCGTCCTCCATGGCCGGAGTGGCTTCGATGCTGATCTGGCGCATCCAGGCACGCTGGCCATATCGATCGGCCCACGTCACTACGGCATCTTCGAGCCGATGAAGTTGCGCGCCTCGATGCCGGGTTCCGGTCCACACGTCGGGAAGCGACATGCCGAGTTCGGTGTGCCACAAGAGTGGAGGCAGATTCCCGATTGCTACCGCCATCGCGACATGATTCACCGGGCTGTTGGTCACCAAACGAATGACTTTGTCGGCGCTCTTGCGGCCGCGAAAGAGCCAGATGTCACCGGTTCGCGTGGTCGCGGCCGCATCGTCCAAGCTGAGCACCTCAGGCATGGAAGTAAAATAGCCGGGTGAACACTTGGAAGTGGGTTGGCCTGGCCGGAATAGCCGGTGTTGCCACTGTCGGCATCGTTGCCGCTCGCAAACGTCGCGCCTGGGATGAAGCAGATACGGACCAAATCAGAGCGCGGCTGCATAAGCGTCTCGAGGAGACAGCCATCGAGCCCGAAGTCGCCGGGTCTGCTGAGCGAGATGGTGGCGAAGAGATTGCCGACGACTGAGGTGTCTCTCTCGGCTCCAACATAGAGCTGTTGACACCCATCCCGCCGGCCTATCTCTTGCGCAACCGCCGTATCAGGCGCACGAACCGGTGAGCGTGAACTCCTCACCCCCCAGGTTTGGCCCCTCGAATGTGCCGGTCACGGTGAAGTTGCCTGCATCGCCGACCGTCACCGACTCGACCCTCCCCTCGAGGGTGATCCCGTCGCTCTCGGTGCCGCCGTCCACGTTGAGTGTGCCTGCGCCCGCAGCTTCCGAATAGTCTGCCTGATCGGCGTCGACCAGCAACGTCATGTTGTTGACCTCGGCCTGCAACTCGATGTCTGATTCCCCGCTACTCGAGCACATCCCGATTGCGAAATCGGCGGGCCCGTATCCTGCTGATGAGAGAGTCGCGGTTGCGGTAGAACCGTCTTCATCCCCGGAATCGGTGCAGACGATCTCCCCCGCGGCCACCGCTTCCTCGAGGGCACCCTCGGTCACGGGCCCGAGCAGTCCATCGACTTCGAGGCCCTTGGCAGCCTGAAATGCCTTGATGGCGGCTTCCGTCTGCGGGCCGAGTTGACCGTCGACGGGCCCGGCCCAGCAACCGACCGCGTTCAGCTCCGTCTGCCACTTCTCGAGATCTTCGGACGAGGCTTCCTGGTGCGGTACTCCGCCCGAGTCGCCGTCACCACCGCACGCTGCCACGGTAACGAGAATGGCGGCCGTGAGGGCCAGCCACCTTCGGTTTCTTAGCCAACGGTTCATTTCTGGGACTCCCCGATTTCTGCAAAGTAGCTGAGCCGGGAAGCTACCAGTATCGGATCGTGGGAGCAAGGCTTGTGAAGGGAGCCGCGGACGCGTCGGTTTGCTGCGCCTACCTCTGTCCGGAGAGTGGCACTAGGCGCAGGGAGAGAGGGCCGTCCGGCGACTATGAAAATCCCGACCGATTTCCGGACTCTCGAGATATTCAACAGCCCCGAAGTCTTGGTGCCGGTGGTGCAATCACGTTTGGAGGGGTGCTTCTTCTGCGTCTGTATACGGGATCTCAGGCATTGCCCGAGCAGAGCGAATTCAGGCTTCTCTCAGGTCGCTCGATCCGGGTTGGGAATACTCAGCCTCGACCTCAGCTGCGATCTGGGCCAAGTCGGCATTCAGCTCGTCGACTTTGGGCGCGATGGCAGCGAGCACCTCACGCAACAACGAGCTTCCCTTTCTGGTCAGAGCGATCTGAACGCCCCTCCCGTCTCCGTCGGGCTTGACGGCGAGCCTGGCCACCAGGCCCGCTTCTTCCAGACGATCGATGAGCTTGGTCGTACCCCCGGATGTAATTGCAAGCGATTCCTGCAGCTCGAGCGGTCGGAGAACCTCACTCGCTTGCAGCCGGCACAGCACAACCATTGCCAGATTGTCGACGACGAGCTCGCCTCCGGCAATCCTCCTGATTACATCCGACCACTCGTGACCGGCGCTGGCCATGCGCAGCAGGGAACGCCGAGCGAGCTCCATGTCTGCCGTGAACAGCGTCAAGTAGCCAACCCCTTCCCAACGCTTGGTAACTCGAATCGCCGCCAGGTGTGATCCGGCAACCAAATCATGGCGACACCTCGGGCGCATCTATGCCACGGCCCCTGGGGTGCCGCGGCATAGATCGCACTAGAGGAAGAGCCTCGCCGGCTGGCGGCTACGCGACTCTAAACGGCAAACAGACTGTCAAATGTTGCCCGTGAACCATTCATCCGACTCACGGTGGCCGTACAACGCCCAAATCACGAACGTGCCGATCAACAGCGTGATCATGCTCCGCGTTGTGTAGCCACCGTCGTGATGGGTGAATAGCAGCCAAGTGGCCAGCGCCATACCGAGGCCCGTCGACAAGACCACGAGAAAACGAGCCCCTCGATTTCCACTGAGAACCCCGAACCCCACAGCCAAGTACAATGCAGCAATAACCAATTCGGCGATGCCGGCCCCAACAAGCGCCGAACTCGTCTGGTTGGTGGCTGCCTGAATCCTGTCGCTGCTATTGAACGCAAGCACAACGACCCCCGCCACAGCGGCCAAGAACCCCTGAATGACGATAATCACACCAATAAAGGTGACCATACCCGGTCGCCGTACCATCTCACTCGAATTGCTCATAGAGCCGTACCCCTTCCACACTTAGATAACTACTGCGACATTACCTATCCAAGTAAGCAACCGCCAGCCAAAACGTCGCGCAACTGAGGTATCGGCGGCCCAACCGGGACAGTTTCGCCGGCGGCGCGAAAGATTCTTGGAAGGCTCAATCAAGCCCGGATGCAGATGCGAGGCTCCTCAGAGGCGGCGGTCCGATACCCTCGGTCGCTCCAGCCGGTTGACATTCCTGCGGAATGGGAGGAGCAGGCACGCGGCAGCCAACCAGCAGGAACACGCACTAGCGGCCGGCGAGAAATGGGGAATGGTTCCGAGAGGGTGACGGCGCGGCTCCTCCCGTCCCGTCGGGTGTGGTGCCGGCGTGCCGGGTGCGATCGGTGTGTAGAGAATCCGAAAGCTCCGCCCTTTGATGCTCACAGCAACCAGGCCGGACCCCTACCGTCAGTACTCAACATCCGCGGGCAACGGGCCGATCAATCACATGAAGCCAACTCTCGAAATCCGAGGAGACCTCATGAGCGACACCTGGACCGTCAACTACCTGCTAGACGACGGTGGACGACTTACCGGCAAGATCGAGGTCAAATCGGACGAGGTACGCTTCGATGCGATGTACGACTCCTCCAACGCCGAGATCGTCAAGGGCATCCTGGGCGCAGCGGGAAGCTTCGCAGCCTCCGGAGGGCATGTCGCCTACGTCCGTGACACCGGAACCGAATTCTCAGTCGTGCTCCCCCAAGCCGATATCGCCTCCGCCGAGCAGGTGAAGAAAGGCCTAATGAAGCGGGCAGTCATCACCATGAAGGACGGTAGTGAGTTCACGTTCGACTACGGGATGCTCTCACCCAAGAAGCTGGTAGCGGCGATCAACGACTAGCGCCCGCAGCATCCAACGCCGAAGCATCTAGG
>JARFRN010000161.1 GCA_029287195.1 Acidimicrobiia bacterium | reverse complement strand
ACCTTGCGGCATCGCATGGACTCGATGTCGAGTACGAGCATGCAGGTGGCGCAGTATCTCGAAGGTCATGATCATATCGATCGCGTTTCTTATCCCGGTGTCGAATCATTGCCCGGCCATGTAGTTGCCGCCCGGATGTTGTGGCTCGTCGACGGCGCCGACGACTACGGTACCGAGGTCAACCGCTACGGTCATCTGCTCTCCTTCGAGGTGAAAGGCGGAGCGGAGGCGGCCCGCAAGGTGTTCGATCAGTTCGAGATGATCTGGCGGGCGACCGACCTGGGAAGGATCAAGAGTGTGGCCACGATTCCGGCCATATCGACCCATCAGCAACAGGGAGATGAAGGGCGCGCACTGGCCTCGGTCCCCCCGAACCTGATCAGGCTCAACGTCGGCGGCGAACACCCAGACGACATCATTGCCGACCTCGACAGGGCGCTTGCAACGTTGGACCGGTCGACGACGGTTGCGCCAACCCGGCGCGGCGTCTAGCGCCTGGGGGCAATCCGGTTCAGCCGGTCGCCGATCTCCCGACGCGATCGCAGCCGGACCCACTGGGGGTGGGCAAAACCCGGGTCGCATGCCATTTCGGCGTACCGCCCAAGGTGTAACGGGTGTTGTACCCATGCCCACCGGATGATGTTCACGTCGGGCTTCAGCGGGGTATTTGCGCCGTGCGACCTGCTGACAACGGATTGCGCGAATCGACCGTGGGAGTGCGGATGTGCCCGCTTTGGCCGCGGCTACGCAATGGGAGCAGGCCGAGTTCGGGGCGACGTCAACCGTTGAAGTGTCGCGGGATACCAGGGAGGGGTTCTAGGTCAGTCTTTCAGACTGAAGCGGTACACGTTCGTCTCGCGCTGCACGAAGCCAAGCCGCTTGTACAAGCGATTCGCCGCCTCTCGAGTGGGTCGTGACGTCAAATCGACCGTACGCGCGCCCTCCCGGCGAGCGCGCTCCAGGGCCGCATGATTGAGCGCGGCGCCGACGCCCTGACCTCGAGCCGCTTCGTCAACGACGACATCTTCGATCCATGCGCGCATTCCGGTCGGGATGCGGAACAACGCCAGCGTCAGACTGCCGATGATTTGGCCGGTGTCGACGCTGCGTGCGATGAACATGACGGTTGCGGGACTCGACACAATTGCCGCCAACTCGTCGGCCCCGGGCGCCGGACTCGAGGAGGAGAGTTGAGGAGTTAGTCGCTCGAATGCCGCAATTAGTTCGTCGTCGACCTCGATTACTTCAGTGGTGTGGATCATGTGCCGCCTTCCTGGACCAAAGCATCTTACGTACCGAGTTCGCTCACGCGGTCCTTGATGCGGTTGAGGAAGCGGCGCGGGGCTTTGAATTCGGTGCCGAGGATGCCGAGGCCGACGGCAACGGTGATTATGCCGGGACCGGGGGCGACCAGCATCACTATGCCCGCCGCGGTCACCGCACCGCCGGCGACCGCTACTCCGGTCTTTCGGATCAGCCCGGACGACTGTTGGCGGCGAGGTTCGGCAGGATCGATCATGTTCCCTTGGACTCTACGGGCAAATCTGAGCTACAGGTTAGAAGAAGTGGGGCCGGCCCGCCGGGGGAGCGGGCCGGCCCGTAACAGCGCTAAGCGGGAGGGGGGAGGGAGAGTGTTAGCGCTGAATCTCGACTGTGATCTTGCGGGGCAGCACCTCGGGCCGCTTCGGGATACTGATCTCGAGGATCCCGTCCTTGCTGGCAGCAGTGACTGCCTCGGCGTCGGCTCCCTCCGGGAGGAGGATCGTGCGCTCAAACGAGCCCTCGAAGATCTCCTTGCGGTGGTAGTTCTCGGAGCTCTCTTCGTTCTCGAAGCTTCGCGAGCCCTTGATGGTCAATGTCCCGCTTTCGATGGTGACATCGATGCTCTCAGGATCGACGCCCGGAATCTCGGTGCGAACGAGCAGGGCTTCGTCCCTGTCGAGAACGTCGACTCGCGGCATCCACCGATTGAAGGGCTTGTCGCTCGCCTCGAAGAGACGATCAAAATCGCGAACTACGCTGAACGGATCGAACCTAACCAAATTCATTGTGTTTCTCCCTTGAGAAGTTCTGTTTGTGCTCTCACTATGTAATCTAAGCGATATACGCTCACATTTCAACTAAGTGATGACTAAGAATATTCCCGGTTAGTGTGGAACCATGACCACGATCCTCATTACAAACGACGACGGCATCGATGCTCCCGCCTTGCGCCCCTTGGCCGGGGCAATGAAACAGATGGGAGCTGTCGCCGTCGTAGCTCCCAATCGGGAACGAAGCTGGATCGGAAAGGCAATCAGCCGCCATCGTGAGATCCGGGTGACGGAACTGGAGGATGCCGACTTCCCGATGTGGGCGGTTGATGGCTACCCCGCTGATTGCGTCCAGGTGGGGGCATTCGGCTTGCTGGGCAACCGCCCCGATCTGGTTGTTTCCGGTATCAACATCGGTGCCAATAAGGGAAGCGCGTTTTCAACCGGTAGCGGAACGATCGCCGCCGCCATAGAGGCATCGAACATAGGTGTGCCCGGCCTTGCGTTTTCCGCTATGTCGGATGGACCCTGGCGCCAGTGGGGGCCGTGGGCGGCATCACCAGACTCGATCGGTATGTGGTCCAGGCTCGCTGAGGTCGCAGCAGACATTGCCGGCACCGTCCTCGACGGAGGTTTTCCCGGGGGCGTCGACGCTTTGTCGGTGAATCTTCCCGCTGCTGCCGATGTCAACACCCAACGACGTGTCACCACCCTGGCTCGAACCAGCTATGGATCTCTCTTCACCGGTCGCGACGGTGTCTATCGACATGATTGGGATGGAATCCTGCACACGAACGGCGATTCGCCGAATTCCGACATCGAGGTACTCGATGCCGGGATCGTCTCGATCACCCCGATTCGAATGGCAACAACTGCACCGCTGGATCCCAATCTTCAGCGACGCCTAGAAAGGCGATAGCGCTTGGTGCTACGTGCCCAACTGGTCGCTCACTGCTGATGCAAGTAGGTGGGCGTGCTGCCTGCTGAAGCCGACCAACCGGACTTCGGTGAGGGTATCGGGGTTCTCTCGTAGCCAGTCGACGACGGCACCGACGATCACTGGTGCCGCTTCGGCGATCGGGTATTTCTTCTGCCCGGTGGCAATTGCGGGTAAGGCAACGGACTTGAGGCCATGCTCGGCAGCAGCCGCCAGGGCAGCCTGTGTCGACGATGCGAGGAGATCTGACTGGTCTTCGTCCTTGCGGTAGTGGGGACCGACTACGTGGACGACGTGCGAGGCCTGCAGCATGCCGCCTGTGGTTACGGCAGCGGCACCCGGTTGCAGCGGGCCGTTGTCGAGGACCCAGGTGTCCGATTCCTCCTGGATGACCCGACCTCCGGTGCGGACGATCGCCGTGGCAACGCTCTCGTTGTGTTGCAGAATCTCGTTGGCTGAGTTGACAACGGCTTCGACCGGCTGACGCGTCACGTCACCCTCGATGGCGATCACCGTGGTACCGCCGGCGCGCCCTATTGCGAAGGTTTGCATGACGTCAGACTAGGCGTTCCGGTCGCTTGCCAAGCGGTCGAAGCTCTCGCAGATTGCGTCGGCGAGCACCCGGCGCTGTCGCCAGAGGAGAGTTGCATGCCCTCCTGGTCTCCAGCGCAACTCGGATCCGGGCCAGTGTCGATGTAATGCCTCTACTGCCGAGGACGGTACGAATCCGTCGGCACGCGCTGCCACCATCACTGCGGCTCTAGTCCAATCGGGTGTCGGCAACCGCAGTACGGAGGCGGCGCCGAGCGCATCTCGCAACTGGTCGGCCTGGTCTTCGCCCCCCAAGGCCTGCCACTGAATTCCATTGCTGATGACACCTTCCAGGAACACCGGGCCCGGAGAGTGGGAAGCGGCCAGCGGGGCAACCGCCACGGGATTGGCGGCAGTGGCGCCAACCATTGCACCGATGTTGCCGCCCATCGAATAGCCGGACACGCCCATCTGGTACTGGTGGCGGAAATGCTCGAGGAGCGCCCGGCCCTCGGTAGCCGCCCCCAGTCCCATGCGGGCGAAGTCGGCCACCGTTTGGATGGGCTGATCGTCGGCCGGGACCACCCGGCGATGTCCGTAGTAGGGGATCTCCAGTATGAGGCTGCCAATGCCACGGTGCACCAATTCGTCGGCCAGTTGTTGCCGAGTGTCGTATCCGTGATCGTTCCATGCCGCCATGAGGAGGCATAGCCTGGCTGTGTCCCCATGCGGTTCCACCAGCCTGATGGCCGCAGTGCGCGCCGGGGGCGGCAGATCCGTCGGTGCAGTGAAGTGGCCGTCGCGTACCGTTCGATCCGCCAGGTGCTTGGTCGGACTCCACGAGATGGTGAGTTGGGGCGGGTCTGCTGCCAAGGCGGCAACGTCACCCAACATCCCGACATATCGGGTCTCCCCCCAACCGCCGGGAAAGATGCGGAGCCGTCTGGGGCCTCGCCGGACCATGACGGCTGCGGCGCGATCGATCGGGTGCATCAGCGAGATCCGCTAGGTTGACGGAGAGCCGGCGCTGGGCTGAGTCCCAGGGCTGTTCTGCAGTAGCCGGATCGTCTCGCCGTACATTCGCTCCTTGATGGTGCGCAACGTATTCCGATCCTTCCCGGCCTGATCGTTTGCCAAGGAGATCGCCGCCGGCAGCACCTCCTCAGCAGCAACGGCTTTGTGGACGATATGTTTGGCCGCCGCCTCATCTCCACCGAAGCGCCTTCCGGTGACCATGGCCTCATGGGAGGCGGTGATGGTCATGCGAGACATGATGAGCGAATTCATGCCCGGGGTGAAAGGGATCCTGATGT
>JARFRN010000149.1 GCA_029287195.1 Acidimicrobiia bacterium | reverse complement strand
ACCGAGGGTTCCATTCCGGTTGTGCTGATTCCAGGTCGAGACCCACTGGTCAAGCCAGATCGCCGCACCCTGGCCGGAGAGATCGGCCTGCACACCGAGGCCGTTAGTCCGTTCTACGACGTCGTCATCATCGGCGGTGGCCCGGCCGGATTGGCCGGAGCGGTTTACGGGGCCTCCGAGGGTCTTCGAGTGGCTCTACTCGAGAAGGATGCCCCGGGTGGTCAGGCGGGCACCAGCGCCCGAATCGAAAACTATCTGGGATTCCCGACGGGAGTCAGCGGCGGTGATCTGGCGCGCCGTGCTGCGGCCCAGGCGTCACGACTCGGCGCAGAATTGATCACGGCTGCTGAGGTGACGGCGATCAGCGTTGATGACACAGTCAAGATCGTGACCCTTGCCGACGGGTCCGAGCTTCGCTGTCATGCGCTTCTGATCGCGAGCGGGATGACGGTCCGCAAGTTGGACGTTCCCGGATACGACCGGTTCGAGGGCGCCGGCGTCTACTACGGAGCTGCACCCAGCGAGGCTGCAACGTATGCGGGAGGCCACGTCTATGTGATTGGGGCCGCCAATTCCGCCGGCCAGGCGGCGATCATGTTCAGCAAACACGCTGCGAATGTGACCTTGATAGCTCGGGGCGGTTCGCTCGAGGCCAAGATGTCCCAGTACCTGGTCGATCAGATCAACTCAACCGGCAACATCGAGGTTCTGGTGAACACTCGAGTGATCGAGGTCGCCGGCGAATCCATTGTCGAGAAGATAAAGCTGCGCAACGAAGCGACGGGTGACGAAACCGAGCGAGACGCTTCGGCGATCTTCATCTTTGTTGGTGCCGTTCCACACTCGAGCTTTGTGAAGGGACTGGTCGAGACGGATGACCGCGGTTTCATCCTGACGGGTCCCGACATCTTCACCAAAGGGAAGCGACCTGCCTGGAAGCTCGATCGGGACCCCTACATGCAAGAGACGAGTGTGCCGGGAATCTTTGCCGCGGGGGATGTACGTGAAGGGGTGGTGCGGCGCGTCGCGTCGGCGGTAGGACAGGGTTCTGTTGCCATCTCGATGATTCACAAATATCTCGAGTCGGTGTGAGAGTGATGCGAGATGCGTTGCGGGCGATTCCGCTGTTGGCAGACCTGTCGGACCAGGATCTAGAACTCCTGGCGGCCGGGGCCTACGAGGAGGAGACTTCCGCAGGCTCGATCGTTTTTCGTGAGGGCGATGAGGGCGATCGAGCATGCGTCATAATCAGCGGCGAGGTCGAGGTGGTAAAGACCACCGGACCCCGGGAGCTCTTGCTGGCAGTGCGCACGCAAGGCGAAATCATCGGGGAGATGGCACTGCTCGACGCTGCTCCAAGAATGGCAACGGTGCGGGCACGCGTCGACTCGAGATTTGTGACCATCCCGAAGCAACAAATGGACGAACTTCTGCAAACCTCGGCCACTGCAGCGCGGGCCCTGTTCGGTGTCCTGCTGTCTCGATGGAGGGAAACCGAGTCGAGTCTGCGGCAGTCGGAGCGGATGGCGCAGATCGGGACTCTGACTGCCGGACTGGCCCACGAGATGAACAATCCGGCGGCCGCAGTGCGCCGTGGATCCTCACAGCTGGCCCGCACAATGGAAGCTTTCGCGGGGCGGATGGGTGATCTGCGAGGCGCCGGCCTCGAGCCGGGAGCCAGGGCCCGGGTCGACGCACTATTGGAGTCCGCCCGGCAACGTCCCGAGCCGCTCGGTGCTCTCGAACGCGCAGACCGTGAGACCGAGTTCGAAACGTTGATCGGCCGGATGGGTGTCAGCGAACCCTGGAGCCGCGCAGCGATGCTGGCGGATGCAGGGATTGCCCCGGCCGACCTCGAAGCGGCCCTGGCCGGTCTGAGAGCCGAAGATGCGATGTTGGCCATAGAAGCGTTCTGCTCCATGTCGGATACATCATCGCTCGTCAGGGAGATCGAAGAAGGGGCAGAGCGACTCTCGGCGATTGTGGGCGCTTTGAAGTCATATTCCTACTTGGACCAGGCCGAGGTCCAAGAGGTCGACGTGAGAGAGGGGCTCGACAACACGCTGCTCATCCTCAAACACAAACTGGGAAGCATCGAGGTGCGACGCGACTACCAGGGGCAACCACAATCCATCCAGGCCTACGCAGCGGAACTGAATCAGGTATGGACGAACCTCATTGACAACGCCGCTGATGCACTGCTCGAGGCAGCGGTGCCCAACCCGGTGATACTTCTACGTGTCATCCCCTCGGACAATGCCGTGACCGTTGCAGTCGAGGACAACGGACCGGGCATCCCCGCAGACGTGGTGGGCCGGGTCTTCGATGCCTTCTTCACGACAAAGCCGCCGGGCAGCGGAACCGGCCTCGGTCTAGACATCACCTACGGGATCGTTGTGAATCGCCATGGAGGGGACATCTCGGTCGAGTCCGAACCCGGCCGCACCGCCTTCAGGGTCACCTTGCCGTGCCGGCCAAGCAACCCCGAACCCGACGGTGCGGTTCCATAGCGCGGAGGCGCGACAACCGACCGTCGGTGTGTGCGGCGGCACTGTGCGCGAATCTCCTAGACCGTCTTCAGGTACTCCCGAATCAGGCCAACCGCGACACCTCCTGATCCGACAGCAGAGCCGACGCGCGCTTGGGATCCGAAGCGGACATCTCCTGCGGCGAAGATACCGGGAACGCTCGTCTCGAGGTGGAGTGGGTCTCGCTTGAGCGGCCACCCGCTCGGTCGTCGGCCATCACGGATCAGATCGAGTCCGGTCAGGATCGAACCTGC
The DNA here is from genome assembly GCA_029287195.1 of Acidimicrobiia bacterium. Taxonomy (GTDB): domain Bacteria; phylum Actinomycetota; class Acidimicrobiia; order Spongiisociales; family UBA5794; genus JAAETI01. Next base: position 53,321 of record JARFRN010000149.1, on the reverse strand, counting down.
TCCGCTGCGCTCTACTGTGGCTGCCGCAAACTCCGTGTGGGGGCGAGCACCGATGAAGATGGCCATCGCCGCAGCCGGAAGTCTCTCCACGGTGTTGCGATCCTTGTCGACTACCGATACTGCCTCCAACCGATCCGTCCCGTGGGCCGCGACGACCTCCGTCCGGAGCCTCACTTCGATGTTCGGAACGTGCTTGATCTGGTCGACGAGATAGCGGGACATGCCTTGCTCCAGAGTCCGCGCCCGGGCCACCAGGGACACAACGCCGGCGTGGCGCGCATAGAGAATCGCCGCCTGACCGGCGGAATTGGCACCGCCGACGATGACAACCGGGCGGTCGACGTAATTGGCGGCTTCGGTCAAGGCAGCGCCGTAGTAGATCCCGGCTCCGCCGAGTCTGGCAACCCCCGGAGCTTCGAGTTCTCGAACCGACACCCCGGTGGCGATGAGGACCGTCTTTGCGGCGAGTTCCGTACCATCATCGAGTTGTACGTACCGGTACGTGTCGCCTACCCGAAGCGAGACGACTTCACGGGCCAGCAGGATCTCGGTACCGAGACGTCGTGCCTGGACCGTCGCTCGTTCCGCCAACTCGCTGCCGCTGATACCGGAAGGAAAGCCAAGGTAGTTCTCGATCCGGGAACTAGTGCCCGCCTGGCCGCCGGTGGCCGATTTTTCGACGAGCAGTGTGTGCATTCCCTCGGCAGAGGCGTTGACCGCGGCGGCAAGTCCTGCCGGTCCGGCGCCGATGATTATCAGGTCATACGTGGTGTCTGCCGCCTCAGTCTGTAGCCCGGCCCTCTCGGCAAGTAGGCGAGGCGTTGGTCCTGCAATAACCTCCCCGTCGGGAAGGAACACGATTGGGAGCGGACGTTGCGCGGCTTTCCGTTCGACGAGAGCCCGGGCTGCTCGGTCTCGCTCGATATCGAGCCATCGGTATGGGATGCGGTTGCGGGCCAGGAACTCCTTGACCTCATGGGATTGCGCCGACCACATGGTTCCGGCGACCCGGATGCCCTCGTACGAAACCTCGGCGCCTGCTTGCCAGTCGTCTAGCAAGCCCTCCAGTACGGGAATCAGGCCCTCTTCGGGCGGATCCCAGGGTTTCAGCAGATAGTGGTCGAGGTTGATCGAGTTGATCGCCTCGATCGCAACCCCTGTGTCTGCGTAGGCCGTGAGCAAGACTCTCTTGGCGTTCGACTCCATCTCCACCGCTGCGGCCAGAAACTCGATGCCGGTCATATGCGGCATCCGCTGGTCTGCAATGAGAAGTGCCACGCCGGCGCCCCGAGCCTTCAGCTCGGCAAGGGCATCGAGCGCGTCACTTCCGGTTGCAGCCGTGACAACACGGTACCTCTGCCCGAAACTCTCCCTGAGGTCACGTTCGAGTGCACGAAGGACCAGATGATCATCGTCAACGGCGAGGATTACTGGGTGCAAAGAGTTCTCCGGGTGCTCGGCGTAGCCTGCCTATTGTATGAGCGCATCGCTGGGGGAGTTCGCCATCGACGCCACAACGAACCTTCCGACCGGAACCGTTACGTTCCTGTTCACCGACATCGAGGGGTCGACTCGTCTCCTACAGCGAGCGGGCGGCAACTCTCGGGCCATCATCGAGGCTCACAACGAACTGGTACGCAAGGCCATCGAAGACACCGGTGGAATAGCGATTCGAACAGAGGGGGATTCGTTCTTCGCCGTGTTCGCGGCGGCCCCAGCCGCGGTAGCGGCGGCAGTGGAAGCGCAGCGGGCGTTGGCCGATCACGAATTCGCCGGTGGAGAGAAGGTGCAAGTCAGGATGGGGCTGCACACCGGCATCGGTGCCGTCGGTGGAGATGACTACGTAGGCATCGAGGTGCATCGAGCCGCGCGCATCTCGGCCGCAGGGCACGGCGGGCAGGTTCTGGCATCTGCGGCCACGATGAGCCTGGCCGAGCACTCCTTGCCGCCGGGAGTCGTCGCCCGTGACTTGGGCGAGCATGTGCTCAGAGATCTCGACACTCCGGTGCGGCTTTTCCGGCTGGTGATCGCCGGGTTGCCCGACAATCAGGCGGCTCCGCGCTCGCTCAGTGCCGTGCGCGACAATCTGCCGACCCAGCTCAGTTCCTTTGTTGGACGCCGGGACGAGGTGCGGCAGGCGCAGTCGCTGCTGGCCGGCTCCCGGCTCCTCACGCTGACCGGCCCGGGAGGCACCGGCAAGTCTCGTCTTGCGCTCGAGCTTGCGCGTATGGTCTCCACCGACTTCGCCGACGGGGCGCACTTCGTTGCTCTGGCGGGCATCGCCGATCCGGAAGAAGTTCCCGCCAAAATCCTCGAATCGTTCTCTGATCACGTTGCGCAGGCATCCACTCCAACGGAGGATCACCTGCTTGCCTACGTTGCTCGACGCAACCTCCTGCTGGTGTTGGACAATTTCGAGCACCTGATTGCGGCGGCACCGATTGCACTACGAATCCTGCAGGCATCGATCGACACGAAGATCATCGCCACTTCCCGCACTCCGCTGCGGTTGGCCGGTGAGCAGGAGATGCCGATCCCGCCGCTGGCCACGCCTGATCTCGGAGCAGCCTCTGCGGCGGCGCTGATGGAAGTCGACTCTGTTGCCCTCTTTGCCGATCGGGCCAAGTCGGTGCGCCCATCCTTTGTACTGGACGATCGGGCAGCTCAGATTGTGGCCGAGCTGGTCGCGCGACTCGACGGGTTGCCGCTTGCCATCGAACTGGCCGCATCACGGGTCAGAACTCTGTCTCCTCGAGCCATCCTCGAGAATCTCGAGCACGTGATGGCAGGCGAGGGCAGCCGGGATCTGCCCGCCCGGCAGCGGACCATGGACCATGTGATCGCGTGGAGCTACGACCTGCTGCCGGAGCCGGCGCAGACATTGCTGGCAGCGATGGCCGTATTTGCAGGGGGAGCGGGGCTGGAACAGATCTCCGCTGTTGCCGGTCCCGAGCTCGGCAACGAGCCGCTCCAAGGGTTGGAAACTCTGGTCGAGCACAGCCTCGTCGTTCGATCTGAGGCTGCCGGGGACGTCCGATTTCGGATGCTCGAGGTGGTTCGGCAGTTCGCTGAACGAAAGCTCGCAGTATCCGGCCGGATGGCGGAAACCGCCGAACGTCATGCGCGGGCCTATGCCCGCCTCAGTGCAGCCGCCGAACCCAACCTGACCGGTTCGGGAGCGAGTGAATGGCTGAGCAAACTGTCGGCCGACCACGACAACCTGCGAAAAGCGCAGCAGTGGGCCGTGGAGCACGACGAAATCGACATGGCCTTCGAGATGGCGGCGTCGCTGTGGCGCTTCTATCACATGCGGGGGCTGCTGTTCTCAGCCGGGGGCCTCCTCCAGAACCTTCTCCTGATCGAAGGGGCCTCGATCGCGTCACGGGCGAAAGCTTTGGAAGCAGCGGGTGGCGTTGCCTATTGGTCCGGTGACATGGAGTCGGCCCGGGAGTTCTACGAGGAGGCTCTCGGCTTGTTCCGGATCCTCGGTGAACCGGGACCGATCGCCTATGCCTTGTACAACCTGGCGTTTGCCCGCAACTACGAGGGTGATGCCGCCCGCGCTCGGGCGCTCTTCGGTGAGGCGCACGCGATGTTTGCCGATCTCGGCGATGAGGCGGGCATGGCGGCTGCGAGGTGGGGCCTGGGCGATGCCTGGGCCGCGTCTGGGGAATTGGTCGAGGCACGGCATTGCTTCGACGAGAGTGTTGCCGCGTTCGAGCGGCTCGATGATCGATTTGGATTGGGCTGGGCCCTCTATACCCAAGGTGAGGTGCTGGTCAGGCTCGGGGAGTACGAGAGTGCAAGACGCCATCTCCAGCGGGGCATGCGGTTGTTCGACATCTCCGATGTCTCCGCCGTCGTCATGTATCTCGCCGCTTTTGCCTACCTGGCAATTGAACGGGGTGACTCGGTACTGGGTGCGCGGCTCGCCGGAGCCATGACCGGCCTGCGCGACGAGACCGGCGTAGATCTGGTCAGAGTAGGAATCAGTGCAACGTCACACATCGATCCCGACAGCCTCGGCCTGCTCGACGGTGAGTTGGGAGCAGTCTATGCGGAAGGCCGGACCATGTCCGTGACCGACGCGGTTGCGCTGGCGCTGGCAGATTCCGGCGGCGACTAGTCCCGTCCGCCGACCCCGTACTCGATGGGGCCGAGGTAGTAGGGATCGGATGGAGCCGCATGGGCCGATTCGACGGCGGTCTTCTCTGCGAGCGCTTCAGTAACGTCCCGCAGCCTGGTTGCCAACTCGGCGAGCATGTCGAGGGCCACCTGCGGGTTGGCGCTTATGAGCCCGTGTAAGTGGCTCCGAGATAGCTCGAGGGCGACCGTCTCGGTGCGGGCGACAACATCGGCCGACCGCGGCGCTTCAGCCAGCAGCGCAAGCTCGCCGAAGTGGGTGCCCGGCCCCTGGGAGCGAAGAACCTCTCCGGCAACGACGATGTCGACCTCGCCCTCCAGCACCAGCCAGAGCGATCGGGCTCCCGTCGATCCCTCCTCCACGATCATCTCCCCGGACTCGAAGTTGCGCTCCCGCCCGACCTTGGGCACCATCTCCAGTTGTTCTTCATTGAACCCGGCGAACAGCGACGTGGTTCGCAGAACATTCATTGCGTTCTCTGAAAGCACGATCCGTCCCAACGTGTAGCCTGGCGCAACACTAGCGATCGGGATGGGCTCGTACAGGAGCCGGCCCGCTTCGCCGGCCGGCTAGGGCGCAACCACCTCGAGCTGTGCCGATCGCCACACGTGGTCGGGGAGATTGGCGGCTCTTGTACGGAGATATCGCGGTGGGGGAGGCCTTCCCACGCCGCCAGGCTGAAAACCTCGCGATCGCTCCGGCTGAGTCGTGATGCCGCCTGCAAGACGCCGTCGTATTCCTCCCGCTGCACAATCAGGTTCTCCGGGTTAGGCCCTTCGGATTGCCGAATGGATCCGACTTTCTCCACCAGCTGATGAAAACGGTGTATGCCACGCCGTTGCCGATACGGCACCCGCCGGGCGACCACGAATAGCCAGGTCGTGCAGCGTTGCCAATCGGCACATCGTCGACTCTCCGTCAGGCAATAGCAAAGACATCGTTGGCTGCGGCAAAAGCATCATCAGCCCCGGTGCGTCGCATGCAGTAGGCGAGGACGTCTTGGAAGTTCTGTGCGTACAGCTCGTCGAAGCGGCGGCGCTGTTGCGAAGAATCCATAGGCCTTCCACACCGTCAGGGGACGAAGCCCTCCCAAACACTACGTCTCCGGCAGAAGGGTGTTTCTGACATTGTTGACTGTCGGAGTGGTGATGATCAGTCGCCTCGAGACCGGTACCACTCGACAGAGGCGCCGACGGCTTCGGCAAGGGGAGTGGTCGTAAACGGGCCGAACGCTTTCTGGAACTTGGCGTCGTCGACTACGAATGGTTCGGTCCACTGGTAGAGAATGCCGAGCGTTTCCCTCGAGATCTTGTGAAAGGGCGCTGCCAGCCGCAGCATCGCCTTTGAGATGAGACCGGTCTTCAGCGGTTGCGGCAGCGACCCGTTGACCTGATCGAGAAAAGCCCGGCCGGTGGCAGGCTCGCCGTGGGGCAGGATCCAGACCTCGCCGTCGGCTCTATCCGAAGTGCCGAGTTGCACGTAGGCGCGAGCGATGTCGGGCAGGTACGCGACCGAGTGCGGGGCGTCGAGACTGCCGGTCCAGCGGATGGTTTTGCCTCGAGCCACGGGTTCGATGGCCAAGGCGGTGATGGCAGAGTTGTTGGCGTACGGTCCGAAGTAGTCCGATGCCTGGCCGATGGCCACCCGAAATTCCTGTGAGTGGTGCAGGTCGAGCAGCGTGCGAATCATCTCGCGGCGTACCTTCCCCTTACTGTCGTTGGCGCGGCGGGGGGTGTTTTCGTTGATCGTCCCGGCACCCGGGCCGTAGCTGTATAGGTTATCGACCATAACGAACTTGGCGCCGGTAGCTGCGGTGGCATCCGTCGCCGTGCGCAACATCGCAGGGAACTCTTCGGGCCAGCGGTGGTAGGGGGGCTGCGCCGCCATGTAGACAACGGCTGCCCCGGCGACGGCTCTGGCTGCACCTTCGGGGGTCGCGATATCGGCGCCAAGTAGTTCGATGCCCCCGGGGAGGTCGGCCGCACCTGAGCGGTTGACGGCTCGGGTCGGTAGTCCGGCGGCGTGAAGTGCCTGGGCGATGGCGTTGCCGGCGCCGCCGCCGGCGCCGAGGACAACATGAAGGCCGGTGGTGTCGCTCATTGTTACTCCTCAATGGTTCAACGGGGTTCGCCAAGGATATAGGAGATGCCCGAGAGCATTCTGCTTGCCCCGGAATGGCCGGCAGCAGAGTTCGACCTTCCGTTTGTGACGTTGTCCCCTGGTTCTGCGGATTGTCGAAACGGACACTGACGATGAACTGCTCGGAGGTCTCTGTGCGGAAACTCCTGATGGCCGTGATCGTCTTGTTCTTGACGCCCGCAGTTGGCTCAGCCCAGGAGGATCAGCCGCCGGATGGGGCGATGCTGATCATCCTCGACGCTTCCGGGTCGATGAACAACGTCGACGAGGCCGGTGTGCCCTACATCGACAAGGCAAAAGCGGCGATTCTCGAATTGATCGAGGCGTTGCCTGATGGCATCGAGGTCGGCCTTCGCGTCTACGGCCATCGTGAGCCGAATACTGATCGGGAGCGGGGGTGCCGGGATACCGAGTTGGTTGTTCCGGTAGCACCTCTGGATCGGGCAAGCTTCAGCGAGGCGATCGCGGGCGTTGCGGCGTCGGGGTTCACACCTATCGGGCTATCGCTTCAGGAGGCGGCGGTCGACCTTCCTGAGTTCGGGCCCAGATCGATCGTCCTCATCTCGGACGGTGAGGACACGTGCGCGCCGCCGGATCCATGCCAGGTTGCCGAGGAACTGTTCGGAGACCTGCTCGATGTGCGGATCGAATCGATCGGGTTCCTCCTCGACACCGGCTCGGCGGCCGAGCAGCAGCTGCGCTGCATCGCAGATGTAACGGGTGGCGAGTACCGATCAGTAGATGTAGCCGGCGAGCTCGTGGCGCGGCTCGGCGAGGTAGCCGACACGCTCGCAGAGTGGCGACCGCCGCCGACGCTGCACGGGGCGCTGGACCCGACGTCGGCGCCGCTTATCCCGCTCACCCCCAAAGCCGATTGGGTCAGCGATGAGCCCGGAAAGATCGCAGTGCAGAGCTTCACCGGCATCATCATGCCGGGTGAGATCCGCTGGTATCAGCTCGATCTCTGGGAGTGGGAGGCGGCCTGGGTATGGACCGACCTCGAGTGGCCTGCCGATCTCGAGGCCGGCGGCTACCTGGAGATAATCATCCTCGACGAGAACGGGAACCGAGTCGAGACCGAAGTGGGCCGCGGCGGCTATCCGCTGCGTACCGAGTTGCCCGGGACGGATTCCCCAATGGCTGGGGCGGCGATTGCAGGACCGCAACAGGGCTGGTCGGCAGAGGCCTCCTACCTCGTGGGCCTCCACTGGGATGCAGCAGCAGAGGTGTTCCTGGGATCGCTGCGGGTCGGAGTCGAAGTTCTCAACAGCGACACCGGGCGTTACCTGGCTCGGACCGAGGTGGCCGGGGCGCTGGACCCGGCGGCGGCACCGGTGCTGCAACTGGCCGGAATGGCCGAGAACGGGCCCAACTGGCGGGGCGGAGAGTTCCGGGGTCCCCTTGCCCCTGGAGAGACCAGGTGGTACCGCCTGAATATGGAGCGAGGCGAGGCGATGAATGCCTTCGCCCTGTTCCCAGGAGACCGCTACGTCGGTCAAGGATCGACGGGAGAGTTCACGATGGTTCTCACCGACCTTGACGGCAATCCGGTGGGAAGGGCTTTCGATGAACCACCCCGGCTGAGCCAGGCCTTCGGCACAGACCGACATCAAGCCACCGTGAGCGGCACCACGGCCGGCGACCCCGATCCGCTACCCGAGACGGTGCTGGTCGGGTTTCGCTGGGACGGGCCCCCCGGTCAGGAGAGCGAGATTCGGTTCGGAACGGAAGTACTGTTTGATCAGAGCCGCATGGCGGCGGCCGATCGTATCGGGACCGCCATCGACACCGAGGATGCCGAAGCGGCCGATCCCGCGTCCCCTCCGACGGAGGCCGGCCCGGCGACGACTTCGCCTCCGGTCGCTGCGGGTGGTGAGGAACCGGCGGAGAGCGCAACACCGCTAGGAGCGCTCTTGGCGCTCGGTGCTCTGCTGATTGGGGGCGCCGCGATGGTGTTGGCTTTGCGGAGCCGACAATGATGAGGGAACCGGATTGCCGGCGGATTCGACTCGCTCCCCGGCGACCATGATTTGATTCCCGGATACATAGGGCAATGAGCCGAGTGACCGTTGCCTCTAGCGAATGAATCCTCGGCCTGAAACGATGAGCACAGCCTGCTCAGGAGCCAACATGACCGCATCCACTAATCGGCGCGTCGTCGTTTCGGAACGGGGCGGTCCCGACGTTCTACAGATTTTCGAGGAGCCGATGCCCGTGCCCGGACCCGGCGAGATCAGGGTGAAGACCCTTGCCGCCGGAGTATCGGCGTTTGATGTCATGTTGCGGTCGCTGTCCTTTCCCGGCTTTCCGAAGCCGCCATTTACCCCCGGTGTCGACGTCGTCGGCGTTGTCGACGCACGCGGCCACGAGGTGACCGCACCCGACGAGGGCGATACCGTTGCCGCACTGCTCGACATGGGCGGAGGTAGCTACACCGAGTACTTGTGCATCCCGGCCGACCGCGCGGTTCCCGTTCCCGCCGGTGTGGATCCGGGATTAGCGGTGTGTGTCGTCGCCAACTACCTGACTGCCCACACGATGATGCACCAGGGCGCCAAGGTGAAAGCAGGCGAGAGCGTTCTGGTGCACGGCGCTGCGGGTGGCACAGGCACGGCCTTGCTGGAACTCGGCGCCCTGGCAGGGCTCGAGATGTACGGCACGGCCTCGAAGCACAATCACGATGCTGTGCTGTCCTATGGGGCGACGCCGATCGACTACCGCTCCGAAGACTTCGTCGAGCGAATCCGGGAGCTCACCGGTAACGGTGTGGATGTCGTATTCGATCAGATCGGCGGCACCCGCCAGGTGTGGCGATCGTATCGGGCGCTGCGCAAAGGGGGGCGCCTGATTTGGTTTGGCGTGGCGGGGACCAAACACCACGGGCGATGGGTTATCCCCGGCAGCTTGTTCATGCGGACGCTGGTGTCGCTGATCCCGGACGGCAGGAAGGCACCGCTGACCCCGGCGGCCTCCCCGGACAATATCGAGCGTTATCAGGAAACGCTGGCGAAGCTGCTCAACTGGTTGGCAGACGGGAGCCTGAAGCCACATGTGCACGAGCGAGTTCCGTTGCTCGAGGCAGTTCGTGCCCACGAGGTGATCGAACGGGGCAAATACGCCGGCAAGGTGGTTCTCGTCGTCGATTAGGGGTGCGCAGCTGCGTCGCGGCGGCTCGGCATACGAGGTTTCCATCAGCATGGAGAGCGAACCGAGGTCTGCGCGAAGGTGACGGTCGACTCGCCGATCGTGCTCGCCGAATGATCGACTCGATGTCAACAACGGGGAACACTGTCGAAGTGACAGATGACTCAGCAGATTGGGTCCGAAGCCCTCTCGCTATTGGCGCCGTTGTCGACTTAGCTCGAGGGTAGGCGAACGAAGGTCTGATAATGGCAGCCCCACAATGACGGGTCCCGTTCAGGCGCCTCCGATCAGAGTCCCAACGCACAACTTGGCCCGCTATCTACGGGTTACCGTCGAGGTGAGCGGCAACACCGTGCGCTGGGAGGTGCCTCGTACGATCCTCGGATTGATACCGGCCGGTCTCCGATTGGTTGCAGTGCCGATCGATGAAGTCGCTTCGATCAGAACGGGCAGAACGGTGCGCCCAGTCCGGCTGTTGATAGGACTGGCAGGAGTGATCGTGCCGTGGTTCTTCCTGCCCTGGTGGGTGTCGCTCCTGTTGCTGGTTGTCGGGCTGTGGATGATCCTCGTTGCGCTTGGCCCGCAGCTGATACTCACGACGCACGACGACACCACCCACAGCGCCCCCGTGTGTTTCGGGCATCAGCTCGATGCCGAGCTCTACATCGCCATTGTCGAGGACCTTGCTACCGGGTCGAAACGCGAGCCGTAGGCAGAATGCAAAAACCAACTACCACGCCGTAGGCTGTGCCGATGGATCGCAACGGCCTGCCGACGTCCCCTTGCTGATCGCAGCGACAATCGACCGTGTCGACCTCGCAGCAATGACCGGCTTCCGGCTGACCTGTTGGACCTCGAGTTCAAGGCGCTCGAACACTGCGGGCTCCGAGCGCCTCCGCCCGGCCGCAAGGTAACGCCGTGGCTGCAGAACGAATGTCTGCACCGATCTCGAAGGCAACGTGTTCGGTATCACGCGCGCAGCAGTGGCGCGCTACTGCCGAATGTCCATCTGCAGGTACTCGATGCCCTTGACCCGACCCGGCTGAAGGTTTGTTTCCGGCGAGACCACCGCTGCAGCTTCCTCCATCGTGATCAGCCGCGGCGACACCAGGTCGAACTCCTCGCCGTTCACAGATAGCTTCGCCGAGCCGGCGGCCACCACGTTCTGCACCCAATCGCACGCTGATGTGTACATGAGGATGAACACAAAACCGTCTTCGGTGCGGTGGGCATCGAGCGGGGTGTGGTAGGTCTTGCCCGATGACCGGCCGGAGTGCGTTATGACCGGGCGTTTGCCGCGCCGAATCTCCATCGGGTTGAAGAGCCGCTTGTTGATCTTCGCCACCCACTGCGGGACCGGCATATGACACCTCGCCTCTCGATTCAGAAGCAGGTTATTGGCCGTCCGCCGAGTGTGCCAGCCCACCGTCAGCCGGCGACGATGAAAGCGCCGACGAGGGCAAAGGAGTTGATTGCGGTATGCGCCAGATACGGTGCCAGCAGGCTTCGGCTCCGTATCCGCAACCAGCAGAACACCAGTCCAGCCACGGTGGTTGCGGCGACAGCCGCAACCACCGTCCCGATCCGGCTACCTGCGGACACCGCGAGTTCATTGGCCTCAAGAAGATCAACCGTGGGTCTGACGTGCCACAAGCCGAACACAACACTGCTGCCCAGCGCAGCTGTGAGCGGTCGGGCGATCCGCTGCCAAGCACCAAACAGAACGCCGCGAAAGGCCAACTCCTCGAGAAGCGCGGTACCGAAAGGGATTCGCACCAGTGCCCGGTAGGCCAGGAGGCCGAGCGACATGTCGTTCACTCTGGCGTCGTCAAATAGCCCGTGGAACGACGGCACCAGAACGGCGATTCCGATGGCAAGGGCTGCAAGTAATGTTGCGCCGGCACCCCACCTCAGGCCCGAAGTGGTCGATGCCCGTTCCAGCCCGAGGTCAGACGGTGTGAGACCGATGCCGGTCGCAACAGCCGCAAGAAGAAGTGTCGCGCCGAGGCTCAGGGGCACATAGACCACGTTGTAGCCGGGGATCAGATGCGTGACGCTGCTGTAGAGGAAGAGCGCAACACTGAGGCCGGCGACGGTCAACACATTGCGGTCTGAGAACGGATGCCCCATCAGCCGATCCTACGGCCGGCGACTAGCTAGTTGCGTCCCCAGGATGCAACAACCCGCGCTCGTAGCCGGCGGCCACCGCGGCGGCTCGATCGTTGACTTCCAGCTTCTCGTAGATGTGGAGCAGGTGGGTCTTGACCGTTGCTTCGCTGATGAACAGCCCGGCCGCGATTCGCTTGTTCGTCGAGCCGCGAGCCACCATCAGCAGGATCTCCAACTCCCGGTCGCTGAGCGTGCCTTGACTCGGCCGGCGAACCTGCCCAAGCAGCCGGCGGGCGACAGGGGGAGAAAGGACGGATTCGCCGGCAGCAGCGGCCTTGACCGCCCGTCGCAGCTCGTGGCGCGGGGTGTCCTTGAGAACGTATCCGGTAGCCCCGGCCTCGATCGCAGGAAGCACGTCACTCTCCGTGTCGTAGGTGGTGACGATTAGGACCTTGGCATCCAGGTCACGACTGCATATCTCTCGAGTTGCCGCCACACCGTCCATGACGGGCATGCGCAGATCCATCAGGATCACGTCGGGGCGATACACCTCGGCCCGAGCTATCGCCTCTCGACCATCCGCGGCGTCGCCGACGACTTCGAACTCTGGGTCCCCGGCAAACAGCCCGCGTAGGCCGTCTCGAACAACCGGATGATCGTCGACGATGAGAACCCGGAGCGGGGTGGTTGCGGCTTCACTCATGGGGCAGCCGTGCGGTGGGAACACGCACCGAAATGGCGGTGCCTTCCCCCGGCGTCGACTCGATCGTGACTTCGCCGCTGATGTTGTGTACCCGCTGCTGCATGGCCGCCAATCCGAAGCTCTCCTCGTTGCCCGCTTGCACAGCCTCAAACCCAGCACCGTTGTCGCGCACGTCGAGAGCAACGGTGCCGTCCATGAATGTGAGCGTAATGCCGACCTGAGTCGCCGCAGCGTGCTTGGCGACATTGGCCAATCCCTCCTGGGCGGCCCGCAGCAGCACAACCTCGATCTCAGGATGGAGGCTCCGCCGCTGCCCGGCGGTACTCACCAGAACCGGTATGCCGTACACGTCGGACCAGCGGGTTGCCACTCCGCGCAGAGCCTTTGGCAGCTTGCTGTCGGACAGAGGGCCGGGTCGGATCGCCTGCACCGAGCGACGGGCCTCATCGAGACTGTGCCGGGCGAGATCTGTAGCCGTCGCAAGGCGTCGGTGGACCTCGGCCGCGTCGTCCCAGGCCTGCTCGACCGCTTCCAGTTGAGTGATCACGCCGGTCAGGCCCTGGGCGATGGTGTCGTGGATCTCGCGTGCCATGCGCTGCCTCTCATCGAGAACACCTGCTTCTCGAGCCTGGGCAACCAACTGTGCGTGCAACCCCTCATTCTCTCTCGTCATTCGTTCCAGGCGCTCCAGTGTCTCGCGCCGCTCCTCAGCTACCTCTGAGATACGGTGGCCGCCGTACAGTCCGGCGGACACTGCGACGGTCTGCAAAATGGCAATTCCCAAGTAGATGGCCCACGTCGCGGGGGTGCTCTCGGTGATGACTATGTGGGCGTGAACCACAAGACTGGCGGCACCGATTCCGACGAAGGCAACCGGCCACGGGCGGAGCAGCGAGGCGTGGAAGAGCCCGGTGAGGCCGTAGACGAGGAAGACCGGTGAGCGCAGCACCAGCAGCAAGGCGAGAAACACGAAACCGATGAAGTACACCTGCAGGGCGCCCTGACCTATGGTGCTCGGTCTGCCCTTGCGGGTGAACGTCACCCAGGTCCAACCTGCCGCAGCCACGGCCAGCCCGATCTCGATCAGCCGGTTACCGAAGGTCTTGCTACCGAACTGCGCAACCCCCAACGAGATCGCCAGCAGCACATATGGCATCCAGATGAAAGCCTTGTCGACTTGTGTTTCCCATGAGCTCAGGGCAGAGAGCGTTGCAGCCTCGTCGCGTTCTCGTGTGCGTGCCCTGCTGTTCATGGTTCTGCTCCGCCTGTAAGCCTAGGGGTTGCCGTTCTTCCCTCACTCCCACCGGAAGAGGCGAACCGCAAGAAAGCCAACAACAACCGCATAGGCAGCCATGACCACGAGATGCAGCGGTTCCGGGGTGGAGCCGAACCACGTGTCGGTCAAAGACCCCACTGCAGAACCGAGCGGGGTGAAGTCGCTCACCGTTCGCAGCCCGTCCGGCATGATTTGGCGCGGAACCCACATACCGCCAAGGAAAAGCAGTGGAAAGAAGAGACCCATGCCGATTGCCTGTCCGGCAACCGTGCTGCGGGCCAGGGCTCCCACTAGCAAGCCGATCGTGAATGTGGACGTAGTTGCAAGGATGAATGACAGCGCGAACCACAGAGGCATCTCCGGCGCCGCGATGTCGAATGCCAGGGCTGCGACGGCGATAGCAATCAAGGCAGCGACAATTGCCACTGCCATATGCACAACCAGCTGGGCCCACAGCAAACGAGCAGGATGCACCGGGGTCGTGCGCAGGCGCCGCAATATGCCGAACTGCCGGTATGTTCCCAGAATCGGCGGCAGCGTCACCAATCCCAAGGTCGCAATGCCGAGCACGATCATCATCGGCGCAAAGGCTTCTGTGTAGGTCAAACCATCGAGATCGGCCGACGGCTCATCAAATCCCGGGAACAAATAGCCCAGTGCCAGGAGAAGGGCCCCGGGAAACACCAATCCGAAGAAAAGCGCAATCGGATCCCTCATGAAGAGCCGGCTCTCGGTCTTGGCTAGTTGCATCGTGGCCGACATCACTTCACCTCCCTGTTCAATGCAGTGTTGTCGTTTCCGGTCAGTGCCAGGTAGGCGTCCTCCAGGCTGCTCTGTTCGATGCGCAGCTCTTCAGCGATGACACCCCGCTGCGCCAACAATGCGGTGACTGCGTGCACGACGTTGCCGGTGCCGTTCACCACGAGCTGGTTGCCACGGCGGGTGACGGTGGTGACTTCGGCCAGTTCCTCGAGGTCCGCGTCTGCGATGGGCACCGAGGGCCGGAAGCGCAATTGCTGCTCTGCGCCCATACGGGCGACCAGACCCGAAGGGGTGTCCTTCGCCACGACCCTCCCACGATCGACAACCATGATCCGATCACAAAGTCGCTCGGCTTCCTCCATGAAGTGGGTCACCAACACGACGGTCACGCCGTTATCCCGGATGTCTTCGATGTTGTCCCACACAGATCGGCGTGCCTGGGGATCTAGCCCCGTGGTGAGCTCGTCGAGGATGGCAATCTCCGGTGAGCCGATCAACGCCAGGGCAACCGCCAGGCGCTGTTTTTGCCCACCCGATAGGGTCGAGTACCGCGCTGCGGTCTTGTTGTCGAGGCCAAGCCTCCGCAGCAACTCGCGCCAATCGGCCGGATGGGTGTAGAACGAAGCGTAGAGTTCCATAGCCTCACCGACCCGAAGCCGATCCTGCAGCCGACTCTCCTGAAGCTGTGCGCCCAGTCGCTGCGTTACCTCGTAGCGATCCTGCAGAGGGTCGAAGCCGAGCACCCGGATCGAGCCGGCATCCGGTTTGCGTAGTCCCTCGACGGATTCGACGGTCGTGGTTTTGCCGGCGCCGTTGGGGCCGACGATCCCAAAGATCTCACCTTCCTCGACGCTGAACGAGATGCCGTCCACGGCATTCAACCCGTCGTAGGTCTTGACGAGACCCTCCACCTCGATGACCGGCATGTTGCTCCTTTCACAACTCTCTCAGCATGCCGCAGGCTGATCGCAAGTGCATCGTCCCGTTGGGGGTATCTGAATCAACCGATCGGTTGACGGCACAAAGGGTCCTTTGGCCGACTAGACGCCTCGGGGGTGTGGGCAGATGATGGTGCGGTAGTGAACGTCGAAGGAGAAGATGATGGGTGAGGCGATGAACAGCACGCCAGAGGAGCGGGCCGAGAGAAGGGTGAAGGACTTCACCGATGTCGCATGGCACGCCGCTACGTTTGTAATCATCAATGCATTCCTCTGGATCATCGTTCCGGAAGCGGCCCTATGGGTGACGATCGGTTGGGGAATTGGTTTGGCGTTTCATGTCGCCTACTACTTCATAGGTGACGGAGACAGCGACAACCGGCGCTACCAGAAGTACCTCGCCGAGGAACGTAGCAAGGACAAGGGCGACGCCGCCTAGTCGAGAAGCATCCACGGTGCACAAGTCATAGGGAGGTGCGATGAAAGCGGTGGTGCAGGATGAGTACGGATCCCCCGATGTGCTGGAACTCAGGGACATCGAGAAGCCGGTCCCGAAAGACGACGAAGTGCTCGTTCGGGTGGAGAAGGCGGCCCTGCACATCGGCGATCTGATGCTGATGAAGGGGGAGCCCTACATCATGCGGCTGGGTGCGGGATTGCGAAGGCCGAAGAAGCGGATTCCCGGGTTCGACTTCGCCGGCAGGGTTGAAGCTGTCGGCAAGGAGGTCCGCGGCTTCCAGACCGGTGACGAGGTCTTCGGTGAGACGAATGGTGGCTCGTGCGCTGAATACTCTGTGGTGCCCACCGACAAGCTGGTGCACAAGCCCGGCGGGCTCAGTGCCGAGGAGGCCGTCGCCATTCCGGTCTCCGGTGTTACTGCGCTGCGGGGGATTCGTGACGCCGGCAAGGTCGAAGCGGGAGACAAGGTGCTGATAAACGGCGCCACCGGTGGTGTCGGCATGTACGCCGTCCAGATCGCTAAGGCGCTGGGAGCCGAGGTCACCGCGGTGTGCGGACCGAGCAACGTCGAGTTGGCAAAGCAGCTCGGGGCCGACCACGTGATCGACTACACGCAGGACGACTTCACGAAGGGCGAGGCGCGCTACGACCTGATTCTCGACAATGTGGCCAACCGGCCGCTGGCGGAAGTCCGCAACTCAGTTGCCGAAGGCGGAGTGCTGATCAGCAACAGTGCTCGATCGAAGGGACGCTGGTTCGGCGCAGTGGGGCGGATGATGCAGGCAGGCATCATCTCGATGTTCGTCAAGGCGCAGGGTCGCCCCTTCTACTCCCAGGTCAAGTCACAGGACATGGTGGATCTGATCGCGTTCATCGACGCCGGCGAGCTGAGACCCATCATCGACCGGACTTACCCCCTGGCGGAGGTTGCCGAGGCGATGAGGTACATCTCGGGGGGTCATGCGAGCGGCAAGACCGTCATTGCCGTCGGGGATTAGTCCGGTATGGGTCGTCAAGCGCCGACCAGGGTTGTGATCAGGAATCCGGCGAGGGCGGCCAGGCCTACAAAGCCGCCTGAGCGGTGGAGGGCCTCAGGCATCATCGTCTGAGTGATGACTGTGAGCATTGCCCCGGCCGCCATGCCTGCCACGATGGCGAAAGCCTCAGTAGGGGCGCTCTGGAATACCACGCTGCCGATGGCGGCACCCACACCGGTGACCAAGATGACGCTTCCCCACAGCATCGCGATGTGTTTCCAACGGAACTCTTGCTCCCGCATGCCCACCGAACTGGATAAGGCCTCCGGGTAGTTGGAAAGGAAGATGCCGGCGATGAAGGAGACCCGTACTGCACCGGCGGTCGCGCCGATGACCAGCGACTCCGGAATCCCGTCGAGGAGCAGACCGAGCCAGATGGCAATCGGAGCACCCTGAGTCAGCTTGGCGCTCACGGTGGGGGCCAGTCGGCCCCGCCGCACCGCACTGATAGCCCGCCGCTTGATGCTACCGGCTTGCTCGGCGTCCAGACCTTGATCTTCCTTGAAGTAGCGGGCAATCCGGGGGCTTTCGAGGAAGTCGATGACCGCAGCGCGCAGCTGGGGATCGTTGCGTACCATCTCATCGAGGTGGGAGCGGAGCAGGACCCAAGCCTCGCTGGGGCTCTGGGCGATTGCCGTCGCCGCGTGGCGCAAGCCGGTGACGAACGACAGCAACCCGAATTCCTCCCCTTCTTGAAGCAGGATGCTGACATCGGACTCGCCGGTCGCGTCGATCAGGGCGACGTCTCCGTCCGCCAGCACATACAAGCGGTCCGAAGGCTCGCCGGGCCGGAAGAACACGTACCCGCTCTCGTGCTCCTCCGGGAACATCAGGTCCACTACCTGCGCCAGCTGGTCGGATGACAGCTTGCGAAAGACCTCTACATCGGCCAGATGATCGGCTAATTGCTCTCGCGGTGTTGTGGACGTGAGGTCGAGCAATTGCGGCATCTGTTCGATACCCTCGCCGCGCAGTGCTTCCATCCAGGACGTGATGTGAGTTTCGGCGATTTCGGGATGGTGGCTGCGGACGTATGCGACGAGTTCGTCGTCGGCCGCTTTGGTTCTCAGCCGTTCGGCCAGCTCAGGGCAGGTTCCGAGGACACTGCGGAGGCGGTTCCGGCTGAGACGGAGCACTTCGGCTTCGGTCCGTGCGGTGGCCGTCGAACTGTGAGCAGTGCCGCTTACGAACGCCAGGTAGCCGAAGGCCTGATGGGGATGGAGGTGAACGTCACCCTCCAGCGTAGCCAACGTGACCTCACCCTCGGCGAGAACGTTGATGTGCTCACAGGCGTCGCCGCGACGGAACAACGTCTCCCCGGTGGCGATGCGTTCGGAGCGGAAGGCGCGGGCGATCTCGTCCAGTTCGCGATCGGGGAGGCCATCGAACACGTCGATGCGTTCCAGATCGTCGAGCACCTCTCGGATTCGCCGCTGCTCCCGGTCGCGCAAGAATGTGATCGAAGTAGAGGCTTTGCGCAGGAATCCGCCTCGAGCATTGACAGTTCGATTGAGACCTTCGAATGCCAAGCCACCGATTACTGCACCGATGGCAAGCCAGCCGGTCTCTCCACGTTCAACCGAGGGCGCAACCACGTCGATGGTCACCGCCGAGAGCAGCGCTCCTGCGCCGAATGCCGTCAGCAGGCCAAGAATGAAATTGGTGGGCTTCCATATCCTGGCGGTGGCGGCACCGAGCCCGAGCGACGAGGCGGAAACCACGCCGAGGATGAACGCGCCTATGACTTCGGTCACCATGCCATGCTGGCACGAACTGTGAGAGCTGTCAGCCCCCGAAAAATCAGTGACGGTGCGCCCTACTCGGCGAGCGACTTCAACACCCGGCATGCGCGGAGCGTCGGCCATGCGCGACGCTCCTGGTTCGTCGGCGTCGGGCGTTCGGCCGATCCGTCATTGACTATGTGCCACATGCCGTCGGCGGCCCCTGTGTAGTAGGTGGCGTACTGGTTGCCGATGAACCGCGAATGTCGCCTTCGTCGGTCTGGAAACCCAACAGCCACTCGGCCGCTAGCAGCAACTCGGGCGACGCTTTCGTCAACTTGTATCGCTCAACGAGTGGGGGGACCTGCTTGAAGGTTGCGAGGAGGTCGGAATGATTCGCTGGATAGACCGGTCGCCTCAGCCTGGGTCCTCTCCAGGAACCATTCTCAGTCTGCTTCTTCAAGAGCCGCTGGACCGCGAGTATCGCCCACACGGTCGAGACGGGATAGGTCCGGCTACCAAGCAGATCTCTGCGCGTGGACAACGAGATAGCAGGATCATTCTCAGCCAGGGCCGAGACTGTGTCTTATTGCACCGTTTGTCGCCAAACGTCCATTCGAGTTCTCTGAGCTCGTGGCCCACTCTATTGGGCGTCGAGGTCGAGTGGAGCTATGCCTCCGCCGGAGTGTCCCCCAGTGACTGATAGATGCGCTGGAACACCGCCCGGGCAATCATCATCGTTGCCACCAAAGCCAGCACCGAGAGGAACCCGCCGAGCTCGACGTGCTCGCCGAAGATGATGTCGATGATTTCGAGGATCACGAACTTGCTCGAGAAGAGGATCAGCCACACAGCCAGCGCTCCGAACAGAGGCCGGTTGTGTTCTTTGAAGAAGCCAGACACCCTGTGCTCGAACGCCAGGAGGAGGTCGAGGATGATCTTGAGGACGATCGCGGTGAAGATCGATATTGTGAATGAGTCGATGATGACTGCATCCACATACTCCACGAAGAGGTTGAGTACGACGATGAAGAGCAGCACGTCGTTGGCATAGGAGAAGTAGCGGCGCTGACGGTCGGTAATCGAAATCATGGGGGAGACTCTAAACGTAACCTGCCGCGGAGCAAGGTCGCCGCGGTCGCAATCACGGCTGGTTCTGGATAGGCCAAGGACGCTCTACCGGGTGGCACGACCGATCCGGCGGGCTCACCAGGGAACCCGCCGGATCGTGCAGGAGGGGCCCGTCGTTACTCGACGACCGTGACCTCGCCGTACATGCCCATTGCTATGTGGGGCGGTCCGCCGGCCACCTCCGGCGGACCTCCTTCGGCCTCGGCCGCGGCCTCGAGATACGCGGCCGGATCGGCGCCGGTGGGGATGACGCAGATCACTGCGTATCTGCCTGGTTCGGAAAGGACCCCGGTGCCCTCGACTGCAAAGCCCGATTCGCCCGGGGGCGCTATGACAACGGTCGCCACGCCCGGAAAGAAGGAGGCCAGTTGCTCCGGTGGGAGCTGGACCAACTCGTCGACGGGGCGAGTCTCATCATCGGGGAGGCGGATCGCCACCAATTCGTGGACCTCGACCATGCTGTCGTTCTGCAGGGCCAGGGTGGTCCCCGCTCTGACTTTCTCGGGCAGACCCTCGAACCCGTAGTCGACGGCGGTGACCACGATCGGTTCGTCTGTTGGGGGCAGGCTGTCGCCGGCACAGGCGGTTGCAGCCAGCGTGCCGAGCAGAGCTGCAATGATCAGTCGGTTCCTTTGCATGAGAATGCTCCTTGGTGTCTCTTGTCAATCGAGTGGGGTAGGGGGAGGGCCGAGTATCTCGATGCCGTGGCGGCGATTCACTTCTGCGACGCGGGCTGGGTCGATAGGTCCCGGCGCCGGGAGGGTCGGGTTGTCGATCACGGTGCCCAATTCGGCCACCATCTGGTCGAATTGCGGTGTCCCGGCGTCTGCCGTGGTGATACAAGTGAACCTGGCCGTCTCCGATAGGACCTGGAAAGTGTGAGGCCGGCCGTGAGGCAGAAAGGCATGGGCACCGGCACCTGCGACGACCTCGAGCTCTCCGGTGCGGAAGACGATCTCACCGTCCAGCACGATGAAGAGCTCATCCTCGTACTCGTGGTTGTGAAGCGGCGGACCGAAGCCGCGCGGTCCAACAAACTCGACAACGCTCATGGTGCCGGTGTCGGAGCCACGCACCTTGATGGTGGCGAGATGATTCAGGAAGTGAAGGTGCCGGCCTTCATGGGTCGCGAGCACTTGTGGCTCTGGGCGGATGGTTGCGTGTTCGTAACTCATGCGGCGATGCTGCCGCACGACCCTTTCGAAAACCTTACGATCGTCGTAACCGGCTGAGTGGCGGTATCTCGATGTCTAGTTCGTCCAGAGCGTCCGCCCACGCCTGATGAGCCCGCTTGGCCTCGCCGGGTTCGCCGCTCTCCAGCAGGGCGGTAACCACGAGCTGGTGGGCCGATTCGTCATAACGATCAACATCGAGCAGCCGGCGCCCGAGGTCGATCGCATGGCCGAACCGCTCGTTCTGCATTTCTTGCTCTGCCAATCGACGTGCTGCCAAGAGGAAGACAGAACGCACTTCGTTGCGAGTAGCTGCACTCCAGTCTTCGTATACATCGTCGGGCAAGAAGTCGCCTGTGTAGGCAGCGACGATCGTGCGGTCATCACGAGCGTTGTGGAATACCTCCAGGTCGGTTGTCACCTCATCCAGGTTGAGGCTGACCGTCTGCCGGTCGGCGATGACTCCGCCGCCGAGCACCCGGCGAACCGCAGAAAGCTGCACCGACAAGCGTGCCCCCAGCTTGCGGCGGTCGAACTCGTCCGGCCACAGCAACTCGAAGAGCTCATCCCGGGTCACCGGCCAGCCGCGGGCTGCAACCAGGCGTTTACACAGCTGGCGTGCCCGCCGGGAACCCCATGCCGAGCGAGGGACCTCGCTGCCGTCAACCTCTACCGCGAAACGACCGAGGGTGGTAATGCGCACCATCGGGCTGTGACTCGGTTGGGAGGGCCGCAGCTTGACATCGCCGGTCAGGAATCGCTCCATCTCTGTCATCCAGGTGTCGAGATCACCGGCGTAGGGGAAGTGATCGTTGCCCTCGAGTTCGATGAGTCGGGCGCCGGGAATCTTGGCAGCTAGTTCCCGGCCAAAGGCAACGGGAACTATCCGATCATCGGTTCGATGGAATACGAGTGTCGGGAGGTCGAGCTTCGGTAGTACCTCGCGAACATCCATCTCAAAGGTCAGCTCGAGGAGTTCGAGCAACGAGTCGGTGGTGGCCGCCTGGCGTTCGTAGCGCTGATGCCATGATCGGAACGACTGATCACCTGCAAGAGAGGGGGCGAAGCCGTCGACAACCGGCGATTCCGGCGTGCCCCACACTCGGGCGTATCGTTCGTGCCGTTCCCTTTGCTCTGCAACCTCCTCCTCGCTCAGCTTGCGCGGCAACATCGACGCTCCGGAGCCCCACAGAGTCAGACTTTCGGCGCGTTCGGGATATGTGGCCGCAAACAGGATTGCCATCGGGCCCCCCTCGGAGGCGACGAACAGATGAGCGCGTTCGATTTCGGCATGATCCATGACCGCACGGAGGTCTTCGACCCTCTCATCGATACCGGGGATGTGGCTGCGCCTATCGGAGGCTCCGGTACCCCGTTTGTCGAAGTGGAGGTAACGGGAGAACGACGCAAACCGCTCGAACATGCGACGAATCTCGGGTCGCTCCCAGGCGATTTCGATGTTCTGTGCAGTTGGTGGAATCGCAACGATGGTTGCTGGCCCATCGCCAAAGACCTGGTAGGCGATGCGCGCCCCGCGAGCAGGAGCAAAGTGGATTGGCGGGATGGCTTGTGTGGTGGTCACGATGCCTTCAAGGGGATGTCGGCGGGATCTTACGATCCCGTGGCCTGCGATGCTACGAACAGTCTGCCCGGGGTGCGTCACCGGCTGTAGGTACCCATGAGTGTCGCTTGATCGAGAACGTGACCCTCGAGCGCATCTAGGACTGAAGCCTTGTCGGCACCGGGATCGAGTCCCAACTCCGTGTCGAGCGCATAGACGGTGAAGAAGTATCGATGGGTACCGCTCGGAGGGCACGGGCCGCCGTATCCGGTGCGATCCCACGAGTTCTTGCCCGCAGTGCCCAGGTCTGTAACTGCTTCCGAAATCGCCTCGCGCGGTTCGATGTCGTACTCCACCCAGTGATCCCACACTCCGGCCGGGGCATCGGGATCGTCCATTACCAATGCCAGCGAAACGGTATCTGTGGGCAGATCGCTCAGCTGCAGGGGAGGGGAGACGTCAGCACCGTCACACGTGTAGCGAGTCGGAATCGGGGTCTCATGGCTAAACGCCGAAGAAGTGAGTCTCATGTCGGTCTCCGTGGTTGCCGCGGCCGCTGTGTGCACCGGCCGCTCTGAACTGCCCTCCGAGCAAGCGGTTGCAAGCAAGGCAACGATGACCAGCATTGTGCCCCCACAAGCCCGAACGTCCATACGTCTCTTTCGCCGTCGATGTCGAAGTGAGTTCTCTAGCTCCAACTGTACGCGCCACTCGATCGAGGCGAAGCCCAGTCACCCGGGTGAGAGTTCCTGCCGTCGCTCCGCCGTCTTCGCCATCCGCCTGGCCATGAGACGCCAGATCGGTGCATGAAACGGTAAGAGAGCCCACCAGTAGAGCCTCCCCACCAGACCCCGCGGGACAAACCATGCGGTCTGCGTCAACTTGGAACCGCCGGGTGCCGGCTCGGCACACCACTCGAGCCAGGCTGTTCCCGGCACCTTCATCTCCGCTTGAAGTAGCAGTCGGCCGAGGTGCGGCTCGATCTCGGCGACCCGGAAGAAGTCGAGCGACTCCCCGGGCCTCAATTCCTCCGGGTGGCGTCTACCGCGGCGCAGCCCAACTCCGCCGATCACCTGGTCGATCCAGCCGCGGATCTTCCATGCCCAGTTCATTGCGTAGTAGCCGACATCCCCGCCGATTCGGGTCACCGCCCAGAAGAGATCCTCCGGGCGGGCCTTTGATCCGGCAACCTGGCGATCGGTCAACATGTGGGCGCCCGCCCACACTGGATCTCCGGGCAGCGGGGCACCGGGCGTTGTCAGCGCATCTGACCAGCGTGTTTCGACTTCACGGTGGGACACGGAGTACAAGGCTCGCTCGATGGCTTCCCGATATGGGATCAGACCTTCCGGCTCGTACCCCTGTGGCGAGGAGCGGCAAACCACCACGTCGTTCTGCAGGCTTTCAATCAGGGGCCGTGCCACGTCGACTGGAAGAGGTGTTACCAACCCGACGAGCGGAGCGGACAGCCGGGCGCTGAAGATCGGCAGCGGTATCACCGGTCGTCTCCGCAGACCGGCGACCTCGGCATAGATCTGCATCATCTGTTCGTACGTCAGGATATCGGGCCCGCCGATCTCGTAGAGGTGGTTGTCAGATCCGTCGTCGTCCAGGACCGAGACCAAGATTTCGAGGACGTTGCGAATCGCAATGGGCTGGCAGCGGGTCTCCACCCACCGCGGCGTCATCATGATTGGAAGCACCTCGGTGAGGTGGCGGATCATTTCGAAGGACATTGACCCCGAGCCGATGATCACTGCCGCCCGCAACTCGGTCACAGGTGTCTTTCCCATGGCCAGTACTCGCCCGACTTCTTGCCGGCTCGCCAAGTGTTCTGAGAGTTCGTCCTTTTCGGAACCGAGGCCGCCGAGATACACGATTCGGCCGATACCGGCGCGGTCGGCGGCGTCACGGAAATTGGCGGCCGCCCTGCGACCATCTTCGGCGAACCGTGTTGGCGAGCCCTTCATCGAGTGGATGAGGAAGAACGCGGCGTCGCAGCCATCGAGCGCCGGATCGAGGCTCGACTCGTCGTGTGCGTCGGCGGTCACGACTTCGACTCGGTCTTTCCAAGGGTCCAGAGTCAGCGATTCCCAGTCGCGGGTCATGCACCGGACCTCGTGACCTCGTTCGAGGAGCAGCGGGACCAGCCGCCCGCCGATGTAGCCGGTCGCGCCCGTAACTAGAACTTTCATGCGGCGAATCTAGTCGCAGACGGGCATTGGCTGCCCTGAAAGTATCGGCGGGAGTTGCCGGGCCCGTTGCGCGCAGCGGTCGTTGAAAACCGATAGAGTCGGCGGGACCGAACTGACTAGCACCAATGAATCGCGTGCCGGGAACACAGACGACAACCAGCCCCACGAATCTGCCGCGGCTCCTGTTGCATGGGCTGCGGGGGTACTGATATGGGCGGGCGGGTCATCATCATGGGTTCTGGCGAGCTGGCTCCGGTCTTGATTGGGACCCACCGGGCCGGGATCGAGGCTGCCGCCGCCGACCGGGTTGTCGTCCTGGACACACCCTTCGGGTTCCAGGAGAACGCTTCACACCTCACCGAGCGACTGGTCGAGTTCTTCAAGACAAGTCTCAACATCGCTGCCGATGTCGTTTCGCTGCGGCATCGCAACTTCGATGAAGTGCAGAAGGAAAGACTGCTGGCTGCGGTGCGCCGGGCCCGCTACGTCTTCGCCGGGCCCGGGTCACCGAGTTATGCGCTCGACATCTGGCAACGGGCCGGGATCGTAGATGCGCTGCAGGCAATGATCGAGGCCGGGGGCACGCTCACATTCGCCTCGGCGGCGTCGCTGACCCTGGGGCGGAAGGCCATCCCGGTCTACGAGATCTACAAGGTCGGTCAGGACCCGTTTTGGCTTGATGGGCTGGATCTCTTCAGTCGACTCGGACTGCCTTGCGTTGTGATTCCTCACTGGAACAACGCTGAGGGCGGCAACCACGATACGTCGCGGTGCTACATCGGCCAGAGACGTCTCGCAGTGCTGGAGCAGGACCTAGATGTCGGGGTGATCGGCGTTGATGAACACACGGCCGCCACCGTCGACTTCGACGCGGGGACGCTTGCCGTCACCGGCCGGGGAACGGTGACTGTGCGCGGACGTAACGACCTGATCCTGGACTCGGGGTCGACGACCGAGCTTCTGGCCGTCGGCGACATTGTCGGCAGCTTTCGGCCGGCGATGCGATCCACCGCTGAGCCCACGTCGGCGCTCTCGACCACCGGTCTCGAAGAACTGTTGGCCGATCTGCTGCTCTCCGAGGAATTGAGCCGGGATGATGCGAGTATCCGCCTTGAGTTTCGTGCGAAGCTCGTAGAAGTCGCAGAGTTGGCGCAAGCCGGGCTACGGGATCCTCGGGAGTCCGTCGGGGGTTTTGTCGAGTTGCTGCTCGAGCTGCGATCCGATGCCCGTCGCCGGGGCGATTACGAACGAGCCGACAACATCCGGGTCGCTCTGGCTGGCTTGGGCGTCGAGGTGCGCGACACCCGGGACGGTCATGAATGGGTTTTGGGAACCGGCGAGTAGCCCTCAGGCGGTTTTAGCTCCGTCTGCCGGGTCGTCCGCAAGATCGAAGTCACGCGTCTCGGGCAGCAGAAGGCTGAGCCCAAACCCGACGATGACGAACACGAGACCGGTGATGGCCGAGCGGCGAGCCGCGTCGGCGAATGCCCCCTCCACCGCCTCGACAACTGCAGCGTTTTGCGGATCCTCTCGCAAGGAGGTGAGCACCTGGCCTCCAGATGCATCGACCGCTTGGACGATTCCGGCTTGGGCTGCAGGAGGAAGCTCCGGCAACTCGGCGAGACGGTCCGCCGCCAGGGAACGCAGCCCGGTAGCAAGCACCGTTCCCAGAAGAGCAATCCCTAGAGCAGCACCGACCTGGCGGAAAGTCGTCTGCATGCCCGACGCCTGGCCGGACTCACGCGGCGGTACCTCGGCCAGGACAACGCTCGTCAACTGGGCAGAAGCAAGACCCACACCAACTCCATAAATGAACAGGGGAAGTAGCAGGGGCGCAGCGTTCAGCTCTGGAGATAGCAGTACGCCGATCGAGGCAATCGCAATCGCTTCCAGGCCCATGCCGGCAGTGACGACCCGGCGCGGACCGTAACGATTGGCGAAGTGGGCGGCAGTGGGCCCTCCCATGAACGCACCGATCGCAAGTGGCAGCAGCACGACACCGGTGCGGAAGGCCGAGTATCCCAATACCGCTTGCAGGAAGAGCGGCAGAATGAACAGCATGCCCAGCTCGCCGAGCGACACGATCGACGCGGCCAGGTTGCCGTAGCGGAAGCTACCGAGCCCGAACAACCCGAAATCAAACAACACGACACGACCGGCATGGCTGCGGCGCCGCTCGATCATGTAGAACGCAATCAGGCTGGTGACGCCAACTGCAAAAGCCGGTGCGACGGGGGAGAGGGAGGCAAGTGGCCACTCCCAGCTGCCTATCGTGAAAAGCCTGGTTGGTTCAACCCACCCGTAGCGGCTGCCCTCAATGAGCGCGAACACGACACCCACGAGTCCGATGGAACTGGTGAGGAAGCCGGGCAGGTCGAAACCGGGGCGACCATGCTCGTCGCGAGACTCCGTAACGAACGCGGTCACGCCGGCAAAGGCCACGATCCCGATGGGGAGATTGATGTAGAAAGCCCAGCGCCAGGAATGAGCTGTAGTGAGCCATCCGCCCAGCAGCGGGCCGACGGCGGCCATCCCGCCGATCACGGATCCCCAGATACCGAAGGCAATGGCCCGTTCTCTGCCCCGGAACGTGGCGTTGACGATCGAAAGCGTAGCCGGAAGCATCATCGCTCCGCCGAACCCCTGCAGCAGGCGGGCTCCGATGAGCAGTCCTCCATTTGGTGCCCTACCCGCAAGCATGCTGGAGATGACGAAGACAACGAGTCCGGCGAGAAGCAGGCGTTTGCGTCCGGAGGCGTCACCGATTCGGCCCAGGGTGATGAGGAAGGCGGCAAACACCAGGGAGTAGATGGTCGTCACCCATTCGGCATCGATCAGCGAAAGGTTCAGATCACGGATGATCGACGGAATCGCGACGTTCACGATGGTGGCATCGACGATGATCATGGCAACGCCCAGAGCCATCATTGCGAGCCCAAGCCATCGAGTGCGCTGATACGTTGCCGGCTCGGGTTCCACGGTGCCCTCGGTTATGGCCTTGACCGGTCGCACGCTA
Organism: Acidimicrobiia bacterium; assembly: GCA_029287195.1. Taxonomy (GTDB): domain Bacteria; phylum Actinomycetota; class Acidimicrobiia; order Spongiisociales; family UBA5794; genus JAAETI01. The sequence continues at coordinate 25,814 of JARFRN010000149.1, read as the reverse complement.
TCGCGCCGCTTCGAGGGATGGCAAGCTTGGGCAAACGCGACCAGCGAGACCGCAGGATCAGGTTCCGGGCAACTGCATCAACTGAATGATGTTGCCGTCGGGATCCTGCAAAGTAGCGATCTTCCCGCCCCACTCTTCCCGCTCCGGAGGACGCAGCGACCGTGCCCCGCCCACAACGGCCGTGCGATATGCGCTGTCGATATCGCCGACTGCCAGGTTCACCATCAAGTGAAGCGGGTCCCGGTTGGCGCAATCGATTTTGGAATGGACTGCAACGGTCAGCCTCATCTCCCCGAATTCGAAGTTCACGAAGCCGTCCCTATCCGACCGCGGGTTCAGGCCCAGCGTGTCGGCGTAGAAGGAGCGCATTGCCGGAAACTGCGCCTCACTCGTGTAGACGAGAATTCCGGATATTCCATCGATCATGGGACGAATCTACTGCGGCTCGTCAGGCAGTGGCCACCAGCTGCGGCGTCCTCGCGGCCTGCCGAAGCTTTCGGGCCACGGCTCGCCCGGTAGATCCCCGGCCATGTCCCGGGCCGCATGGTCCAGCAGCGAGCCGAGCGAGAAGGCTTCATCGTCGATGCCGGCCATCACGTCTCCCAGCCTTTCATAGCGGGCCGCAAAGCCGACCATCGGGAAGTCGGCGAGTTCGACGACAGGCACCTCGGCCCATGTGAGAGGTGTCGAAACCCACCCGGTGGGACGCACCGAATAAGCGCTGGCGATGGTGCGGTCACGACTGTTCTGGTTGTAGTCGATGAATACGCCGTGGCGGTCCTCCTTCCGCCACTGGGTGGTGACGATGTCGGGGCGGCGTCGCTCGACCTCGCGACCGAAAGCCAGGGCGGCCTTGCGTACCTCGAGAAAGGAATAGACGGGCTCGATACGCACGTAGATGTGGATGCCCTTCGAGCCCGAAGTTTTGGGGTAGCCGTTCAAGCCAAAGTCGTTCAGCGTCTCGGCCACCGTCATTGCCACCGCCTGCACCTCAGGCCACGTCGCCTCGGGTGTGGGGTCGAGGTCGATACGAAACTCGTCGGCGTTTTCCACATGTTCGACCCGGCTCGGCCACGGGTTGAGATCTACGCAGTTGAGCTGGGCCATCCAAATCACGTCGTAGGGAGTCCGTGGTACGAAGTAGCCCGCGGTGCGGCCCGAAGGAAACTCGACGAAGTAGCGCTCCCCGGCCGACTTGGGGGCCCGCTTGCGGTAGTACGGCTTCTCGCCGACGCCGCGCGGGAAGCATTTGAGCATCGTGGGACGCCCAAACACGCCTGCCAAGGCACCGTCGACACAAGCCAGGTAGTGGTTGACGAGGTCGAGCTTGGTCCAGCCCCGCTCAGGGAACATGATCTTGTCGGCGTTGGTGATCGTCAGCTCATCGCCGTCGATGCCGACGGTTGCTTCGGTCATGAGCCGATTCTGGCACCCGGATCACTCGGCGCCCCTCCGTTCCTGCGGGTGCTGGTCCGACATGTCGTACCCAGAGCCGCAAGAACCGGTGGGTGGTGAGCGTGAATGCAAGCTTCGATCCGTTTTCGTGCGAGAATCCTCCAACATCTCAGAGAAAGACATCCGATGTCAGGGAACGCATCATTCAAGTACGCGGACACCGCCATCGTCTCCATTGCCCACGTAGACGCACCCGAGGTGGTCACTTCCGCCCAATTCGACGAGCGTCTGGCCGAGACCTATGCGCGAGTGGGGGCGCAGTCCGGGCTGCTCGAAAGCCTCGCCGGGATCAAGGAGCGACGCTGGTGGCCCGAGGGCTACACGTTCACTAAAGCTGCCGCTGCCGCCGGTCAGAAAGCGCTTGCAGCCAGCGGGGTCAGGCCCGACGAGATCGGGCTGCTGATCGATACCTCGGTGTGTCGCGATCGTCTCGAACCATCGTCGGCGGTCACGGTTCATCATTTGCTCGACCTTCCCAGCTGGTGCATCAACTTCGATCTGGGGAATGCGTGTCTTGGTTTCATGAACGCCATCCAGCTGGCGGCGTCGATGATCGACAGCGGCCAGATCAACTACGCGTTGGTTGTCGACGGCGAAGGCAGCCGGTACACCCAGGAGGCAACGCTGAGCCGGTTGGCCGGACCTGATGCGACCATGGCGGACCTCTTTGCCGAGTTCGCCACGCTCACGCTCGGTTCTGGAGGGGCCGCCGCCGTCATCGGCCGTCACTCCGACAACCCGGGCAGCCATCGGGTCATCGGAGGAATCTCTCGCGGTGATACCAGCCATCACAACCTGTGCATCGGGACGCTCGAGAAGATGATCACCGATACCAGAGGGCTGCTCGATGCCGGGCTCGACGTATCCAAGTTGGCTTGGGGCGACGCAGACGAGTGGGGATGGCTGGACGCCGACCGCTACATCATTCACCAGGTGTCACAGGTGCACACGGCAATGCTGTGCGAACGCCTCGGTATCGACACTGCTCGAGTGCCGCTCACCTTCCCGCTGCGCGGCAACGTCGGTCCGGCATCGATTCCGATCACGTTGTCCCTGGAGGTCGACTCTCTACAGCCGGGCGATCGGGTGATTCTCATGGGCATGGGTTCGGGGATCAACGCGGCGGCAACAGAAGTGGTGTGGTGAGCCCGAGCCCGATCGCAGCGGCGTCTCTGCCCCCGGCGGGCTTAGAAGGTCTCGATGCGAAATGGTCACGGCTCGTCACCGCGCTCGATAGCCGGGAAGTCGAGCGGAGGTGGCACGTACTCGATAACCGGGTGGCCAAACCGCGAATCACCTTGGTGTGTGTCCACGGCAATCCAACCTGGTCGTACCTGTGGAGAAGCGTTCTCGCCGCTGCGCCGAGGGATGTCCGGGTGGTTGCCGTCGACCATCTCGATATGGGCTTCTCCGAGCGGACCGGACAAACCCGCCGTTTGGGGCAACGCATCGACGATCTCGATACCGTCATTGGGGCGCTCGGCATCAACAGTCCTGTCGTCGTAGTGGCCCACGACTGGGGAGGGCCAATTTCGCTGGGCTGGGCAGGTCGGCACCGCAGCCGGCTGGCAGGTGTGGTGTTGATGAACACGGCGGTTCACCAGCCTGCAGGGTCGCCGACGCCCCGTCTCATCAGGATGGCTCGTTCGCCGGGCATTCTCGAGACCCTATGCACACGGACTACCGGGTTCATCAAAGGCACGGTACGTCTGTCCAAGAAGCACATTCAACGACCGGTGCGAGCCGCCTATCTCGCCCCATACACCACAGCCGCCCGCCGCCGCGCCATCGCCACGTTCGTCGCCGACATTCCTCTCGAGGCCGATCATCCCAGTTCCCCGGCGCTTGACGACGTCGCGGCGTCCCTGGCTTGCATGGACGACCTGCCTGCACTGCTCCTCTGGGGCTCCTCCGATCCCGTCTTCTCGGATCTCTATCTGCGAGACCTCGCGCAGCGTCTGCCGGGCGCTGCGGTTCATCGGTATCCGCAAGCGAGCCACCTGCTGCCGGAGGAAGTCGACGTCGCCACCCCGATCTTCCGGTGGCTCGAGACGCTCGATGAAGGGGCGGGCGGGTACTCGGCGCCGGTATCCGGCCAACCGCTGTGGGCGGCAATCGAGCGCCGTCACGAGGATGACGCCGTCGCGGTTGCCGAGATGAAGGGTGCGGAGATGGTGCGCTCGGTGAGTTTTGCAGAACTTGCCGCCGCGGTTGCAGCCACAGCAGGCGGGATGGCGGCAGCAGGGATACGTAGGGGAGACCGGGTTGCACTGCTGGTGCCTCCCGGTGTCGATCTGACCGTTTGCCTGTACGCATGCTGGCGACTCGGAGCTGTGGTAGTGATCGCAGATGCCGGGCTCGGCCCCAGAGGGATGACCCAGGCGCTGGAGAGTGCCGCACCGAGCTATCTCATCGGAGTACGCCGCGCCATTCTGGCAGCACGTTCATTGCGCTGGCCCGGCAAGCGGATCTCTGTCGACTCCGTCGGCACGCAAGCGCGCAGGGCGTTGGGAATCTGGAAGACTCTCGATGAGCTAGAGGAATTGGGCAGGGAAGCGCCCATGCCGGAGCCCCCAGGGGCCGACGACGTGGCAATCGTGGCTTTTACCTCAGGGGCAACCGGGCCGGCCAAAGGGGTGACCTACCGGCATCATCAAGCCCGGGCCAACCGAGACGCAATCGCCGCCCTGTACGCAATCACGGAGGAGGATCGGCTTGTCGCCGCGTTCGGGCCCTTTGCGCTCTACGGGGCTGCGCTGGGGATCACCTCCGTGGTTCCAGATATGGAAATCACCTCACCGGGGACGCTCACCGCAACGGCCCTGGCCGGAGCTGCTGCGGCGGTAGATGCGACTCTGGTGTTCGCTTCGCCTGCCGCGCTCCGGAACATCGTCGCCACCGCACACAACCTCACGCCGCAACTGCACAATGCCCTCAGCAGCACGCGGCTGCTCATGTCGGCGGGTGCTCCGGTGCCTGCCCGACTGCTGCGGGAGGTCGCCAAAATCGTCCCCAATGCAGAGTTGCATACGCCTTACGGGATGACCGAGGTCTTGCCGGTCGCGGACATCAGTCTCACGGAAATCGAGTCGGTGGGGACCGGCGACGGAGTGTGTGTGGGCCGACCGGTGGCGGGCGTCGAGGTTGCTATCAGCCCGCTGGATGCGGATGGGAACGCCACCGGACCGCTGACGATTGATCCGGAGGTGGTCGGCGAGGTTTGTATTCGGGCCGCCCATGTGAAGGATGAGTACGACAAGCTCTGGGTCACCCAGCAGGCCAGCGCCCATCCGGTCGGCTGGCATCGCAGCGGAGACGTGGGGCACCTCGACGACGCGGGTTGCCTGTGGATCGAGGGCCGGCTCATCCACGTCATCAAGACCGCAGCGGGAGTTGTGACCCCGGTGGCCATCGAACATGCCGCGGAAGGAGTCGCCGGCGTTGCCCAAGCCGCGGCCGTCGGAATTGGGCCCGCCGGCACGCAACAGGTCATCCTGGTCCTGGTGCCAGACGTGCCGCCAAGACGGGCAGGATTGGCCGACTTCGCCCTGGCGGATGCCGTTCGTGGGGCGATCCCGGTTGAAGTAGCTGCGGTGCTGGCGGTGGCCGGCCTTCCGGTTGACAAGAGGCACAACTCGAAAATCAATCGGCCGCAACTGAGTCAGTGGGCCGCGTCGGTCCTCGCCGGCAACAGGATCGAGCGGCTGTGAAGGTTCTTGTGACCGGTGGGAGCAGTCTCCTGGGAAGGACCGTGGCCGAGCAACTCCGGGACCGCGGAGAAGAAGTGTTCCTGCTGCAGCGCCGTGCCGGTGCGCCCGGATTTGCCGAGCATCTCGGCGACGTTGCCGATCCTGCGACCGTTATCGCAGCTGTGGCGGGGAAGGAAGCTGTCATCCACGTTGCGGCCCGGGTCGGCATCACAGGATCCTGGGACGAGTTTGCGAAAACAAACATCGAGGGTACCGAGAACCTGCTGATTGCGGCCCTAGCAGAAGGCGTGTCGCGTTTTGTCCACATATCGTCCCCGTCGGTTGCTCACCACGGCCGGGCGCTCGTCGGCATCGACGCCGAACCGGCCGAGCCTGAGCTCGCCAGGGGTCATTACGCCAAGAGCAAGGCACAAGCGGAGTTGCTGGCACTTCGTGCCAACTCGGACTCGTTCCCGGTGGTCGTGCTCCGGCCTCACCTCATCTGGGGCCCGGGTGACACACAACTCGTCGGCCGCATCGTGGCGCGGGCCCGTGCGGGGCGGCTGGCCACAGTAGGTACCGGGGCTGCGCTCATCGACACGACGTACATCAGCAACGCAGCCGACGCTGTGGTTGCCGCCCTGGATCGAGCTCCGCAACTCCGTGGGAGAGCGTTCGTCGTCACCAATGGGCAACCGCGTCCCGTCGCCGAAGTCATCGCCAAGATCGTTACCGCCGCGGGGTTGCAACCCCCATCACTGCGAGTGCCCTACCGGGCAGCGCACTTCGGGGGCAAGGTCGTCGAGCGAGTGTGGGATCGCACCGGGCGCGATGATGACCCCCCGATGACGAGCTTTCTCGCCGAGCAGCTGGCGACCGCCCACTGGTTCGACCAACGGGAGACTCGCCGAGCCCTGCAGTGGGCGCCGGCGGTTTCGCTCGATGAGGGCTTCCAGAAGCTGGCCGATTGGTTCTCCCGTCAGTCAACAGCCGAGCCCCACTAGCGTGAGTCGCACTCAACCAGGGAGTGGAGATGGTGCGAGTAGCTGCTGTGCAGGCTGGTTCGCTGGCTTTCGACACGCCGGCGACGATGGGCAAGCTGGAAACGCTCGTGGCAGCAGCCGCCAATCACGGCGCCAAACTCGCCGTGTTCCCGGAGGCATTCGTCGGCGGGTATCCGAAAGGACACGCCTTTGGGGCCGTCGTCGGGTCGCGAACCGAAGAGGGCCGAGATTGGTACCGCCGCTACCACAGCGGCGCCATCGAAGTACCCGGGCCTGAAGCGGACCGGATCGGGGAAGTGGCTGCGGCCCACGAGTTGAGCCTCGTAGTCGGGGTTGTCGAACGTTCCGGCGGGACGCTCTATTGCAGCGTCCTGTTCTACGGCGAAGACGGTGGATTCCTCGGCAAGCATCGCAAGTTGATGCCCACCGCTGCGGAAAGGCTGGTCTGGGGTTTTGGGGATGGGTCGACGATGCCGGTGGTGGCAACTCCTGTGGGTCGGATCGGGGCCGCCATTTGCTGGGAGAACTACATGCCCATGTACCGCACCACCCTCTACTCCAAAGGTGTGCAGATCTGGTGTGCGCCCACCGTCGACGACCGGGAGAGATGGGCGGCCACGATGCAGCATGTCGCCCTCGAGGGACGCTGCTTCGTCATCTGCGCAAGTCAATACTCGGTGCGGGCCGACTATCCGCCCGACTACGACGCCGGCTATGGGGACGATCCGACTGCCGTGCTGATTGGCGGTGGAAGTTGCATCGTCGGCCCCCACGGCGATTTCCTCGTGGAACCGAATCACCGCAGCGAGGCAATGCTGATCGCAGAAGTCGATATCGGTGAAATTGCCCGGGGCACCTACGACTTTGATGCCGTCGGGCACTATGCCCGACCCGACGTCTTCAAGTTGCACGTCAACGAGTCGGAGCAGAAGGCAGTGACGGTGACTGAGTGGGACGACGAAGAGTAAGCGATGCGGTTCATAGTTGTTGCGGATTCCCACATTCGGTTCCCTGATGATGACATCGCAACGTATCGATCCAATGCGCTGATCGTTGATCGCAATCGTCGAGCAGTCGAGCTGTGCAACCGGATCTACGGCGAGTTCGTCGTCCATCTCGGTGACATCGTTCACCCCCTTCCGGTAGAGGCTGGGCACGAGCCGGCAGCTCAGCTTGCCGCCGATGTCTACGAGCAATTGATGATTCCGATCCACTTCGTTCCCGGCAACCACGACATCGGGGACAAACCGAATTCGCTCGTCGCCGTTCCCTCAGTAGCGGAGGCCAGCTACGAGGTCTACGAGCGCTACTGGGGCGCGCCGTTCAGGTCGTTTGCCCGTGATGGCTGCCACTTCGTCATTGTCGACACCCCGGTGCTCAACTCGGGTCTCGATCGGGAGGCGCAGCAGATGGAATGGCTCGAGGCTGAGCTGGATGCGGCCGTCCGGGCCGGACAACGGATCTTCCTCTTTACCCACTATCCGCCCTTTGTCAGAAGTCCGGGGGAGAGCGAGCACTACGACAACCTCGGTGAGCCGGCCCGCAGTTGGTTACTCGACCTATTGGCGAAGTATCGGGTCGAGGCCGTGTTCTCGGGGCATGTGCACAACTTTCTCTACAACCACTACCGGGGAACAGAGTTGTACGTTCTCCCGTCCACCGGGTTTGTCCGTCCCGACTACTCAGAGCTGGCACCCATCGCTCCAGCAAGTGAAGGAGGAAGGGACGACCCGCCCAAGCTCGGATTCTTCATCGTCGAGTTGGAGAAGGGCGGCCACGTGGTGCGCCCGGTGCGGACCAACGGCGCCACAGATTTGGGTGAGGGTCTCCCGGCGACGATCGCTGCAGCGCTCATTCCCGGATGGGTATCACCGGTCGGGGTCACCCTTCGGCACGGCTGGATGGGAATTGCCGATTTCCCGATCTCCGGGCTCGACGAGTTCCGGCGGAAACGGGTTCGGAGCGATGCGACGCTGCCGGCACTCTGGGAAGCCAGAATCAACAACGTCCGTATCCCGCTCGAGGACATCGCAGGTGACGAGGGCAGAGAACGAGTAGCTGCCCTCTCGGGTCGCGGTATGCGATTCACCGTGCGCTCGGCCGGCGTGCCCGACGCCGCAACGCGGGCCGCGGTTGCTGCCCTGGAAGCAGGGTTGGGGCGGTGGGAGATTGTGGCTCCACCGGACGATTTCCCGGCAGTGATAGCGGCAATCGGCTCGCGCGACGTGCGGGTGGCGCTGGCGCCGTTGATGCCCGTCGGGGACCCAGGAGCCGGCGTGCACCACTTCGTCACGGCCGGCTTCGACCTTGGGGATGACGCCGCCGTAGAGGCGGCTGCGGAGCTCGATCCGAATCGGAGGGTCGGCGAATTCGTCTTTCGAGTTGGCGATGGCGTTGCCATCAGCGCGGCACTGGACCAGGCGGCAGAGATGGCGGCAGCGTTCGGGCGGGCGGCTGTCGTCGACATCAGACTTCCCCGCGGAGCCGAGAGCACGGTCTTCGACGACGATGAAGCGGTGGCGGCTAGGGTCGCCGAAGCCGCAACCGCAGCATCCCGTCGACAATCGGTCGCCGTGTTTCTGGACGGCTTCATGGATCACGACCGCGGTTATTACCCGCACCACGGCTTGATAGACCGGCGTTACAACCCGCGTCGGGCTCTTCACAAACTGATCGAGGAAGCCTCCCAACTAGTCCATCGTTAGGCTCTTTGCGATGAAGAAGGGATATGCAGTCATCCTGCTCGATGTGCAGGATCGAGACAGGTATGTCGAGTACGCAAAGCGCGCCACCGAGATCGAAAACCGTCACGGCGGGCGACCGGTGGTGGTCGGCGACGCAACTGAGGTCGTCGAGGGGGAATGGCCGGCCGAACGCACCGTCATCCTCGAGTTTCCCTCGATCGAGCATGTGAGGGCTTGGTACAACGATCCGGACTACCAAGACATCCTTCCGCTTCGTCATGGCGCTGCTTCGTCTCGCATCCTTCTTGTCGAAGGCTTCCTCGACGACCACAACTAGTGCTCGCCCGCGGCACCCGGAGCGAGTGTTCGAGGATGACATAGCCGCCGACGTACACTCGTCACATGAAAACCGAGATTGTGAGCGACCCCACTGACTTCCGGCGCCGCGCCGCCCCGCTCCTGGCGGATGAGGCGCGCCACAATCTCATTCTCGGTATTCTGGGAACGCTCATCTCTGCGCCGGATGTCTATCCCGAACGCCGCTTGTTTCTGGTCACAGATGAGTCTGGACCGCAATGCGCCGCGGTCATGACACCGCCCTACAACCTGATCTTGGCCGACACACCCGACCCCAAGGCGCTCTCCGTTCTCATCGAAGCATTGCTGGTCGAGGACCTCGAGATGCCCGGCGTGATCGGCAACCAGCCAACCATCGATCGCTTCGTCGGTGAGTGGCGCCGTATCACCGGGGGAAGGGCCGACCTGCAAATGGAGCAAGGCGTCTTCGTGCTCACGGAGGTCAGCGGGATCGTGGGAGGTCCCGGCATGCCGCGGCCGGGTGAACCCGCCGACCAGAGGCTGCTGGAACAGTGGATGCGCACCTTCATCGCCGAGGCACTACCCGACGAGCCTTTCGAGGAGGAACGGCAGCAGCGGGCAATTGCACGTCGGTTGTCGGGGGAAGGGCCCAACGCCTACTGGTTATGGGAGGACGACGGCGAGGTGGTCTCATGGAGCGGACACGGCAATCCGACCGGACGCGGGATCCGAATCGGTCCCGTGTATACCCCTCGAGCGCTACGGGGTCGAGGGTATGCGACCGCGCTGGTTGCTGCTCAATCGCAGTGGTTGCTCGACAACGGCTATGAGTACTGTTTCTTATACACCGACTTGGCAAACCCCACGTCCAACGCCATCTATGAGCGGATCGGGTATCGCAAGATCGCAGAGTCGGCGGTTTATGGACTGGGCGCGCCGAACAAGCCGGAATCGGCACCAATCGGCTAGCAGAGCTGGTGTTCAGGCAGCCTTGGTGGCTCCGTTGAAGAAGACTTCCTGCAACCTGTCGAGCGAGTGATGAACGTCCCGGGTGAGCAGCGGCTTGCGGACCCATTGATAGGTCTTGCCCATGATGTCCGCGGGTTCATCCGCATCTACAGTGACGATGAGAGTAAAGGCATGGGACCCGGCGTTCTTGAACTCGAGCGTTTCGATGACGTCGGTATAACCACGGACCCGGATCCGCAGCCTGAGCAGCTCACCGTCGACCAGCTTGACTACCTCAGCCTTGCCGTGCATCGGTATACCCATTGGGCGGTAGACGAAGTCGATCACGGCCCCTTTCCTCATTGTGATCGCCTCGGGATCACCGACGCGGAGCGGACTCCAATCGGCCCACGTCTTCAGGTCCGTGAGGTAGGCAAAGCCATCCTTGCGGGGTACCGGATACGTGTGCGTCGTCTCAATGTGCATGGCACCTCCTTGGGAGCAGACGCATCTACCCCTCAGCGTACGTCCGGTACCGTCGGGTTGGAAGAGATCGATGGTTCGACGCATTGTCCCGCAGTCGCCGATGGGCCAAAATGGGAGAGCCGCAACCGGTGCGCAGCCTCAGGAGGCAGAGCGATGCGATGTAACCGGTGGATCTCGATATGTGCGCTTCTCGCCGCATGCACTTCGACTCCGACTGTCGACACCACGGCAATCGAGACCATGCCGGCTCCGGTCTCGACCACCGGTTCTCGGCCGCCGACGACCGCACCCGTGCTCGAACCAACGGACTTCCGATCTGTAGCCGACGAGATCACCCGTTCCCTGCTGGTGATGCAGCCGGAGTTGGTGACCGATCTCGGCGCCGGGGAAGTGATTGGGTTCGACGCCAATCACTTGCTGAGTGATCTGTCGCCGCGGGGACGTCAAGAGTTGGTGACTGCTGCCGCCGACGGACTGGCGGCTCTCGACGGCTATGCGATCACGGCGCTCGACGCGGAAGAGCAATTGTCGGCGGAGATCCTGCGCTGGTACCTCGAAGACATCGTCACCATGGCGCAGTACGCGGGGCTCGAGAACCCCGTCAACTACATCACGGGCGTCCATGCCGGGTTTGCGGAGTTCATGGCGGATGTGCATCCGATCAACTCCGAGCAGGACGCCGAGGACTACGTGGACCGGCTGATCGGCTTTCGGCTGCAGGTCATGGATCTGATCGATGCGGTGGAGCGGATGGGGGAGTCCGATCTCGTTCCGAGCGAACGATCGCTGGGAATCGCCCGATGGCAGATAGGGAACTTTCTCGGTGACGGGGATGCAGAGTCGCATCCGATGGTTGTCGACTTCAAGGATCGGGTCGCCGCCCTGGTAGGTGAGGATCAGAGGTGGGCGGCCGGAATCGGGGCCCGCTCCGAGGCTGCGGTTCGCAACTTGTTCCCGGTGATGGAGGACCTAGATGCGGCCGTGGCGCGGCTCGACGGCCTCTCGGATCAGGCGCCGGGACTTGTGCACCTTCCCGGCGGGGAGGAGTACTACGCCGCGGTCCTGCGCCACCATCTCGGTATCGACATGTCCCCGCAGGGCGTGCACGAGGCGGGGTTGGAGCAGGTGGAGCGGCTCCGGATCGAACTCACCGGCGCGCTCGGCGATCTGGGATATGCGGCGGAGCAGGATTTTGCCTCCGCGATGCGTCAAGCGAAGTCCGATGCGGGGGCGATGCCAACCACCAGCGAGCCGCAGCGGGCGGCCGTGCTCGAGATGACCCAGCAGACGGTTGCCGAGGCCGCGCGCGCTTTCGAAGATCTGTTTACCTTGAAGCCCGCGGCGGAAGTGCAGGTGATGCGACCCCGCCCCGGCAGGGAAGGTGGCAGCGGCGCCTACTACCGCTCGCCGCCGCTCGACGGCAGCCGGCCCGGGATCTACTACCTATCACTGGGCGGCCTCGAGTTCGGTCTGTTGACGATGGACACTACGACCTACCACGAGGGGATTCCGGGCCATCATTTCCAGCTGTCGGTGCAGCGAGAATCTCAGCATCTGCCGCTTCACCAGCGGGCATTCGACTTCACCGGCTACGCCGAAGGATGGGCGCTGTATGCGGAATGGCTGGCTGCCAACGAGGGCCTCTACGAGGACGATCCGCTCGGGAATGTCGGTCGGCTTCGGATGGAGCTGTTGCGAGCAGCTCGGATGGTGGTCGACACCGGGATTCACTGGGCCGGCTGGAGCCGTGATCAGGCCCTTGGCTACATGACTGAGCTGGGGTTTGGCACAGATCGGGCGACCGCCGAGGTGGATCGATATATCGTCTGGCCGGGTCAGGCCCCGGCATACTTGGTGGGAATGCTCGAGATCAAGCGGCTTGCGGATAGGGCATCGGCTGAACTGGGGGAGGATTACGACATCGTTGGGTTCCACGACGCGGTGCTGTCGCATGGGTCGGTGCCGTTGGAGCTGCTCGACGAAGTAGTCGATCTGTGGATCGCCGAAGTACGCGGCTAGCAGGGACACCTAGACTTGAATGCTGCCAATGACATCGCCCGTCCGCATCCTCTATCACAATCCGGCCATGTCGAGTTCACGGAATTGGGCCGGGGAACGGGGTCGACAACTCGTGGCGGCGATGCGCGGGGCCGGTGCCACCGTGGAAGCAGTACCCGCCTTCGAATCAGGCGGGTCGAGTGGAGCCCGCAGACGTGGCTGGAAGCGCCCGACATGGGAGCACCTTCCGTGTCAAACGTACGGCGCGGCGATCCGGCTGAGTCTGATTCTGCGGGGCACGCTCAACTCAATCCTGTGGACCTGGCGGCTGTGGCGGAAACTGAGCGACCGTCCGCCTGATGTCGTGCTGGCGCGTTACCGGAAACTGGAGTGGACTCCATTGCTGGTCTCCCGTTTGTTACGGCGACCGCTGGTGCTCGAGGTCCATTCGCCTGCCGCGATAGAGCATGTCTTGCTTGGTGGGAGGCGTTCCCGTTACCTGACGTGGATGGACCGACAGATGTTTCGCCGGGCGGATCTCGTGTGGGTGCACACCCCCGAGCTGGAGCAGCTGGTGACACAAGTCGGGCACGACGGTGGGCGAATCAGGCTCATCCCGTTTGGGATCGAAGACCCCGGAGTGCGCGCCAACCCGGCCAGCACCACAAGTGGGGTAGACGTCGCTTACGTCGGCAGCTTCTTCCCCTGGCACGGGGTGAGTGAATTGGTGGTGGCGTTTGCTCGCGCCTCTGAGGAGATGCCGAGGATGAGATTGACCATGATGGGCGACGGCATTGCCCGGCGTGAATGTGAGGAGCTGGCGGCTCGGCTTGGGCTCGATGACCGCGTTGTGTTCACCGGGTGGCTGCAACGAAGTGAGATGTACGAACGACTGCGACGATCTCAAGTCGGAGTGGCGCCGTACCAAGACACGAAATACGACTACTACCAGCCGGTGAAGATCCTCGACTACGAGATGGCCGGGTTGCCGATTGTGGCCTCGGCGGTGGGTCATATCCCGGCGATGGTGGCCGACGGTGAGAGTGGCCTGCTGGTACCACCGGGAGATGTTGACGGCCTGGCCGACGCACTCGTCCGTTTGGCCAACAACCCGGGGCTGCGAGCGTCCATGGGTTCTATGGCGCGGCGACGGGCGCAGTCGATCAACGACACGGCAGCTGCAGTAGTGAAGATCTGTGAATCGGCGGCCTTGACATAGATCCTCTGGAATCCGACTACACACAGTGGTCGCAAGGGCGCTATGCTCGATGATGGGTTCGATCAAGGGGAAGCTGTTGCGCCGGTACCTGTGCCACGCTCGGGAGGGGGCGAACGGATACATCATTCATCAAGTACTCGGACTGGGTACGCAATCAGTTCAATCCAACGGTCCATGCTGATGCAGGGGCCGTTTTGTATTGGGTCTTCTCACAAGAGGGAATGGAGGACGAAGTGAAACGAAGACGAATATCGATTCTCGCTGTGGTGGGGATGCTGGTGACGTTGTTGCCTCTCAATGCAGCGCCGGCGGGGGCAACCGGAGGAGACCATCTGCTCGTGAGCGAGATCGTCGTGACCCCGACGGCCGGTGAGTTCATCGAGATCCACAACCCGACTGGTGGGGCCATAGATCTCTCCGACTACTACGTAACCGACGCCACGTTCGCCCCCGGCGGGACCTTCTACTACAACATCGTGACCGGCTCGAACGCCGGCGGTGGCAGTTTTGGCGACTTCCACGCCAGATTCCCATCCGGAGCGTCGATTGGGGCTGGGGAATACCAGACCCTTGCGCTGGCGGGTTCGACCGACTTCCTCGCAACCTACGGTGCGCTCCCCACCTACGAACTCTACGAAGATGACGCGGCGCCCGATGCCGTACCCGACATGAGGGAAGCCCTGCCCGGGTCCATCAACGGTCAGGGGGGTCTAACCAACGACGGCGAGGTTGTGATTCTCTACAAATGGGACGGTGCGGCGGATCTGGTCCAGGACATCGATTACGTGCTGTGGGGGGACAAGGCCGAGGCAGTAGACAAGACGGGTGTATCGATTGATGGGCCGGACGGTGATTCGACGCCGTCTACCTACGCTCCCGACACTTCGATTGCGAACCAGGACGTGGTTGCGACCGGGGGCCATAGTGTTGGCGATTCGTTCCAGCGTTCGGACGCCAACGAGGGCCTCGAGACGTCGACCGGCGGCAATGGCATTACCGCGGACGATGAAACGTCAGAGAATCTCTCAGTCACGTGGGAGATCGCTGAGATCGTGCTGCCGCCCCCCAATCCCGCAACGATCATGGAGATCCAGGGCACCGGCCGTTTCTCACCGCTCGACGGTCAGCGCGTGGACACAACGGGGGTAGTGACCCTGTTTACCGCCAATGGGGCCAATTGCTGGATCCAGGATCCAGTTGGCGACGATGACCCGGCGACGAGTGACGGCATATTCGTTTCCGGGTGTGGCTTCCCGGCAACGGGTGAGGTCCCGGAACTGGGGGACTTGATCCGCGTCTTTGCCTCCGTGGAAGAGCAGCAGTTCGGTAACGCTCTCCCGCTGACCAGGTTGGTCTCCGTCGAGTACATCGAGATCCTGGCATCAGGCTACGACCTGCCTGAGCCGGTGGCACTCGAGGATCTCCCCGACGTTTCCATCGCCGAAGGCGAGGCATTCTGGGAGGCGCTCGAGGGCATGCTCGTATCCGTGCGCGACGGCAGGGTTGTTGCCCCCACGTCACGCTTTGGCGAGTTTGCCATGCTGACCAGAACCGACGCCGTGCCGGGCTCGGGGTATGAGCCCAGCACTAAGCAGATCTTGCTCCGTAGCATCGGTGAGAACCGCGTCGACTACAACCCGGAGCGGATCGTGGTCGACGACTCGAGCCTGGACGAAGCAATCCAGGTGCGTCCCGGTGACACGGTGATGGGATTCGTTGGTGTCGTCGACTACACATTCGGCATGTACAAATTGCAGCCGGCGAGTTTCCGCAAGCTCGATGCCAAGAAGCTACCCAATGTGCCGGTATCGACGCGATCCGGCCCTAATGGAGACACTGCAATCACGACATACAACGTGGAGAACCTGTTCGACCTGGTTCTCAACACGGGCGCAGTGGACATCTTTGGAGAGGTGGGGTTTGATCCTGGCTCTTATTGGGGTCCGCCGAACACCCAAAACAACACTCTGATCCGGAATCCGGATGTGTGTGCTGGTCGCACCGACACCGGTCCTTTCGATCCCAGCCTCGAGTGGACCGGTACCGGCAACAACAACTTCACTGACCTGGGAACACACACGACGACGTGCACGACGGGTTCCGGCCTGTTCATCTCGGAGTACATCGAGGGCAGCTCGTTCAACAAGGCCGTGGAGATCTACAACGCAACAGGTGCTCCGGTAGATCTCGCAGCTGACAGCTACGCCATCGACATCTACTTCAATGGTTCGAACAGCCCAGGAACAACAGTGGACCTGACAGGCACGCTTGCTCCCGGAGATGTGTGGGTGGTAGCCGACGATGGCGCCGATCCCGCGATCCTTGCAATTGCGGATCAGATCTCCGTGTCGAATTTCTTCAACGGTGACGACGCGGTGGTTCTCCGGAGAGGAGAGGGCAAGGACGACGCCGGCAGCACTCCGACACCGGAGGAGTTGGAGACCCAGCTCACCAAGCTGGCCCAGTCGATCGAGCACGAACTGCGGCTACCGGAGATCATGGTGTTGCAGGAGGTCGAGAACACTGCGATCGCTCAGGAGTTGGGTGATCGGGTCAATGCGGCCAACGGCACCGACTATGTCGCCGTCTCGTACGAGACCAGTGACGGGCGCGGTATCGAAGTCGCATTCCTCTACGACGACAATCGGGTAGACCTGCTCGACTCGTTCCAGCTGAGCGGGCCCGACGTTGAAGCTGCTTTTGGGCCGTCGAGCCCCAGCCCGGGTCGTGAGCCGTTGTACGGCGAGTTCCAGATCGGCGACGAGATCGTCCACATCGTGGGCAATCACTTCAAGTCGAAGGGTGGAGATGACCCGATATTCGGTGTGTCGTTCAACCGCATCACCGAGATTCAGCGCAAGGCCCAGGCCCAAGTAGTCCGCGACTTCGTCGATGCGCTGCTTGATTCTGATCCTGATGCGTTGGTGATGGTCGCCGGTGACCTGAACGATTTCCAGTTTGGTGAACCGGGTGAAGGGTCGGATCACCCGGTGGCCATACTCGAAGGCACTGCCGGTGATGATCCGCTGACCAACCTCATCTACGAGGAGAAGGAAGCGGAGCGGTGGACTTTCCTGTTCGATGGGAACAGTCAGGTCCTCGACCACATGCTGGTCAACGCCGCCCTGCTCAAACACGTGACGGCGGTGGACATGCTCCACTTCAACGCCGCCTATCCAAGCGCCGTCGGCGGAGATGCGACGACGACCATAAGGGCATCGGACCATGACCCGATAGAAGGCCGTTTCGTTTTCGGCCGATAGTCACAAGATCGTCGATAACGCAGTGGAAGGGCCCTCTCGGGCCCTTCACTGCGTCCGGGCTGCAACTCGACTGTTGTGCGGCCCTACCGAACTGTCACGATCCCCTCCCGTGTTGCCAGACTGTGCAGCGAGGGATATGCGCAACGGCCGACGCCGCCGGCGGTGCTGTTCGTCGAGCACAGGCTGCGGGCACGGCTCAGACGAGCCGTGATCGAGGTTCGATACGCAGGGTTCAGAAGCCGAGCGGTCATGGGCACCCGCTATTGCATGGCGATTGGGGGCTAGATGTCCTCTTGCAGCCGGCGGATCAGATCATCCACAACCTTGTTGCCCACAGTCTCGCCGTAGCGTTCGTCGAGCAGGGTACGCATCTTCTCGAAGATTTGCGCCCGCTCTTGATCCTCATTCAGAGTAGAGGCAGCGACCACCTCGGTGCCATCTACCCATGGCTTCGCATCGGAAGACCACGGCATGAGAATGAGCCACGACCACACCGTGTTGCTGTCACCAACCCCGGTCTTCCGTACCAAGCCAACACACGAGTAGGGCAGCGAGACCCAGCCCATACGACGTAGGCCCTCGCGGCCGTCGGGCATACCGGCTGCGTCTGAGTTGCTCATTGATCTCACCTCGAATCGGGGTTCACTGGCGGGGTTGAGTAGTGTGCCATACATTGGAGGGTTGCGATGCAACGCATCATCGTCATAGCCAACCGACTCCCGGTGGCCCGCAAAGAAGGCCTTTGGGTGACCAGCCCCGGCGGTCTGGTGCGAGCACTGGAGCCTGTTCTGCAGAGGGTCAACGGCTCCTGGGTGGGTTGGTCCGGCGACGCCGATTCGGAGCTCGAGCCGTTCGAACACGACGGGATAGAACAGATACCGGTGCCGCTCTCGAGCGCCGAACTGGACGGTTTCTACTACGGATTCTGCAACTCCACTCTGTGGCCGCTGTACCACGACGCAATCGTGGCTCCGGAGTTCCATCGTCACCAGTGGCGGCCCTACGTCGCCGTGAACCAACGTTACGCACATCACGCCGCCCGGGTGCTCCGCAACGATGACATTGCCTGGGTGCAGGATTATCAGCTGCAGTTGGTACCGGGCATGCTGCGGGCGATGCGGCCGGAGGCCACCATCGGCTTCTACCTCCACATACCATTCCCACCGATCGAGCTGTTTTCCCGCTTGCCGTGGCGACAGCAGATAATCGAAGCCCTGCTCGGGTCTGATGTTCTTGCCTTCCAGACCAGGGCCAGCGTGCGCAACTTCGCGGACGCGGCGCGTCGGTTCGGTGATGCCCGGGTGTCGTCGCGTGGCGAGCTGGCGTGGCGCGGCCGAACCATCAAATTGCAGCGAGCCCCGATCGCCATCGACACGTCCCACTTCAGCCGGCTCGCCAGATCCCCGCAGGTGACAGAGCGGGTTGCTGCGCTGCGCCACGAACTCGGTGACGCCGAGCACATAATCCTCGGAGTCGATCGTCTTGATTACACCAAGGGAATCGACCTCCGATTGAAGGCTTTCGCCGGGCTCCTCGAGGAGACCGATGAGCCTCACAAATATGCGTTTGTTCAAGTGGCCGTCCCCAGCAGGGAGGATGTGCCGGCATATCAAGATCTGCGATCGGAGATCGAGCAAATCGTCGGTCGCATCAACGGGGATTACGGTGAGCCCGGCTGGGCGCCGGTGTCCTACCTATATCGCAGTCTCGAACTCGAAGAACTCATTGCCTATTACGTCGCCGCGGATGTGATGCTGGTGACGCCGCTGCGCGACGGTATGAATCTCGTTGCGAAGGAATATGTGGCTGCGAGGATCGGAGACCCGGGCGTGCTCATCCTCAGCGAGTTTGCCGGCGCCGCAGAGCAGCTCCGCTCGGCGCTCATCGTGAATCCGTACGACGTCGACACGGTCACAGCCACCATCCGGCGAGCGGCACATATGGACAGGTCCGAAGCACGGATGCGTATGCAACGGCTACGTAGGACGGTGCGCAAGGAGGATGTCTTCGAATGGGCCCGCGCCTGTCTGGCGATTCTGGAAGCCATTTGAGTCACCGGATATAGCGCAGCACTCCCGGCAGGGCCACCTCGAGCCAATCGGGCCGGTTCACCAGCTCCCAATGCACCTCGCGCAACGCCCGCGCCAGCTCATATGAGCGAAGCAATGCGTCTATGTCCTCAATGGAAGTGGGAAGTGCCGGCGATCCGGCCAATGTCTCGTAGTAGGCGGAAAAGAAACGCTCCCCGACACATCTGTACCAGTAGTTGGCCTGCTCGCGGGCTGTAGTCGATGGGTGATCGAGAGCTGTAGAGAGGGACACGTAGTCGAGGGAGCGCAGCATCTGGGCGATGTCGCGCAACGGGGATGTCTTTAGCCTTCTCTCCGACATAGCGCGAGTGTGATCTCCGCTTAGATCGAGCACATAGAAGTCGTCACCGAAGAGGCGAAGCTCATCGAGTCGGTAGTTGCCGTGGATCCTTGTTCGCTGGCCCCCGATCGGGGCGCGGCGAATATGGTCGATCTGGTCCAGCATTGCCTGTTCGCCGTCGAGGATCTCGCGGAGAAAGGGCCGAATCGGCTCTGGGGCGGTGCCGACAAGTCGGCGAATGGCACGTAGTTCTTGACGCTCGACGGCACGCAGCGACTGATACAGCGACTGGCGGTAATGAGCGTTGAAGGGCTCCGGCCGGAGATCCGGCTCCTCCGTGAAGGTTGCCAGCGCGTGATGGAACTCAGCCGTTGTAATGCCCAGCGACGCGGCTCGCTCCAGGGACTCCTCGAGGGCAGTAGTCGGTAGCGCCGCTGATTCTTCAGTCGCTGCCGCCCAGCCGATGCCTTCGCGCACTGGAGGTGCCGGCTGATCGGATGTGCGGTCCAGGTACTCGTTGCAGAAACGACGGAACAGAGTCCACGCGGTTTTCTCGGGATCGAGTGAGCGCTGCATTATGCCGACACTGAAATCGGAACCGCAGTGGTACTCGAGTGAGCCGTAGACCGGTGCCAGTCTCTCGAAGTTGGTGCGCTCGGTGAGGAAGCGCCGTAGCTCGAGATCCGGGTTGATCCCGGGCTCGATGTGGCGGAACAGTTTCAAGGTCAGGTCGCTGCGGAATTGTACGAATGCTTCTCCGTCGGAGGTCTGCCGCAGTAGGGGCACCGTCTCGCCCGTGCTGAGGTCGTGTTCGGCTGCCGAAGGCTGCCCGTAGAGGGAGCCCATCCGCCCCAGCATCTCGCTGTTCTCCTGAACTGCCAGGCGAAGCGCATCGCTGAAACGCGGATCGTGCAAGGCATCGACCAGGTATCCGGATTCCCCGTTGTGTTCGATCGGGGCGATGATGGCGGGGTCCGGGACGGTGAGCGCGTTGTGCGATTGGATGGAGATCGGCAGCACGTAGCGTTGCGGGTCCCCGGTGACGAATTCGATGTCCAGCAACGCAATCCAGGTCCGGCGCTCGTCTTCGATCGCCACGGGGATGGCGTCGAATACCTCGGCACTCAGCCGTCGCCTGCCGCGTGCCTGAAACCAAACCTGATGCGAGGCAAACTCGGCAAGCGTTTCGGCGAGTGGCTGATCGGGGCTGAACATGTCGTCGATCGGACCGGAGATGGTCAGCTGCTTCGTCGAGTCGGTCGGCAGCTTGCCGGGACTGGGGATGGTGAACCAGTAGAAGGCGTACGGGCTCAGCGTCAGCAGATATGGAAGGGCGCCGACCGCTGGAAACTCGGTGTTGCCGATCAGTTCGACGAGATGTTGCCCGGCGAACTCGCTCAAATCGAGTTCAACGTACTGGGAATGCCGAGACAGATTTGCCACCACGAGCACGGTCTCGACCTCGTTCTGTCGGAGGTACGTCAGTACCTGAGGATTGTCGGGGTCGAGGAAGCGGATGTCACCGTGCCCCAGCGCCGGATGCCGGCGGCGGCGCCGGATCATACGTCGCACCCACCACAGCAGCGAGTTGGGATTGTCGTGTTGCGCTTCGACGTTCACCGTCTCGAAGTGATACTGCGGGTCCACGACAACGGGCAGGTAGAGAGATTGCGGGTTTGCCTTGGAGAAGCCGGCGTTGCGATCGTTGCTCCACTGCATCGGTGTTCGCACTCCGTCGCGGTCCGCCAGAAAGACGTTGTCGCCCATTCCAATCTCGTCCCCGTAGTAGAGGACCGGTGTGCCGGGCAGTGATAGCAACAGGCTGATGAGCAACTCGATCCTGCGGCGATCGTTCTCGAGGAGGGGGGCGAGACGCCGGCGAATACCCAGATTGAGGCGGGCGCGTCGATCAGGGGCGTAGCTGCGCCACATGAGATCGCGTTCCTCCTCAGAAACCATCTCGAGGGTCAGCTCGTCATGGTTACGAAGGAAAATCGCCCACTGTGCCCCCTCAGGAATCTCAGGAGTCTGCTCGAGAATATCGACGATAGGGAGACGGTTCTCCCGCTCGAGCGCTAGATAGAGACGGGGCATCAACGGGAAGTGGAAGGCCATATGACACTCGTCCCCATTCCCGAAGTAGGCGACCGAGTCTTCCGGCCACTGGTTGGCCTCGGCGAGCAGCATGCGATCGCCGTACTTGGCATCTATGTGGGCACGAAGCCGCTGGAGCTCTTCGTGGGTCTCCGGCAGATTTTCACCGTTGGTCCCCTCGCGCTCGTGGAGATAGGGCACGGCATCGAGCCGCAGTCCATCGACACCCATATCGAGCCAGAAGTCGAGTACCTCCATCACGCTTTCGCGTACCAGCGAGTTGTCCCAATTCAGGTCGGGCTGGTGGGAGAAGAAGCGATGCCAGTAGTAGGCCTCGGCTTCACCATCCCACGCCCAATTCGATGTCTCCGTATCGGAGAAGATGATGCGCACCTCGGGATAGCGCTCGTCGGTGTCGCTCCATACGTAGAAGTCGCGCTCCGGTGTGCCGGGAGCGGCGCGCCGAGCCCGCTGAAACCAGGGATGCTGGTCCGAGGTGTGGTTGATCACCAGCTCCGTGATGACATGCATGTCGCGAGCATGTGCCTCCGCCAGGAACTCTTTGAAATCTTCGATTGTGCCGTAGCTGGGATGAACGTCGAAGTAGTCGGCGATGTCGTATCCGTCGTCGCGTAGCGGCGACGGATAGAACGGCAGCAGCCAGATGGCCGTGACCCCGAGCTGCTGCAAGTAGTCGAGCCGGCCGGTCAAGCCCGGGAAGTCGCCGATGCCGTCACCGTTGGAGTCGGCGAAGGCGCGGACGTGGACCTCGTAGAGGATGGCGTCGCGGTACCACTGCGGCGGTCGGTGAATGTCGTTGGCCGGCATGAGCGAAGACTAGGCAATTGTCCGGATGCCCGGTCACTAATGGGTCAGTTGCGAGAGGCAATCCAAAGGCGCATCCGAGGGTGGATGACACGAGAGCCGGGGGAGGACGGTGAATTCGTGATTCTGATTGGATGCAATTCTGTCCCGGCCGGTGGTCCCACAGACATCTTCGGCGGCCGGGTCGACCCCGCCGTGCTCGGCTCAATTCGCTAATCGCCGATCGCCGCGTTCGTGACGAAGTACATTGAGAGGTGGTCGCCGACGAAGCCTTGTAGCGCGCCCTGGGAGCCGATTTTCTTCGATTTGACGATCACAGATCCGATGCTCGACCTCGACCTCCGGTTGAAACCGGCTTCGATTTCCCGGGAAAGCCGCAGGCGCTCCGCTGCGTACATGCGGTTCGGTGAATCGGAGGGTTTTGCCCTCCTCCAAATGCGCTAGTTTCGAGGCAACGGCGCACGCCAAACCCGGGAGTGGGAAATGCTGCAAATCAACAGCCTCGATCTAAGGAATGTCGGCAAGGTCTATCACAATCTTTCGACCCCCGAGCTATACGAGGAGGCGATCCGGCGCGAAGAAGCGATGGTCGGGCATCTCGGACCGCTAGTAGTCAGCACCGGCAAGTACACCGGTCGTTCCGCCAACGACAAATTCGTAGTCAGAGAACCCGGCACCGAGGCACAGATCTGGTGGGGCAAGATCAACAAGCCGTTTGAGCCGGTCGATTTCGACAAGGTGCTCTATGGATTGCGCTCGTACCTGCAGAACAAGGACATATTCATCCAGGACGCTTATGCCGGCGCCGACCCGAACTACCGCATCAAGGTACGGGTCATCAGCGAGCATGCCTGGCACAGCCTGTTCGCCCGCACCATGTTTATCCGCGAGTTCGATAGCGAGGTTCTGGATAGCTTCCAGCCGGACTACACGGTCATCCATTGCCCGGATTTCCAGGCCGATCCGGAAGATGAGCACACCGCAAGTGAGGCCTTCATCCTGCTCAACCTCGACAAGAAATTGGTCGTGATCGGCGGCACCAGCTACGCCGGGGAAATCAAGAAGTCGATTTTCACTGTGATGAACTACCTGATGCCACTGCAAGGCGTACTCAGCTTGCACTCGTCCGCCAACGTCGGCGAGGAAGGCGACTCCGCCGTCTTCTTTGGCCTATCGGGGACCGGCAAGACGACCCTGTCGACCGAGGCCGGTCGTGCACTGATTGGAGATGACGAGCTCGGTTGGAGCGACACCGGCATCTTCAACTACGAGGGTGGTTGCTACGCCAAGATGATCCGCCTCTCGGATGAGGCCGAGCCGGAGATTTACCAGACGACACGCCGGTTCGGAACCGTCCTCGAGAACGTAACCATCGATCCTGACACCCGTCGCCTCAACCTGGTCGAGGCCGGGACCGAGAACACTCGCGGGGCCTATCCAATCACCCATATCGACAACATTGCCGAAGGTTCCATGGCGGGTCATCCCAACCACATCTTCATGCTCACGGCAGATGCTTTTGGAGTGTTGCCTCCGATTTCGCGGCTGACTCCTGAGCAGGCCAAGTACCACTTCATCTCGGGCTACACGGCCAAGGTTGCCGGTACGGAGCGCGGGGTCAAGGAGCCGCAAGCTACGTTCTCTGCGTGTTTTGGGGCTCCCTTCATGCCATTACATCCAACCGTCTATGCCGATCTGCTTGGTGAGAAGATCGCAAAGCACGGCTCCAAGGTATGGCTCGTCAACACAGGATGGACCGGTGGACCCTACGGTGTTGGGGAGCGGTTCAAGATCGCTCACTCTCGGGCGGTGATTCGGGCAGCCATCAACGGCGATCTCGACGACGTCGAATACGCCACCGACCCGGTGTTCGGCCTTGCGATCCCCACCGAGTGTCCGGGGATTCCGACGGAGTTGCTCGCCCCGCGGGGCACCTGGGGCGACCCCGCGGCCTATGACGCCAAGGCGACCGAGCTCGCCGGTCGGTTCCGGAAGAATTTCGAAGAGTTCGCCGACCAGGCAGGTGACGAGATCGCCACCGCCGGACCGACGATGTAGCAGCGGATGACCAAACCGGGATTTGCCGAATACACCGACCATGATGCCGTCGGCCTTGCCGAACTCGTTGCGCGAGGCGAGGTCTCGCCGACCGAGCTGGTCGAAGCCGCCATCGACCGAGTGGAGCGGCTGAATCCCGAGCTCAATGCAGTCATAGCAAAGCACTATGACTCGGCTCGGCGGCTGGCCGCCGACGGGGGAGTTTCCGGTCCGTTCCGTGGCGTGCCGATTCTCATCAAGGATCTGGCACTGGTGGAGGGTGAGGTCGCCACGTTTGGTTCGGTGTTCTTCCGTGACTTCAGGCCGGATGTAACAGATGAGTACATCCGGCGTGTCCTTGCGGCGGGGTTCATTCCGATTGGGCGTACCAATTCGCCCGAATTCGGATTGCTGCCGACGACCGAGCCCGTACTCCACGGCCCTACCAAGAACCCGTGGAGCGTCGAGCACTCGACGGGAGGTTCGAGCGGGGGAGCGGCGGCCGCAGTTGCCGCGGGCATCGTCCCGATGGCACATGCCAGCGACGGTGGGGGATCGATTCGCATTCCGGCATCGATCTGCGGCGTGTTCGGGCTCAAGCCGAGCCGGGGGCGCATGCCCCGCTACCCGGCCTCGGCAGCCGACTACGTCTCGACCGATCTTGCGGTCAGCCGCTCGGTGCGCGACAGCGCGGCGCTGCTCGACCTGACACACGGAGAGGTACCCGGCGGGGCCTACCATGTTTCACCGCCCCAGCGTTCTTTCCGGTCGGCGGTCGAAACCGACCCGGCGCCGCAGCGTGTCGCGTTTTCCACACGGGACTTCCGGGGGCGACGGGTCGACCCCGACTGCGCCGCTGCGGTCGAATCGGCTGCCAAAGTCATGGAGGAAGCGGGGCACGAAGTTGTTGAAGCTCTCCCCGAGGCAGACGGGCAGTCACTCGCAGAAGCCTTCCTTGCAGTGTGGGAATCGCTTGCCGAGCAAATCTTCACGCTCATCCTTGCAGAGGCTTCGCAGCGGCGGTCCGCCAGAATGCTTCGGCGCACACTCGGTGACTGGCGCACCATGAGGCTGATTGCCCGGCTCGACAAGCGGAAGTCGGGCATGGACGCGTTTGAACCGTTCACCTGGGAGCTGGCCGACCACTCACGGCGCCGCACCGCAGCCGGGCTGGAGGCGGCCAAGGTCCAGCTCCAGCAGGTGTCACACCAATTCGCCCAGTTCCTCAACGAATACGATGTGTTGCTCACCCCCGTTCTAGGCCGGCCTCCGTTCCGGCTCGGTCAGATCGATCAAGAAGCGAAATGGGACGAAATCGTCGAACAGCTCTTCGACTACGTCGCATTCACACCCGTGGCGAACTTCAGTGGCGTGCCGGCCATGTCGGTTCCGACTCATTGGACCGCGGCCGGACTTCCGATTGG
>JARFRN010000106.1 GCA_029287195.1 Acidimicrobiia bacterium | reverse complement strand
GCCGGGTTGCCTTGGAAGATCACCTGTCCCGGGTTCTCCGCGGCAAAACAGGCACCGATGCTTCCCCCCTGGGAGCTTCCCACCACCCGGATCGGATAGGGGATCTCGAGACGGCTCAGCAATTCGGCAAGTTGGGTGTTGTAGAAGCGGCGGTCGTAGGTGCGCAGTTTCGGCCGATCCGAGAAACCGTGCCCGAAGAGGTCGTATCTGAGCACCCGGAGTCCGGCTGCACATAGATCCTCGATCGTGTTGTCCCAGGTCACATAGGGTGCAGCATTGCCATGAATCAGCACGACATGCCGGCCATCGGTTTTGCCCCGCAGTTCATAGTGCGTGATGCCTGCAGAAAGCTCCACAAAATCTCCCGGTAGTTCCTTTCTGGCCCGAGCGGTCAGGTCCTCCGTTTTCGTGCCGCGCATTTCGACTCGCTCCTTCCAATCGGTCGTACATTGCCACTCCCACCGACCGATCTCCAGTCCTAGGCATAACGATGAAGGTGGGACCCATCTCGATTATCCGTCTGATCGCAACGGTTGAGAAGATGCCCTCCTGTGCCGTGGCGTTCCGAATCGGATAATGGGGGTAGCTGCGAAGTGGGTCACTATCGCCCCTGGGCTTGTGCGCACTGCCGGGCATTGTGCGGACGGTGCGGTTGCCGCTCGGTATGGTTCGATGAGCGGCTGCAAGCTGATGACGGCACCTTCTTGGTGCCGGACTTACCGTCTGGCGGCGGCCCGGGCACGCCTTACACCAATCCCGACTTCGCGATTGGAGCTGGTACGGGGCTTCCGGGCTGCTCGGAGACAGGGAACCCGGGGCGACTGCTCACTAGGCTCCTCGCGGACAACCAGGACGAACAGAACCGAGGGAAAACCATGCGGCTCAAGCTCGTCGCCCCGCTGGCGACTCTGAGCATGATCGTTCTCGTAGACAAGGCGTATTAGCGATGGTGGTTCCCCCGTGATCCAAAACGGACGATTGACCCTCACGCGCCGATTGTCTCTCCTGCCGACGGTCGGATCGTCTACGTGACGGACGTCGATGAGGGAAGAGTTCCTATTGCAATCAAAGGTAGAGCCGAGATACAGCTCGACGAGATCGTCAAGGGACGGTCTCGCCCAGCGAAAGGGGTTCTCCTCGGGATCTTCATGTCGCCGCTGGATGTTCACATCCAGCGCAGCCCGATCGCCGGCATCATCCATGAGGTTTCCTACCACCGTGCTCTCTACAACCACGTGATGGGCAGCATGTTTCTTCGCAATCTTCTACGGATCCAACCCATGTACACGAAGTCACCGCACATCGTGGCAAATGAGCGAAACATCATCCACATTAGAGGCAGCAATCAGGACGCCTACGTAGTACAGATTGCCGACCAGCAAGTCAACAAGATCGACTGCTACGTCGGCCCGGGAGACGAGGTCGCTGTCGGCCAGATGCGAGCCGCTCCTGCGGCCGCAGGGATTCCGTCGACACGATTACCCGGACGGGCACGCCGGGTTCCAGCATCGCTCGTCTCCTCCCGTGCGCCGTGATCGGATCCTCCGCCCAGATTGTCGACGCTACGCCGGCACGAGGGAGATTGTGGGTGGTTACGGGCGGTCACACCGTGGCAACCATGGCGATCGGCCTGTGATAGTGCAACGTAGGCTCGTGGGTGCCCGGCCGGGGGCACCGGCAGCGGCAAACAAGGAACTCACTATCTATCACAGGCGACTACCCACCCCGAAGGGATACTGAGCTCTCTCCGTGGCGAGCACTAGCTTCGTTTGTGGCATTTCGCCTCAGCTGTTGGGCTTTTCGCCTCTGGTAGCTCCGAGGGCCCGATCTCAGACCGCGGTGATGTCCGTCGGTTTCCAGGTGTGGTCGAAGTAGCCTTCGACCGGACCGTAGAGCCGGAGAATCGAGAACCAACCCTTGCCGGGGATGGTACGGATCCAGTTGGCCTGCATGCCGGCGGGCGGCTCGGGCCCGAACCAGATATCCACGGAGCCGTCGTCGTTTACCTCGATGCCCTCTGCGTACTGGTTCTTGCTCGCTGCCTCCTGGCCGTTGGCCAGCATCGACCGGGTCCACACGTCGTAGACCACCACGGACCAGAAGTTCGCCGCCGGGATCGGGGCGGGCATCGTGAGCCGATAGGTCTTCGCCCCGTCGAGCCACGCACCGTCGGCGTCGGTATAGGTCCACATGTATGCCGAACCTTTGCCGGGCGGCGGAGTCACCATGGCGATCGACGACCCTGTGGCGAACCAGCCCATCAGGCTCAGCCCGTCCAGCATCGTGTGGCCGTTCTGCTCGTAGTACGGGTAGCCGGTGTTGCCGATCTCGATCCACTGCCGGTCGTTGTAGCGCTGAAGCGGGAGCCGTGTCCGGTAGGACGTGGCAAGCGCCATAGCTGAGCCGACCTTGGCCGCCTCGGCGAGGATGCCCCGCATGCGCTCGTCGGGCTCGAATGGTCGTCCGTGCTCGATCCCGATGGCGGCGAGCACGCCTCTTGTCTCGATGTCGATGGCTTCGGGGTGCTCCGCGAGGACGAGGTCTGCAAGGTCGTCGAAGTACCTGGCGTCCACGGGGTGGATCGTGTCGAGGGTCTTCCCGGACGCGTTGACGAACTCGGTTGGGCGCGGCCGATCCATTTCCGCAAGTGGGTAGATGCTGAGCCCCTTCATTGCTGCTACTGCGGCATCGGTGGATCCGTCGGGATCCCGGAGCGCTCTGAGGAGGACCCACACGCCGTAGGTACGGGGACGGATGACATGGAAGCCGAACGGCGGCACAGAACCGTCGTACCCAGGCGGCAGGGCGAGGAACCGGCCGCCAGAGCCTTGGTCGGGACCGGCCGGGCCGATGTTGGCGACCTCGCGCATCCACATGTCGTCGAAAAAGCCGAGCATGCCTGGAGGGATTTCGAGCACGGTCGGGCCGTCGGCGGCCAGATCGAGGTAGGTGGTGCCGTAGAGCGTCTCCGAGTTTGGGGTCAGCAACAGAGATGTGGCGTTGTAGCCGTCCTCCCAGATCGCCACCTTGCTTGCCGAATCGACGCCGAGGTCACGTCGGAGGCCGTGGCGGAACGAGTACATCGACGAGGCCGTGATGTTGCGGAGGAACACTTGACAGGCACGCTGGAAGTCGAGTTGGTCGAAAAGCTTGTCGACGGTCTCGGTCGCCGGGTACTCGGTCTCGAAGTGGAGGTCACCGATGAACTCGGAGTGCACCACAGAAGGCGGGGGCTCCGGGGCAGTTATCCTGACGACGTCGGTGGGCCCTTCGGACATTCGGTGCTCCTCGGCTCTAGCGTCGATTCGATTGTACCGCCAGGGTCATGCGGCCCGCTGTGCAGAATCGCCATATTCGGCCCGCGGCGTCTAGCCCGGTGGGGTCGAGATCTCTGCTACCGCTCGCGATGGGGTGGCCCTTGCGGTTCGAGCCGTGTTGCCGGTCGCCGACGACGGCACCGCCTACGAACGCAATCCCGAGCAACCCGATTACTTCTGGACCGAAACCGAGGTCTGGGGCATTGAATGAAGCGTGGGAAGGTCGGCAGGGTTTGGCGGCACGGTGGTTTCTCGGCGAATCGGCGAGAGTTCGGCTTCTTGCCCGGGTGTTCGGGATCGACCGGCTCGAGTCCTCCGCGGCGGCACCGCGATCACATGACGACCGCAAGTGACCGATGATGGCTTGGACAGCCGGTGGTCAGAAACCAGACAACCATGGATGTTCGGTGTATCCGTTGCTGACCGGTGACGTCGGTGTTGTGTTGACGCGGCAGAGGTCGAGGGGTCGATCCGAGCGGCGCCTACGCATCGTCCTGGTCGCCCCGAGGACCTGCGACGAAATCCGGGCGTTGGTAGGCAGGTTCTGGGTATTCGTAGAAGCCTTTGCCCGATTTGATGCCCAGTTCCCCGGCGTCGACCTTGGCTTTCAACAGATTGCGGAGGCGCCTCACCCGGGGTAGGAAAGCTGCCAAGTTCGTTTTCTGGGTGACCACGTCATGGGCCAAGTCAATGCCCACCAGGTCCAAAACGCCGAAGGGACCGATAGGCATCTTGGTAACGCCCATCCAGGCTCGATCCACGTCTTCGACCGTGGCTATTCCTTCGGCTCGCAATTGCATCGCCGCACTGAGGACGCCGTCGAGCATCGCGTTGAATGCGTAGCCGGAGCTTTCCTTTCCAAGCACGATCGGCACCTGGTCAATGCGAACCGCGAGGTGGTGCAACAGAGTCACCACTTCCGGATCCGTGCCGGGATGGGGCATGATGTCCACCACGTTTGACTCCCATACGGGCTGGTGGAAATGGAAGGCACAGAACCTTCCGGGTCGACCTGTACTACGCGCGATCTTGGATGGCAGCAAGCTCGAGGTGTTCGTTGTGAAAATCGTCTCGGGAGGACAGAGATCGTGGAAACGCGCGAAGACCCGACGCTTGAGTTCTAGATTCTCCAGGACCGATTCGCTCACCAGACTGGCCTCGCGAGCTGCCTTGGCGGCATCGCCCTCGACTTGGATTCTGGCTCTCGCTTCACTCGCTTCGGCCTCCGTTAGAAGCCCGCTACCGGTGAAGTCCCGGGCTAGATCGTCCAGTGTGGCTTCGGCTTCGCGCAGCGCCCGATCGCTGACGTCGTAGAGGACAACGTCATAGCCGTGGGTGGCGAATTGCCATCCCGCCTGTCTTCCCATGGTCCCGGAGCCGACCATCAAGATGCGCTGGACATCTTCGAATCTCATACGAGCCTCCCGAATTCGACCCGAGCAGCTGCAAGGTGCGCAGAGTCACCTGGTTCCTCTTCCGAGCATACGCTCGGGCCGCGTCCACCAACAAAGCTCTGTCGGCCGACCTACATCGTGCGTTGCT
The DNA here is from genome assembly GCA_029287195.1 of Acidimicrobiia bacterium. Lineage (GTDB taxonomy): Bacteria > Actinomycetota > Acidimicrobiia > Spongiisociales > UBA5794 > JAAETI01. The sequence goes on along the minus strand of JARFRN010000106.1, from coordinate 3,807 downwards.
GGTTGAGCGCCCGAGCGGGCCGATAGCCGTCGATCGGCCCTTGTCATGGTCCTCGACCAGCGCGAAATTGGGGGAGCCCGCAAGAGGAGCCCGGCCATGTTGTACGCCCTGAATCGTTCTCAACTGCAGCGGATCCGAAAGAGAGATCTCGTATACGAATTCCGCGGGGTCGAGATGCTGTCGGCGCTGTTTCGCACCGACCCCGACGTCGTACGAGCCGCCTTGCCGAAGCCGCTTGCTCCGGCCGACGAACCTCTTGCGCAAGCTTTTGTTGCCCGATACCCGGAGACCAACTTCGGCGTCACTTACAGCGAAGGGGCGCTCTTCTTGCGGGCTGTGTACAAGGATGAGCCCGGGTGGTATTGCCTGGCGATGCCGGTAGACAACGATATGGCGATGGTCGGCGGACGAGAACACTTCGGGTATCCGAAGAAGATCGCAGAGGAAATCACGCTGGAGCGTACCGGCAACCGGGTGATCGGCGGGGTCGTACGCCGCGGGGTCGAGGTGCTGCACGTCGAAGCTGAGCTCAACGACGCCGCGAGTCCCTCCACGCTAGATGCCGTGGGCCCAGAAGCGAGCGATCTGGACGGTCGACCTTGTCGGAAGGTTGTCTCGTTCCTCTTCAAGTACTTCCCCAGCCCGGACGGGCGCGGTTTCGATTATGTGCCCAGATTGGTGCGGGAGGTCGTGCTGTTCCGGCCACGTGACGATCTCAGCCGCGGCGACGGCAAGCTGGAACTGGTTTCATCTCCGTACGATCCGCTGGGCGATATTCCCGTCCGTGACCTAATTGATCTCAGCTACGGCACGTGGGATAACGACATGTTGCCGGGGAGGGTCGTCGCCCGGGTCAAGAACCCTTTCGGCTTCGCTCGGCACGCCATGTTCAAACAGGACTACGTGGGCTGGGCGCTCGACAGGGACGAGTTGCCGGCGCCTCTCCGACGCCGCGAACGGGCACGACGCTGGAAAGCCCTCCGGCAGTACTAAAGCGTTCGGCGACCGTGCGGCCTCGAAACTCGATCCGAATGTGATGGTCGTGCTCCTCCATGCCGGCACTGTGCTCCCCCAAGCCAGCACGGCGAGAAGCAGAGCTGTATTTGCTCCGGCTGGGCCCTTTGAGCGACCGAGGACTGGATGGGGTGGACGACAGGGACGGAGTAAGGCGTCAACGATTTCGGTAGCGCTCGCTAGAAGAAACATCCCGCATTTGATGGGTTCCTCAACGTCCGTAGCGGCCTTCTATCGCGTGGCGTTGTCGCCGACGAACAAGCCGCGCCGGCCCGGATTTGGCCCGAATGTGCGTGTCGTGCAGACGGCGCCGGCGGCCGGCCATGGAGAGTCACTGTCCATCACGGCCGGCGAATCTTCCATTCGTTCGTGTGTCTCTCGTCCACTCCGGGGGAAGCATCCGGTGGTGTGCGGGTTCCTCTCGCCGGGTGCGTCGCGGTTGCGCGAATTGAGTGCTGCAGGAGTTTGGGCTTTGCCGGTCTGTCCGAGCTGACAATTTCGAGGATCTCATCATCCAATGTGGTCGGCTGAATCGAAGCCTGAGGTAATACCTGCTCGATTTACACCGAAAGGACGATTATGAAACTCACCAGGATCTTGGTTCTTCTCATGGCTCTGGCCGTGGTTGCCGCCGCTTGTGGAGGCGACGACGATGATGCAGCCGAGGACACCACAACGACCACGACGGCATCCGAGACCACGACGACTGCTGCTCCGGAGACCACCACAACAGCGGCTCCGGCGGGCGATACGATTGCCGATATCGTTGTCGGCGACGAGAACTTCTCGACGTTGCTGGCGGCCGTTCAGGCTGCGGGCCTCACCGACGCCTTGGCAGACCCTGATGCCACGTTGACGGTGTTCGCTCCGACCAATGATGCTTTCGAGGCGGCTCTCGCCGCGCTCGACATCACCGCCGAGGATCTGCTGGCCGACACCGAGACCTTGACCGCCATCCTCCAGTACCACGTGCTGGGCGACATCGTTACCTCGAGTGACATCGCCGCAGCTGGAACCGAGGAGATCCCCGTCACCACGCTGTCGGGTGAGGAGCTCATCGTTGTTGTTGGTGATGCCGGCAACGTTACGTTCCGGGATCAGGACGCATCGGTCACCACGGCGGACGTTGAAGCCTCCAACGGTGTCATCCACGTCATCGACGGAGTTCTGCTTCCCCCCAGTAGCTGAGCTGGACTGTTAACCGTTGACAGATAGGGCCCCGCCCCGTGCGGGGCCCTATCGCGCAGCAAGATGGTGACAAAGGGCACCAGCTGGCGATGCTCACTTCAGGTCCGCCGCATCTGCAGGCCTCAATGTCGCCGGCGACGTATCCCCGCTGCGGCAGTATGCGGCCGGTCGTGATGGCGACAGGTTCATCCGTTGCCGCTGCGGATGTCCCCAAGACCGGTGGGCAATTCCCTGGCTACCGCAGACTGGTTGCCGGTGGGGACCTCGCTGGTTGGGTTTCGGGCGCATCCAGGTCATGGCCTGACTGCGCCCGTTCACCGATAACGTCATGTGTTCAGATCTGATTGGCGACTACGTCGGAGGGTTGGTGAAGACGAGTTCGAGGTGCCGGATCGTGCACCGACTTTCGAGGCAGAGCGCATCGAGAATCTGCCCTCTCCGACGCTCGCGCCCGCATCTCGCTGTCGGCCGGCGACGACCGCCTGTCGGAAACCTCGAGCTTGCCGGGAGAGATGATTCCTATCGGCCCTTTGTCGACGCTCGGCTCCAGTGAGTTACCGCCGGCAGGTGAGTGCGGCGACGCACCCATGTGGTTGGCGCCGGGCAGTTGGCAGACACTGGGAATTGTCTATTTGACACCGGGATTGCCGTCCGGGCGAAGTATGGCGAAATCCTGAATCCTGAATTGGTCCCAGCACGGGCAGCCGGCCGACCCGCCGGCAAGGCGGTAGGCCTCTTTGCGGTCGATCACCTCCGCAATCACCGGGTATGTGGTGCGCTTGTAGGTGAGCTGGGCTTGCGGAGTTGTGCGCAGGTTGGCCAGCCAGTCGACGTCGGGCCCGAAGGCGGCTGGGACGATGTAGCCCTCGGGGGTTGGGACAACGCACAGCGGGGTTCGATACTCCCTTCCCGTCCTGCGGCCGATGTGGTGGAGGGCCTGCTGGCCGGTTTCAAGGTCGAAGCGATCCGAGATCGATATCACGATCGGGTTGAGGACCCTTCCAAAGATCGTGCGGACTGCCCTGACGAACGGCTTCGGTTGATAGCGGAGGATCAGATACAACGCGACCGAGAATCCGCCTACTGCGGCGGCCATTGTCGTCAAGGCCAGGGTTGCCCGCTTGGTACGGCTAGTCATCGTGCACCTCCGCACGTTTGAGCCGATCGAGGTGGGAAGTCTCGACCCCGCTCGTCTGTTCGATGGTTCTGATTACCCTCGCCGGATTCCCCGCCACAACCGTGTCCGCCGGCACGTCGCGGGATACGACTGCCCCCGCACCCACCACAGCATTCCTGCCGATGCACACTCCCGGTAACAGAATCGCCGCCCCCCCGATCCACACATTGTCCGCGACGGTGATCGGCTTCGCTACTTCCCAGCCTTGGATCCGGGCTGCGGCCTCGATGGGATGGGCCGCCGTGTAGATCTGGACGGGCGGTCCGACCATGACGGGATGACCGATGCGGGGGTCGGGGTGGTCCGGGAGGAGGCGCGCGTGGTTCAGATACGAGGGGTCAGCGGGGTAGGTCTGGCTGCCGTAGGTGCACTGGTACGGAGCCTCGGTGTTCGGGTCCCGGGCGGGTTGGGCCGGCAGGTGCTCGGGG
>JARFRN010000065.1 GCA_029287195.1 Acidimicrobiia bacterium | reverse complement strand
CGATGGTCGCCTACGCCGAGCAGAAGATGGCTGAGACCGGCGTCAAGCTCCTGTGGGGCACCGCCAACCTGTTCAGCCATCCCCGTTTTGCGGCGGGTGCCGCGACCAACCCCGATCCGGAGGCGTTTGCCTTTGCCGCCGCTCAGGTACGCCATGCTCTCGACGCCACCCACCGATTGGGCGGTAGCAGTTATGTGCTGTGGGGCGGTCGCGAAGGCTACGAGACGCTGCTCAACACTTTGCTGAAGCAGGAAGGTGATCAATTCGCTCGGTTCCTCGAGTTGGTTGCAGATCACAAGCGCAAGATCGGGTTCGACGGTCAGCTGTTTGTCGAGCCCAAGCCACAGGAGCCGACCAAGCATCAGTACGACTACGACTGCGCTGCGGTGCACGGTTTCCTGGAGCGCTATGACCTACTCGGCGAGTTCTTTGTGAACATCGAGGTCAACCACGCAACTCTCGCCGGGCACAGCTTCCACCATGAAGTCAAGTACGCCGTCGAGAACGGGATCTTCGGCAGCGTCGACGCCAATCGCGGTGATCCGCAGAACGGTTGGGACACGGACCAGTTCCCCAACTCGGTCGAAGAGATGACGTTGGCCCTTCATGAGATCTTCGGGGCAGGTGGCTTTGACAAGGGCGGCTTCAACTTCGACACCAAGCTGCGCCGGCAGAGCATGGACCGAACCGACCTGTTCCATGGGCACGTCGGCGGCATCGACACTCTTGCCAAGTCCTTCCTCATCGCCATGGATCTGCTCGAAGAGGAGACGCTCACGAAAGCTCGGGCAGACCGCTACACAGGGTGGAAGGCTGATTTGGGGATGTACATCATGTCGGACGCGGCGTCGCTCGAGAGCATCTCCGACAGGGTTCTCGAGGAGGGCATCGACCCGCAGCCCATCTCCGGCCGGCAAGAGGCCTTGGAGAACCTGGTCAATCGGGCGATTTGGTCGGCCGGCGCTAACGAGCGGGGAACCCCGACCGGTTGACGGCGAGCAACAGCGCCGTACCGGCACCCAGCGCCGAGATGATCACGATGGTCGCCGCCGTATAGTCGCCGGCTGTATCCCGCATGACCCCAACCACTGCGGGCCCTGCCGCCCCGATCAACGTGACCACCATCCATTGCGATCCCATGGTGGCGCCGTAGCGATCACCCGAGAACCACTCAGCCATGGTCAAAGCGCGCAACGGCAGAAAGGCGCCGAAGGCTCCCCCAAAAAGCACGAAGTGGCTCACCAATTGCCAAGGGGTCGAGCCGTCCACCATGGCCGCGGCGCCGAGCGCTAGGACGATCGAGGCCACGATCTGGACGTTGATGCTCCCGAAGCGACCTGCCAGTAGCGGCGCAATCCACCTCCCGGGAAGGCTCAGTGCAGAGGCTGCCGCCGCCCACCAAGCGACCGCGGTTACGTCGAATCCTACTTCTTCGAAAACGGCGACCCGATGGGCGAAGATGCCCTGCACGGCAAAGAAGATGAGCACCATTGCAGCAGTGTGTAGCAAGAATCGGCGATCTCGCAGGAGACTGCGTATGAGGCCTCGTTGCCGGCTTGGTGAACCCAGAGAACGGGGCGGCCCGGCAACAGTATGCAGCGCAAAGGTTGCCGTGGCAACGGCGGTCGACATCACGAGGGCGCCCAATGCCCATGAAGTGGCCCGCCAACCAAATGTCGACACCAACCACTCGGTGGCCGGGATGAAGATGATCCCCGCCAGGCCGCCTATGAGAGTGACGGCGCCGAGGGCCCGGCCCCGCTGCTTCGTGGCAAACCACTGGTCCACTGCGATGAAGCTGACCTCATAGAACATCATGGCGCCCGCCGGTCCGAGGAAGAACCACCACGCGACCAACACATGCCACGGCTGACTCGCCAGCGCAAAGATTGCCATGCCACATCCGCCCAACACCCCACCGAGCGCAGTTATCCCGCGTACGCCGGCTCGGTCGGCGCGACGCCCGATCGGGATCGCCAGCAGCCCACCCGCCACCACGGAACCCCCATAGCCTGCGGACAGGACGGTCTTCGAGAACTCGCTGCCGGCGGCGGCGTCCGTTACGAAGATGGAGAATCCGTACAGGATGACTCCGAACGCAACCATCACCGTTGCGGCGAGCGACAGAACCGCGCTCCAAGGCGGCCGGTTATCGGAAGTCATGTGCTCGAGCATACGGCCCCTTGCTCTCACAATTCCGGCGATGCGTTACGCTCTCGCCTGATGAGAGGCCAGACCACCCTTCGCCGCTTTGGTGCGGTCCTGCTCGGGCTTGCGTTGCTTGCTGCTGCGTGCACCGACCCTTCCGGCACCGAGACCACAGCAGTCCCTGATAACTCGTCGCCGGACACGAGTACGACGTCGACAACGACGACGACGGAACCGACTACCGGCACTACGACCCCTCCCACGGTGACCGCCAGCCCTGGCTTGGACCAAGCTGTTGTCGATCGTCTCTCAGAGCAGATCATCGACTTGATCGCCGATACGGAGGAAGTGCGCGGGCTGCCGTTTCTCACTCAGCCCAACGTGGCGATCATCACGCCCGACGAGCTGGCAGCTCGAGTCCGGGCGGATCTGGAAGAGGAGATCGACAGCGAAGAGCTGGCGGTTGACACCCGGCTGATGAGAATGCTCGGGTTGCTGGCGGATGATCAGGATCTCGAGACCATGCTCGTCGACCTCTATAGCGAGCAGGTCGCCGGGTTCTACGACGGCGATACCGGTGAGTTGGTGATCGGCGGTGAGGCTGCTGATCTCAGCCCGCTCACCAAGAGTGTCATCGTCCACGAGTTGGTGCACTCGCTGACCGATCAGCACTTCATGTTCAATGACGACTTCGAGCAGATGTTCGATGAGGAGCGCTTCGACGAGGGCTCGGCTTTCCAGGCACTCATCGAAGGTGACGCAACCTACTTCCAGCTCGTGTACGTCCAGCAGCTTCCTCTCGACGAGCAGTTCGGCCTCGCCACCGAAGCACTGGCTCAGATGGAAGACACCATGGTGTTTCAGTCGGTGCCGACCTGGGTACAGGACGATCTCGCTTTCCCCTACGACAGCGGTCAGTTATTTGTGCAACACCTGGTCGAGAACGGTGGAATCGCCGCAGTCGACGCCGCCTACACCGAGAGACCGGTTTCGACGGAGGTGATCATGCATCCGCGCCGCTTCGACAGTGGCGAGGGGGTGCTCGAGGTGGCTCCGCTCGCTATCGAGCTCGACGGATTCGAGGTCCATGAGACCTCATCGTATGGGGAGTGGGGTTTTCGCCTGCTGTTGAGCCCAAATGCCGAGCCCGGCGTGGCCGCACAGGCGGCAAATGGTTGGGGTGGCGACTCCTATCAGGTGCTTTTCACCGATGACGACATCGTCCTCGCCGTCGCCTACAAGGGCGACACCGAAGACGACGCTTTTGAGCTGGCCGATGCCCTCATTGCCCACGTCACCGACACCATGCAGCTGGGCGAAGGAGTCGGAGAAGGCGGTGGGGTGCAGTTTGTGGGCGAAGACGGACGCTACGCCTATCTGGATCGAATCGGTGACGGCTTCATCTTCGTAGCAAGCACGGATGCGGCAGCGGGTCAAGCCGCTCGCTCGCAACTGCGAATCCCATAGGGGTTATCGGACGGCGGTCGACCTCGTAGCGTGTGCAGCATGCTCTGGGCGCGCCAAAGAATCGCCGAATCACGTAAGGGAGAACCAACGGCTGAAGGGGCTGATGAGGATCAGCAGCCGGATCAGCCGCGACCGGCGTTGGGGCGGCGCCCGTGGTTGGCCTTACTGCGGCGGGCGCGAAGCTTGCGTCGTTTTGCCTTTGCCATGAGGCGGGAGAGCGTAGCACGATCGAGGACGAACCTCACTGTGAGGGATCCGATAAGCGGCTGGACAACCGCAAACGTCACGCTTCTCAGCAGCTTTCTGGAAAGGCTGCGAGGAGTCAAGGTTGGTACGCGCCGGGTCCTCTTGCGGGGTGGTCACGTCCACGGCCGCGGCTTAGACGATCCTCTGCTGGTGATCGGCCTCGACTCGGAGGGGAGGGTGATCGATACTGTGCTGGTGCCGCCGGGGTGCTTTCTGCGTCTTCGCGGGGCCACGTGGGTGCTCGAGCTGCCGGACGGCTACCCCCATCCTGTATCCGGTGCCCGCTTGGATCTCTATGCTCGCCAGGGTGAGCGGCAAGCTGATCCTGTGCGCAACACCCATAGGCAATCTCGGTGACACGTCGGCGCGTCTTCAGGAAGCACTCGCCGCAGCTGATCTGGTCTACGCCGAGGACACCCGTCGGGCCGCAAAACTGCTCAGGGCGCTCGATGTGCGCACGCCGGTACGATCGTACTTCGTCGGCAATGAGCAGGACCGGGCCCGAGAGCTGGGTGGACGACTCTCGGAGGGCCAGACGGTTGCCCTGGTCACCGATGCCGGGATGCCGTCGATAGCAGATCCCGGTCTCAGTGCCGTGCGGGCTGCGATCGGTGCGGGCGCCGAGGTCACGGTGGTGCCGGGTCCAAGTGCGGTTACGGCGGCCCTTGCTGTGTCGGGCCTTCCCGCCGAACGCTTCGTGTTCGAAGGCTTCCTGCCCAGGAAGGGAAGAGAGCGACGCAACCGGCTCGAGGCCATCGCCTCTGAGATGAGGACGACCGTGCTGTTCGGCGCGAAGTCACGGCTCGTACGTGACCTCACCGACCTGCGGGACTACCTCGGCCCCGACCGTGAGACGGTAGTGACGCGGGAACTCACCAAGGCGTTCGAGGAAGTGTGGCGAGGCTCTCTAGGTGAGGCAGTAGACGCCTGGTCTGGTGAAGCGCCACGGGGGGAATTCACCATCGTGATAGCGGGCGCTACCAGAGAAACGCCCGACTTCGAGCATGCGGTATCGGAAGTGGGTGCGGCAATCAGCGCCGGCGATTCGATGACCGATGCGGTACGCAGAGTCAGCGCTCAGCTGGGTCTTAGCCGTCGAGAACTCTACGAAGCAGTCTTGCGCTCGCAGAAGTGATTCAGCTCGCCAGAGCACCTCGGCAGGAAGCGCAGACCCCACGTCCCTTGAAATCGCCGACCTCTTCCGTTGATCCGCAGAAGACACAGGTAGCGTCGAGCTTGCGGATGATGATTGAGTCGCCGTCCACCGAAATGGCGAGTTCATCCCCCTCATGGATATTGAAGAGCCGACGTGTTTCGGCCGGAATGACGATCCTGCCGAGGTCGTCGATCTTGCGCACCATTGCGGTGTTCAAGAGTATGTACCTCCCGTCGGGGGTCGGCTTACCTGCCGGCCCGGTGTATGTCGATCCCGAGTGTACAGACCGAGTGGCCCATTTGGGCCGGCACTTCCCGTAGCGGATGAAGCTGTGGCTGTAGTGGCTGGTACCATCCCGCGCCCGTGGAATCGTCCCCAAAGCCCAAGAAAGTCCTTGTAGCCGTTGCCTGGCCCTACGCCAGCGGTTCGCGTCACCTCGGTCACCTCGCCGGGGCCTACCTGCCCGCGGACATATTCGGCCGCTATCAACGCGCCATCGGGAACGATGCGCTGATGGTGTCCGGATCCGACGTGCACGGAACCCCGATCACGGTGCGCGCCGACGACGAAGGCGTGGAACCACAGGTGGTAGTGGACCGCTACCACCGCGAGTTCGTGGAGCAGTGGGATGCACTCGGCTTCGACTGGGATCTCTTCACGACGACCGGCACTGCCAATCATCACGAGGTCACGCAAGATATGTTTCTGCGGCTGCTCGAACGCGGCTACATCGACAAGCGGACCTCTAGTCAGTTCTACGACCCGAAGGCGGAACGCTTCCTGCCCGACCGCTACGTCGAAGGGACGTGCCCGCACTGCGGGTACGGCGAAGCGCGCGGTGATCAGTGTGAGAATTGCTCGCGGACACTGGATCCCATCGACCTGATACAGCCGCGGTCGAGGCTCACTGGGGCCACGCCGGTGGAGCGGCCAACCGCCCACTTCTATCTGCGACTGTCGGATTTCGCCGATGACCTGAAGCAGTGGCTGTTGAGCAGAGAGAACTGGCGGAAACACGTGCTCAACTTCTCGCTCGGCTGGATCGAAGAGGGCCTGCACGATCGGGCGATTACCCGCGACATCGAATGGGGAGTAGAGATCCCGGTCGACGACTTGGGGCCCGGAAAGCGCATTTATGTCTGGTTCGACGCTGTCATCGGGTACCTGTCGGCCAGTAAGGAATGGTCCCAAATCAACGGTCACGACGATGCCTGGAGAGACTGGTGGGAGAACCCCGATGCCGAGCACTACTACTTCATCGGCAAGGACAACATCCCGTTCCACACGATCATCTGGCCGGCGATACTGCTCGGCTATGGGGGGCTCGAGCTGCCAACCAACGTCCCTGCTAATCAATTCGTGACCTTCAAGGGTGGCAAGGCATCGGCAAGCCGCGGCATCGGGCTCACCATCGGCGCGGCCTTGGAGATGTACGAACCGGATGCGCTTCGCTACGCCTTGGCAAGCAACTTCCCGGAAACCTCCGACGTCGACATCACCGAGGACGAACTGGTACGTCGCATCAACGATGAGCTGGTGGCGACTTGGGGCAATCTCGTCAACCGGGTGATCTCGATGACACACCGCTACTTCGGCGGCGTTGTCCCGCAACCCGGCGAAAGCCAGGCCGCTGATGTCGAGGTGCTGGCAGCAGTAGACACCGCCCTCGCTGATGCCTCCGAACATCTCGGGGCGGTGCGGCTTCGTGCGGCCCTGGCTACCTTGCTGGCGGGTGCGCAAGCGACCAATCAGTACCTCTCGGAGTTGGAGCCATGGAAGACGGCGAAGACCGACCTGGAGCGCACGGGTACTACGTTGTTCATCGCGCTGCAATGTATCTCAGGACTCGCCGCCGGCTTTGCCCCCTATCTTCCGGCGACGTCGGCAAAGGTCCTGGAGGCGATTGGGATAGACACCTCGCCGCGGCAGCCGGCGTGGGGGAGGGCCGCGGTACCCGCCGGAACGGAGCTGGGGCCGGCCGTACCCCTTTTCTCCAAGGTGGAACTGCCGGTCGAGGACTGACAATGGAGACGAATCGAGCTCTGTGGGTGGACAGCCACTGTCACCTGTTCGCGGCGGAGGATAGCCCAGAGGAGGTGCTCGATCGGGCCGTCGCTGCCGGGGTCGAGTGGTTGATGTGCCCGGGGATCGATCTGGAGACGTCACTCCGCTCCCGGCTCATAGCCCGCAGTCACCCGCAGCAGGTGGTGTGGGCGGCCGGGCTGCATCCGCATGATGCCACCGCCTGGGGCGACCAGGGAGCCCGTCTGTCTGCACTCATCAGTGAAGCCGACGCCGTCGGCGAGTGCGGTTTGGACTACTACCGCGACCTCTCGCCGCGTTCCGTGCAACGGCAAGTGTTCCGCGCCCAGCTGGAACTGGCATCCGCTCTGAGCAAGCCGATCATCGTCCATTGTCGCGATGCCTTCAGCGACGTTTACGAGAACCTTGCGTCGGCGCAGCTCGGCCACAGGGCGATTCTGCACAGCTGGACCGGCGGTCCGAAATGGACCAAGCGCTTCGACGAACTGGGTGTCACCTTCTCTTTTGCGGGCATGGTCACCTATCCCACGGCCGACACGCTCCGCCGGGGAGTCGCCGTAGCACCCCCGGAACGTTGCATGGTTGAGACCGATACTCCGTACCTTCCGCCACAGGGCCACCGCAACCAGCCCAACGAACCGGCCTTTGTTGTCGAGACCGGGGCTGCACTTGCCGAGATATGGGGCATGGACGTGGCGGATGTGGCGAGCTTGACTGCGGCGACGGCGCGCCGTGTCTTCGGGTTTGGTGGGATCTGATGCCACAAGGTCGTGGCGAGATACGGGCGCGGCTCGAAGCTCGAGGCATTCGGCCGACGAAGAAGCTCGGCCAGAACTTCCTCGGCGATCCCAACCTGGTCGATCGGATAGTGCGCGCCGCAGCTGTCGGAACCGGCGACCGCGTTCTCGAAGTCGGCGCCGGAACGGGAGCGCTCACCAGGGCCCTGGCTGATGCGGGTGCACAGGTTGTCGCCTACGAGATCGATCGGAGGTTGGAGGCGATCCTCCGCGAGGCCCTGGCCGGAACCGACGTTGACTTGCGAATCGCCGATATCACCAAGGTCGATCTGATGGCAGAGCTGGGCAGCGAACGCTGGGTCATGGTCGCCAATCTCCCTTACAACGTCGGGACGCCGGTTCTGCTGGATGCCCTGCGCTTCATTCCCGCCATCGAGCGGTTTACGGTCATGGTGCAGCGAGAGGTTGCAGACCGCCTGACTGCGTCACCCGGTAGCCGCAGCTACGGCATGCCGTCGATCGTTGTGGCGCTCAACAGCGACGCACGTCTGCTGTTCACCGTTCCCCCCGACGTGTTCTTCCCGATCCCAGATGTCGAATCCGCGGTTGTGGAGCTGGTACGTAAACCCGCTCCGGCGGAGTCTGAGCGGGCTATCGAACTGGCTACGGTGGCATTCCAGCAACGTCGCAAGATGCTGCGCCGTTCGCTCGGCGGTGCGCTTGCGGATCCTGCAGCTGCACTGGCTGCTGCCGCAATTCCCGCAACGGCGCGACCCGAGGACATCGACGCCGCTGCCTTTGTCCGTCTCGCGCAGGTGACATCGTGATTGCCGGCACTGCATTCGCCAAGATCAATCTCGGACTGCGTGTCGGCGGTCTTCGTGAGGACGGGTTCCATCCCGTCAGCGGCATATTTCAGTCGATCGATCTCTCCGATTCCCTCACGCTCGACTCTGCGGACTCGGACAGCATCCTCACCTCTGCGGGGAGGCCCGTGCCGTGCCACCTCGACAACCTGGCGTTTCGCGCCGCAGCCGCGGTGCGAGACCGCGCCGGAGTGGCCGCATCAATAACGATGACACTCGACAAGAACATCCCAACGTCTGCCGGGCTGGGTGGCGGTAGCGCCGACGCCGCCGCTGCTCTTGGTATGGCAGGAGCGTACTTCTCTACGGAGCGAGCGGTGCTGGAGTCGATTGCGCCCCGGCTTGGTTCGGATGTCCCGTTTTGCCTGCGGGGCGGAACCGCCCGGGTGGGGGGCCGGGGCGAGATCATCTCACCCCTCGAGGATCTCGCCGGGTTTGCACTCGGTGTGGTGGTGCCGCCGTTCGAGATAGCGACACCCGACGTGTTCGCCACCTGGGACCAACTCGACGATCCGGCGGGTTTGCGAATCCGAGCGGGCGATCTCCCCCCGGCCCTCCGAGGGGAAGATGAGCTGACCAATGATCTCTACCCGGCCACGGTGGCGTTGGCGCCCGACATCGACGGGTGGAGGCGGGAACTGGAGACCCGGTGGACCCGGCCCGTAATGCTGTCGGGCAGCGGCCCCGCCCTATTCGGTTTCTTCTTGGACCGGGAGGAGGCGGAAGGCGCAATTGGCGCCGTTCCAGGCGGATCTCGTCTCGCCGAAGCGGTTGATTTGAGCTCCGTCGGATGGGTTCTCACGGGGTAGCAGAACGCGTCTGGCGTACGTCAGGCCCCTATGCGACTCTCAGATAGGCCAGACGTGGCAAGGTGCCGTCCTTGGCTACAATCCGCCCCGCGCCTCCCGAATTGGGGGATGGTGTAATCGGCAGCACCCGTGGTTTTGGTCCACGTAGTCCGGGTTCGAGTCCTGGTCCCCCAGCGACATCAGAATGGTGGTAACCGCATGGCGGTGAAAGCGATAGTCCTCGGTGCCGGCAAAGGTACCCGCATGGAGTCCGACCTGGCCAAGGTTCTCTTCCCCGTTGCCGGGCGCCCCATGCTTCTCTGGGTGCTCGACGCAATGGCCGACGCCGGGGTTGCGGAGACCGTCGTTGTCGTCGGTCATCAGGCCGACAAGGTGCGTTCGATCCTTCCCGACGGTGTCGGGTCGGCGCTGCAAGAGGAACAGTTGGGAACCGGTCATGCTTGTCGAGTCGGTCTCGAGGCGCTCGGTAACGAACCGGACGACGAGATCGTCGTGATCCCCGGCGACATGCCGCTGGTGACCGGGGCGACCATTCTTTCATTGCTGGAAACACATAGATCGACGGGTGCCGCAGCAACCCTGCTCACCGCTGAGCTAGATGAGCCGCGTGCCTACGGGCGCGTTGTCAGGCGGGACGGAATGGTTGTGGCAATCGTCGAAGTAAAGGATGCCGATCCCGCCCAGCTCGAGATCAAAGAGGTGTCCACCTCGGTGTATGTATTCACCTCAAGGCATCTGCCGGGTGCCCTGGCGCGGCTCGGGACCGATAACGCGCAGGGGGAGTACTACCTGACCGATGTAGTGGAAATCCTGGTCGGAGACGGACTCACCGTGGCCGGATACGCCGGAGATCCCGACGAGGGATTGGGGATCAACTCCCTCGATCAGGTCGCCGGCGTCGCTTCTCTACTTCGGCAACGGCACTCCGCCGGCTAGAAAAAGGGTGCGTTGGGCGTTGCCGAGCCCTGCAGCTAGCCTGCAGATCGACAGCCCAGCGGGAGGATCGGCACACTGTGGAGATCACCAGCCGGAAGCGTCTGATGGTGTTCTCTGGCTCGGCCAACGAAGGCCTGGCACGCGAGGTCGCCAACATTCTCGGCACCCGTCTCGGAGGTGTCGTACGAGAGGTATTCGCTGATTCCGAGATCTACATCCACTTCACGGAAAGCGTGCGTGGATCGGATTGCTTCGTGATTCAGAGTCATGTAACGCCGATCAACTATCACATCATCGAGCAACTGATAATGATCGACGCCCTCAAGCGTGCCTCTGCCAAGCGAATCACGGCGGTTGTTCCCTACTTCGGCTACGCCCGTCAGGACAAGAAGGGTCGACCTCGCGAAGCCATCACGGCGAAGTTGATGGGCGACCTCTTTGTCACCGCCGGCGCCGACCGGCTTGCCTCGGTTGATCTCCACACCGGCCAGATCCAGGGTTTCGTCGATGTTCCGTTCGATCACCTCACAGCCCTTCCCGTCTTCGTTGACTACCTGGCCAAGACGATGGAAGGTCCGACGACGATCGTTTCTCCGGACAGTGGTGGCGTGAAACGGGCAGCCCGGTATGCCCGCCATCTGGACGCCGCGGTGGCGTTCATCGACAAGAGACGCAGCACCGATGTGCGCAACAAGTCGCAGTCGCTCGAGGTAATTGGCGACATCAATGGTCGTCATTGCATCATCGTCGACGACATTGTCGACACTGCTGGGAGCGCAGTCGGTGCCGCCAATCTGCTACGCCAGCGCGGCGCGCTCAGCGTGCGGCTGGCCGCCACTCACGGCGTCCTTTCCGACCCCGCCGTTGATCGCATCAAGAACTCCGCAATCAGCGAGGTCGTGATCTCCAATACCTTGCCGGTTCCGGACGATGCGGCAGAGTTGCAGTCGTTGACCGTGTTGTCCATCGGATCCGTCTTGGCCGGTGCGATCAATGCCATCTTCACGGATGCATCCGTAAGCGCCATCTTCAAAGGCGAAAACATGTGAGCGGTCCTGGGAGATTCATCGCCCAGACCGTGCTGGCGTCGTTCGACGACTACTGCCAACACTTTGCTGAACTCACGCAGAATGCATCGCGTCGGTTTGGTGCCCGAGACTGGCAGGGACTCCAAGAGGACGCAGCGCAAAGGCTCGAGCTGTACAACGTCGCGGTCGACGCTGCGGTCGATTGCCTGGCGTCCCGACTGGATTCGGGCATGGAGGATCATGCCGCCTGGGAGAGAGCCCGCGGGGTTTATCGCAATGCCATCGTCGATCATCCCTCGATCGAGATCGGCAAGACCTTCTTCAGTTCGGTAACTCGTCGTGTCCTCAAGACCGAGGGCACCGATCCTGCAGTCGAGTTCACCGACGACGCCTCTGCGTTTCCTCATGGCGAACCGGAGCTGCTCGATGTTGAAGACACACTGCTCGAGGACACTTTGCTGAGTCTCCTTCGGCTATTCGACCTTGGAGCGACCTGGCAGAACCTCGAGAGAGATGTGCGCCTCGGTGCCCGCGAGATCGAGCGTCGTTTCGCGCTGCACGGTCAACACGAACCGGTACGACGGCTCGAGGCGTTTCCGAGTCCGTTCTTCCGGGGTAGGGCCGCCTACATCGTTGGCGCTGCCACGTCCGGCGGGCTGACGCTCCCACTGGCGATCGCGATCCATCACACCACGCGCGGTCTGATCGTCGGGGCCGTTCTAGTCGAACCTGACGACATCTCCGTTCTCTTCAGCTACACGCGTTCGTCGTTCCTGGTGGCGACGGCTCGCCCTGACGAGCTGGTCAACTATCTGCAGCGCCTGATGCCACACCGCAAACCCGCGGAGCTGTACACCACAGTCGGCTACAACAAGCACGGCAAGACCGAACGGTATCGGGATCTTCGCCGCCACATGGCCGAATCCGGTGAACGTTTCGAGTATGCCCGCGGGGTGCGTGGCATGGTCATGATCGTGTTCACCCTTCCGGGCTATGACGCCGTCTTCAAGGTGATCAGGGACCGATTCCCCTATCCGAAGCAGACAACGCGGCGCCAGGTAATGGCCAAGTACCGGCTTGTGTTTCGCCACGATCGCGCCGGGCGGTTGATCGACGCGCACGAGTTCGAGCACATGCGCTTCCTGCGCACCCAGTTTGCCGAGGGACTTCTCGAGGAATTGCTGCGCGAAGCGGCACGTTCGGTGACTCTCGATGGAGATACCGTGATCCTCCATCACGTGTACGTCGAACGAAAGGTGGTTCCGCTCGACATCTACCTACGAGAGAGCAATCCCATCAAGGCAACGGCGGCAATGATCGATTACGGACGCGCCATCAAGAACCTCGCCCTGTCGGACATCTTCCCAGGTGACATGCTGCTCAAGAATTTTGGCGTCACCCGGTCGGGCCGGGTCGTCTTCTATGACTATGACGAACTGAGCAAGGTCACCGACTGCAACTTCCGTGAGATGCCGGAAACCCAGGATCCTGCCGACGAAATGTCGGCAGATCCGTGGTTTGGGGTCGGCGAGCACGATGTATTTCCGGAGGAGTTCCGCAACTTCCTCGGGGTGCGCGGCGAGCTGCGTGCGGTTCTGGAACAGCATCACAGCGACCTATTCGGTGTGCGATTCTGGCAGAGGGTGCAGGACCGGATTCGATCGGGAGAAGTGATCGAGATATTTCCTTACGAGCGAAGTCGCCGGCTCGGTGCCGGTGTACGCAGGGGAGCGAGGGCATCGTGAAGACGGAGGTAGTGGTAGTTCGAACCGGACCCAGCCGCAGTGCGACCGACCTAACGGGGGAAGCGAGCGAGTTCGTGCGCGGAGATGGAAATGGTCTGCTCAACGTGTTTGTACCGCATGCGACTGCCGGGGTGGCCGTCATCGAGACGGGAGCCGGAAGCGATCACGACCTAATGGAGATCCTCGAGGACCTGATCCCGCATGAGGATCGCTACCGGCACCGCCACGGCAGCTTCGGACACGGGGCCGATCATGTCCTGCCCGGATTGGTGGCCCCGTCGACAACGATCCCCGTGATCGAGGGGAGACTCGCTCTGGGTACGTGGCAGTCGATCGTCCTGATCGACACCAATGTCGACAACCAGGAGCGCCGAGTGCGCTTCACATTCCTACCCGGCTGATAGCCGGGTTGCTGCGTACATAGCGGCTGCTAGGACACGGCCGACATGAGCGGCGGCGACGCAAGAACGGATTGGAGGTCTTCTGCCGGCTTCCCTTTGCCTCCCGGGTCGCAATGGCGCATAATGTGGGCCGCCCCGCTGCGCTTCTCACTTTTGCGCGGCCGGGCAATCCCCCGGAATTCCAGTCAACGAGGAGATACCACATGGAGCAGGTGACACTACGCGCCGAGCTGCGCGCTGAGTTGGGGACCCGCCCGTCCCGACGCCTGCGACGTCAGGGCTTGATTCCCGCAACTGTCTACGGCAAGACCGCCGGCGTTCAGTCGATCACGGTTGACGGGCGTGAGCTGTATACCGCACTGCACACTGAAGCGGGCCGCAACGCTTTGCTGAACATCCAGATAGAGGGCAGCGACGACGTGCTTGCCGTGGCTCGCGAGGTGCAGTATCACCCGGTCCGCGGCGACGTGATCCACCTCGACCTGATCCAGATTTCACTCGACGAGAAAATCAGTGCAGAGGTTGCGCTCGAGTACGTCGGCACCCCGATCGGGGTGCGGGAAGACGGTGGATTCGTCGAAGCCATCGCCAATACAGTCAGCATCGCGGCGTTGCCAACCGCCATTCCGAGCTCGATCGTTGTCCACATCGAAGACATGGCGACGGGCGATACGCTCAAGGTGACGGAGCTCCCCGAGATCGAAGGCGTCGAGTACACGGACGACGAGGACCGTCCTTTGGTCACGGTTCTCATGCCGCGGGTCGAAGAAGAGCCCACCGAGGAGTTGCTCGAGGTTGGCGAAGAAGGCGAGCTGGTCGCAGCATCGGCAGTCGAAGAGGGCGACGAGGCAGCCGAGACCCCGTCTGAAGAAGAGGATTAGCCGTCTCCTCTCCGCTTCCCGTCGTCGTTGGGCTGCGTAATCCCGGAGAGCGCTACCGGCGGACACGGCACAATCTGGGCGCGGATATCGTGGCAATGGCCGCACAACGTCATGGTGCAACCTTCAAACGCGCCAAACGCACGATTCGTGCTGAGGTAGCCGAGGTTCGGCTGGACGGAAGGCGTGCGGTGTTGGCAATGCCGACGACTTTCATGAACGAGTCAGGGCAAGCTGTGGCTCCGCTGGTGCGCTACTTCCGCGCCGAACCCTCGCGGTTGCTGATCGTCCACGACGACATCGACCTGCCTTTTGCCAAGCTGCGGCTCCAATTCGACCGCGGTTCGGGAGGCAACAATGGAGCCAGGTCGGTGATTCGAGCGCTTGGATCGCAGGAGTTCTGGAGACTGAAATGTGGTGTCGGGCGTCCACCGGGCAGAATGGACCCGGCAGACTTCGTTCTGAGGCGTTTCACGCGCAAGGAGCAACCCGAGATAGATCTGATGGTGCAGTTGGCGGCCGACGTTGTCGAGCGATTTGTCGCCGAGGGCGGCGAAGCGGCACAGCAATTGACCGGAGGCCCCAACGCCAACGGCTAGTTCGAAGGGAGAACAGGTGGCATACGTCGGAGCAATCGACCAGGGGACCACAAGCACCCGGTTCGCCATCGTGGACCACGACGGCAACTTCGTGGCGATGGCGCAGAAGGAGCACGAACAGCTCATGCCGCAACCCGGTTGGGTGGAGCACGATGCTGCCGAGATTTGGGCCAACACCGAGGAGGTCATCGGTTCGGCCCTGGCTCGAGCCGGGATCGCGGCGTCTGATCTGGTCGCCGTGGGGTTGACCAACCAAAGAGAAACAACCGTCGTTTGGGACGCTGCCGGCGGAGAGCCGCTTGCTCCGGCAATCGTCTGGCAGGACACCCGCACCGCCGAGCTCTGCCGGCAACTCGGGGGCGAGAAAGGGCCGGATAGATTCCGGGCCAAGACCGGCCTTCCTCTGGCTACATACTTCGCCGGTCCCAAACTGCGCTGGTTGCTCGACAACGTTCCCGGGCTGCGCTCCCGGGCCGACGCTGGTGAAGTGCGCTTCGGGACGATGGACTCGTGGGTGATGTGGAACCTGGTGGGAGACCACGTCACTGATGTCACCAACGCCAGCCGCACCATGCTGATGGATCTCAGTACCCTCGACTGGGACGATGAGATCCTCGCCGAATTCCAGATTCCGAGATCGTTGCTGCCGAGGATCGTCCCCTCCGTCGGGCTCATCGGGCGGGGTCGGGGAGTGCTTGCCGACGTGCCGGTCGCCGGCATCCTGGGAGATCAGCAGGCCGCCATGTTCGGGCAGGCCTGCTTCAACCCCGGTGATGCAAAGAACACGTACGGAACCGGCTGCTTTCTGCTGCTCAACACCGGAACCCAGGCCATCGCTTCGACAAAGGGGCTATTGACCACTGTGGCCTATCAGATCGCAACCGGGAAACCGCGCTATGCGCTCGAGGGCTCGGTAGCCATTGCCGGCTCCGGAGTGCAGTGGTTGCGTGACCAAATGAAGATCATCGATGATGCCTCGGAGGTCGAAACGCTGGCCAACTCGGTGGCCGACAACGGGGACGTCTACTTCGTCCCTGCCTTCTCCGGCCTGTTCGCCCCGTACTGGCGAGCAGATGCACGTGGCGTGATCGCCGGGCTTACTCGCTTCAGCGAATCTGGTCACCTGGCGCGAGCGGTCCTCGAAGCGGTGGCCTATCAGAGCCGGGACGTTCTGGAAGCAATGGAGGCCGATGCTGGCGTAGAGATGAAAGAACTCAAGGTCGATGGGGGGATGGTGGTCAACGATCTCCTCATGCAGTTCCAGGCGGACATCCTCGACGTCGACGTAGTGCGACCGATGGTGATCGAGACAACAGTTCTCGGGGCGGCATATGCTGCCGGGTTGGCCACCGGTTTCTGGTCGGGCATCGACGAGTTGCGTGAACACTGGGCTGAGGGCCGCCGCTATACGCCGGCAATGGAGCAAGAGCGCCGTGCTGATCTGTACGCCTCATGGCAGAAAGCGGTCGACAAGAGTCTCGGCTGGGTCGACTAGGAATCCCCTCGCCGGGAGGTCGAGACGGGTTTCTGGGGGCCGATTACCATCTCCAGCCATGGACCGGTCCCTCAACGTCCCCAATCTGCTGGCACTGGCACGCATTGTCATGACGCCCATCGTGATGGCGTTTGTGCTGCTTTCCGACCAGATAGACCACGCTTTTGGAATCGCGCTGGCCATCTTTGTCCCGGCGGCAGTGACCGACTTCGTCGATGGATACCTCGCAAGACGCTGGAAGATCACGACGATCCTTGGGGCCTTTCTCGACTCTGTCGCGGACAAGGTGCTTGTTGTCGGGAGCCTCCTGGTCCTGATCGAGGTCGGTCGGGCCTGGTCGTGGGCAGCATTCATCATCATCGGAAGAGAGATCGCCGTTATGGGGCTGCGGGCCGTTGTCGCGCTGGAGAAATCAACCGTACCGCCGAGTTTCTGGGGCAAGAGCAAGACAACATTTCAGTTTTTCGCCATTGGGTTCGCCCTCATCCGATCAGACACCGAGATCGGGCCGTTCTTCTTCGACGAGTGGCTGATGCTGATTGCAGTGTTTGCGACCGTTCTCTCGGGCTGGGACTACTTCCGTCGCTATGCGGGGGCATTCGATCCACGCGATCAGATTGAAGCCGGTAGCCACGAGGAATAGCGGAGTAGGGCCGCAGCCGAAATTCTGCGCAGCGAAACTCGATCCAGTCTCCAGGACGGGCCACTACAGTCGGCCGTTGTGAACGCACCCCTAGAACCGCTCGTAGCAGACTGGCCGCGCGCCCTGGTCCCGGAACCTACCGGTCGGCTCGTTGTGCCCCCGGCGCTGCGGGCGGTCACCCTCGCAGGGATGGCGCAGCACCTCAAAGAACCGTTGCTCGCCGTGGTGCCGGGGGAACGAACCGCCGAGGAGCTGTTTGATGACACGAGGCTGTTCACGCGCAATGTGTGGCAGTTGCCGGCGTGGGGAACTCTGCCATTCGAGCATGTGTCTCCCAACCAGGCCACGATGGCGCATCGCTGTGAAGCGCTCTATCGGCTCACCAATGGAGGCCCGGGAACGATCGTCGTTGCTTCGGTCCGTGCAGCCACCCAACGGCTGACACCGTGCGACTTCGCCCCGATACTGATCCGATCCGGGGACGAACACGGCTTCGACAGGTTGGTTGCAGAGCTGACGCTTCACGGCTATCACCGCACCGATCGGGTCGAGGCCCGGGGCGAGTATGCAGTCCGTGGCGGCATAGTCGACGTCTTCCCGGCACAGGGTGATGATCCCTACCGCATAGAGTTCTGGGGGGATGAAGTCGATGAAATCCGGTCGTTCCGGATCGGCTCGCAGAGGTCGGTTGACTCGGTGGACCAGATCGAGGTCTTTCCTGCTAGAGAGTTGCGCCCCGATCCCGTAGTGCGGAAACGAGCGTCCCAGCTCGTCAAGGAACACCCCTGGGCAGCCGAGACCTGGGATCGCATCGCGTCCGGCCTTACCTTCCAGGGAATCGAGTCGTGGCTTCCCTGGTTCGCTGCCGAGCACTCTTTCTTCGACGCGCCGGGCAACCGCTACACCGTCATACTCGATCCCATTCAAACGCAAGCACGCAGTGAGGAACTGCGACGCGAAGAGGCAGACCTTGCGGCCACTCTGGCTCCGACCTGGGGCACCGGAGCCCCTGAGGCAGACCAGCATCCGCATTTGTTCCTCGCAGTCCCCGGTGCAGAGCACGTTGCAGCGCCGCCCGCACCGACCGGCCCGGCCGACCCGGCTCTCGAGCTGCGAAGCATCGATGCAGTACCCGGTGATCCTGAGTCGATCGCCGCTGCGCTGCAGCATTGGCAGGGGAGGAGCGTCGAAATCGTAGTTGCGATGGACGGCACCGGAGCAGCCGAACGCATTGCCCGCCTGCTGGGCCAAGCCGGGCATTCCCTCCCGGTCCGTGAAGCCCTCGACCGGAAGCGGTCTGCGGTCCTGGGCGACGGCATTCATCTCGGCTTCGTCTCCCCGCAGCTGGGTTTTGGTGTCGTCGGCGAACGCGAGATCGCGGGACGGCGGCGGGCGCATCGCCGTACCCGGCGCGTCGTTTCCGAGGATCTAGGTGATGCCTACCGGGATCTGAGCCCGGGAGACTTCGTAGTCCACCACCACCACGGAATAGGCAGGTTCGAAGGCCTGGTTCACCGTGAGATGGCGGGGGTGGAGCGAGATTACTTGCTGATTCGCTATCACGGTGAGGACCGTCTCTACGTGCCCACGGATCAGCTTGCCGCCGTTGTGCGCTACACAGGTGGGGAGACCCCGAGACTTTCCCGCATGGGTGGCGCCGACTGGGCCAAGACGAGGACCAAGGTCCGCAAGGCAGTTGCGGTAGTCGCCGAGGAGGTGGTGAACCTTCACCGCCGTCGGGCGGCAGCAACCGGACACGCCTTCTCGCCGGACACGCCGTGGCAAACTGAGTTCGAGTCCGCGTTTCCCTACGAGGAGACTCGCGATCAGGCGATGGCCATTGGGGATGTAAAGACCGACATGGAAGCGGACGCCCCCATGGATAGGCTCATCTTCGGTGATGTCGGTTTTGGCAAGACCGAGGTGGCTTTGCGCGCCGCCTTCAAGGCGGTTCAGAGCGGCAAGCAGGCTGCTCTCTTGGTGCCGACGACTCTGCTCGCGCAACAACACTTCACAACTCTCGAGGAGAGGTTCAACCCATATCCCGTCAAGGTCGCGTCGCTCAGTCGGTTTTTGACGGCGGGCCAACAGCGCGAGGTAGTTCGAGGACTCGGCGATGGTTCGGTGGACATCGTTGTCGGAACCCATCGCCTACTTTCCGAGGACGTCGAATTCCAGGATCTCGGATTGTTGATCATCGATGAAGAACAGCGGTTTGGTGTCGCCGCCAAGGACAAGCTGAAGCGCCTGCGGGCTTCGATAGATGTTCTCACGCTCACCGCGACGCCGATACCTCGAACGTTGGAAATGGCACTAACCGGTATCCGCGAGGTGAGCCACATCCGGACGGCTCCCGAGGATCGACACCCGATTCTGACGTATGTTGGGCCGTTTGACGAGCAGGCAATCTCCGCCGCGATCCGGCGCGAGCTGCTACGGGAAGGCCAGGTGTTCTACGTTCACAATCGCGTGCAGTCAATAGACCATGCCGTGGCCCGATTGAGAGAGTTGGTGCCTGATGCACGCTATGCCGTCGCTCACGGCCAGATGAGCGAGGGCACTCTCGAGCAGGTGATGTTCGTCTTCTGGAACGGCGACTACGACGTGCTGGTTGCGACCACCATCATCGAGTCCGGGCTTGACCTGCCGCAGGTGAACACGTTGCTCGTTGAGCGGGCAGATCGCCTTGGTCTGGCGCAGCTCTACCAGCTGCGAGGGAGGGTAGGTCGATCCAACCAACGAGCCTACGCGTACCTCTTCCATCCCAAGGAGCAGACTCTCTCAGAGCCGGCCTACCGGCGGCTCGAGGCCATCGGTGAGTATTCGGATCTGGGTTCGGGTTTCGAGCTTGCCATGCGCGACCTCGAAATCAGAGGGGCGGGCTCGATACTTGGGGAGACCCAGGCCGGTCACATCTCGGCGGTGGGTTTCGACCTGTACGTCGAGCTGGTCTCCGATGCGGTTACCGAGCTCAAGGGCGAGCCGGCCGAAGAGCGGCCACCCGAGATTCGCATCGACCTCCCGGTCGATGCCCACCTGCCCGACGACTACGTGTCGAGCGCAAACGAACGGCTGGAGGCCTATCGTCGGCTTGCAGCAGCTACCACCGAGCAGCAGGTGGCGGACGTGGCCGTGGAGTGGCGCGACCGATTCGGCGAACTGCCGCCTGAGGCGCTCGCTTTGATAGATGTGGCATCGTTGCGCATCGAGGCGCTGCGGGTCGGCCTTACCGAGATCGTCAAGGTGCGCAATGAAGTTCGATTGGGGCCGATTGCGCTCAGGCCCTCACAGGAAGTTCGGCTCGACAGATTGGCGCCACAGGCGGTCGTGCGTGGTCCGACGGTATTCTTGCCGGCGCCGCGACGCGATCTGGTTGAATCGTTAATCGAGTTCATTCGTAAGATGTGGCCGCCGGAACAGGAGAGCCCTGCCCCATGACCCTGCTACGTCGTCTCATACTGCTGATACCGATTGCGGTGCTGGCAGCCGCGTGCTCCTCGGCAGACACCCTGGCAACCGTCAACGACAGCGCGATCAACAGGGCCGACCTGACCGCACTTCGTTCGAGCTACGAAAACCCAGCGACGGTGGACGCAGAGACATTGCGATCAGACCTCAGCCTGCTGATCGTTCTCGAGGCGCTCAGCACTGCGGCGACGGAGGAATTCGGCGTCGAAATCACCGAGGCGGACATTGCAGAGCGGCTGGCAAACCCACCGGAGCGCTACGCAGAAGTCATTGCACCTCCGGGCGAGTTCGCCGATATCACTGAGCAGGCGGTGCGAGCAAGCGCCATCCAAAGCCTGGTGCGAGACGCCGTGGTGTCGGAGTTGGCGGCACAACAGCCGGGCGGGTTCGAAGCGATGATCAACCAGACCCCGCAGGACGTTACACGGGCATGTGTGCGGCATATCGCAACCGGCTCGATCGGAGAAGCCACCCAGGTGCTGGAGCGCCTCGAAGCGGGCGAGGATTTCGTGGAGGTGGCGGCGGAGGTTTCGCTCGATCAGATCAGCCCGGGCGGACTGATCACGAACGAAGACGGGGAGTGCCTTGTTTGGTTCGGTCGTGCCGGAGAAGACTTCGCCTACCTGGCTGCCACCGCCCCGCTCAACGAGCCGGCCGGACCGGTTGTGAGTGGCGACGGTTGGGATGTGATCGTCGTCACACAGCGCCAAGCGCCTTCGCTTGCCGAGCTGACGGCCGATCCGATGCAGTACCTGGCCCCCGACCGCATCAGCGCTATATACACGCCCTGGGCCAACGATGCGATTCGCGATGCCACCATTGACGTATCCCCGACTGTCGGCCGCTGGTCTGAGGCGGGCGTCGGCATCGCCCCTCCGGGTGAGTAGGCCGGATCTGATCATCGTTGGGCTTGGACCGGCAGGTCTGGATCGGCTTGCGACGCGTGCGCTAGGTTTGCTCGACGAGAGCGACCGGACCGTCATCGTCCGCACGCTGCAGCATCCGGCAGCCGCCGAGCTGGCACAACGTCGGCCCGTTGTGTCGTGCGATGACATCTACGATGCGGCCGGGAGCTTCAACGAGGTCTATCTGGCGATTGCCGATCGCGTGATAGCAGCGCTGGCGACCGGTCCCGTTGCATATGCGGTACCGGGAAGCGCTGCGGTCGGCGAAAGGGCAGTCGCCGAGATTCGGCGTCGCGTCGGTGATGGAGCAGCTGTCTTTCCCGGTGAGTCGTTCCTCGATCTGCTCTATCTGCAGACCGGGATCGACCCCATATCCTCCGGAGTCAAGGTAGTAGACGGTCGCGACCTTCCGGACCCGCTCATATTCGACACTCCGCTGGTGATCACCCAGGTCGATCGTCCCGAGGTGCTCGCCGACGTCGCCGCGCAACTCGGGCGGGTGCTCGAGGACACCACGCCGGTCGTGTTCTGTGACCGCCTCGGTGACGGCGATGAAGTTGTCGCGACCGTCCCGCTGGCGGAGCTGAGTGGTCGAGCGGTGGGTCCGCGCACCAGCCTCCTGGTCGACTCGGAGCCGGTTGGCTGGCACGGACTCGTCATCACCAACCGGATTTTGCGCCGGGAGTGTCCGTGGGATCGCAAGCAAACCCACCACAGCTTGCTCAGCCACCTCATCGAAGAGGCCTACGAGACGGTGGAGACCATCCGGGCTCTGCCACCGGAGGCTCCGCGAGGGAAACCCGACTATGTGGCCTATGCCGAGGTGGAGGAAGAGCTCGGAGATCTCCTCCTCCAGGTTGTGTTCCACGCCACCCTCGCCCGAGAGGTCGGTGCCTTCGATGTCGAGGAGGTGGCCGAGATGATCAGACGTAAGCTGGTCAATCGCCATCCCCACGTCTTTGGTGATGTGGTCGCCGAGGATGCACCAACAGTCATTTCCAATTGGGAGATGATCAAGGGGGAAGAGAAGTCGCGCCACTCGCTGATGGATGACATACCGGTGGCGATGCCGGCCATCATCCGCGCCGACAAGATGCAGCGGCGCGCCAAATCGGTGGGTTTCGACTGGGACGAAGTAGCTCCTGTGTTTGCGAAGGTTCTCGAGGAAGTAGACGAGCTGGCGGCGGTTGCTGCCGACACCGCAACCGGGAGCATTGCCGCCGACGCCTCATCTGGGGCATTTGCCGAACTCGGTGATCTGTTGTTTGCCGTCGTCAACCTGGCCCGACATCTCGAGGTGGACCCCGAGCTGGCCCTGGCTGGAGCCGGCGACCGTTTCGCCGACCGTTTCCGCCTGATGGAAGAGCAGGCGGCGGTTGCCGGCCGATCTCTGGGCGATCACACGCTCGAAGAGTTTGATGCCCTGTGGGAAAGGGCCAAAAGCACCAGGTCCTCATGACCGGCGGGTGGTATTCGTAACACAGGCCCGAGGCGCTCCGGGTAGTTCAACCCGGCGATTACTAGGTCTAACCTCGGGCAAGTGATAGATTCGGGCGCACAGAGAGGGCCCTATTCATGACGACGATCGAACGGATTTGGGCCCGCGAGGTCCTGGACTCCAGGGGTAACCCCACCGTAGAGGCCGAGGTGACGCTAGCTGGCGGCGGCTTTGGCAGGGCACTGGTTCCCTCGGGAGCTTCGACAGGGGCACTCGAAGCCAATGAGCTTCGTGACGGCGGCGACCGCTACGGCGGCAAGGGCGTGCAGCGGGCCGTCGAGAATGTCAACGACACGATCGCGCCTGCGCTCATCGGCACCGACGCAACCCGGCAAGAAGCGATCGACCAGCGAATGCTTGATCTCGACGGGACTCCCAACAAGGAGAATCTCGGCGCCAACGCCATTCTCGCAGTGTCTCTTGCAACCGCGCGAGCCGCTGCGGCAGGCCTCGGGATGCCGCTCTACAGGTATCTCGGCGGCACCTCCGCCCGAGTGCTTCCGGTTCCTTGCCTAAACGTGCTCAACGGTGGCGCCCATGCGGCCGACTCGGTCGACATTCAGGAGTTCATGTTGGTCCCAGGTGGCTTCCCGAGCTATCGGGAGGCATTGCGCGCCGGTGTCGAGACATACCAGGCCCTCAAGAAGGTACTGGCGGGACGCGGATTGACGACGAACGTCGGTGACGAGGGCGGGTTCGCTCCCAACCTTCCGGCGGATCGAGCCGCTTTGGAACTGCTCTCGGAAGCGGTCGAGGCCGCCGGCTACAAGCTGGGCGAGGAGATCTCGTTCGCTCTCGATGTTGCTGCCACCGAGCTGCATCGCGCCGGCCGCTACGAACTCGATGGGCGCCAGCTGACGTCGGCCGAGCTCGTCGACTACCTAGAGGGTCTGGTGGGTGATTTCCCGCTGGTGTCGATCGAGGACGGCTTGTCGGAAGACGACTGGGAAGGCTGGAAGCTCCTGACCGAGCGACTAGGCGACAGAATCCAATTGGTTGGAGACGACCTGCTGGTGACCAACGTCGACCTGCTGCAGCGGGCGATCGAGCAGGAAACGGCCAACGCAATCCTGATCAAGGTCAACCAGATCGGTTCCCTGTCTGAAACGCTGCATGCCATGGAACTTGCTGTTGAAAACTCCTATGGCCTGATGGTTTCGCATCGCTCCGGCGAAACCGAGGACGCTTTCATCGGTCATCTGGCGGTGGCTACCAATGCCGGTCAGATAAAGACGGGTGCACCGGCCCGCGGCGAGCGTACCGCCAAGTACAACCAGCTGCTTCGCATAGAAGAAGCACTCGGCGATCAGGCCCGGTACGCAGGGTGGAAGTCTTTCAGAAGGTGAGGATGACTCCTAGATGACGGAAACGAACATCCCGGCGACTCCCGCCGCAGCGCAAGCTCCCGGCGCGAAGCCCAAGCGACCCGGCGCCTTCGTGGCGGTCCTTTTGCTCGTCGGTCTGGCGATTGTGCTCGCCGGGGTGTTTCCATTCCGTCAGTTGATCGCCCAGGAACGACTGGTCGAAAACACGCAAGCGCAGCTGGATGCCTTGGTCGCTGAGAACGAAGGATTGGCGGCCGAGATCGACTCGATCGCTACGCCTGCGGAGTTGGAGCGGATCGCACGTGAACAATACGGCATGGTTCGTCCCGGAGAAACCAGCTACGTGGTCGAACTCGATGGTGGCACGATTCCTGAGGCAACCAATGCTCAGCCGGAGGACGTCGATTCCCGCTCGCTGCTGGAACGGTTCTGGGACTTTCTCACTGGACGCGAT
>JARFRN010000064.1 GCA_029287195.1 Acidimicrobiia bacterium | reverse complement strand
GAGTAACCCTTGTAGAAGTTCCCTTCGAGGAACTTGAGGTTGTTGGGCAACAGATGGTCGATCTCCAGCGTGACCGTACCCAGGAACAGCACCAGGAAGCCGTAGTAGAGGGCGGCGTGCGGGATACCGGCGGCACGATCCTGGAGGAGAGTCTTCATCGAAAGACCCTCGCGTAGTTGATGCAGGCGTCGCTTCAGCATCCGCGATCTGTCGTCCCGCGAACCGCGTTCCCAGTTGGCGGCTCTCAGTGCAAACAGATAGAGCGTCAGGCCGAGAAAGACGGCAACAGTCACGTAGAAGAGCGCGACTATCGGTCCCGGGATGTTGCCGAAGACCGTGCGTCCCACCTCGGGATGGGCATGATCCGGAAGGCTACCCAACCACCACAGGAGAAGCGTGCCCGCCACCGCCAGCGCTGCCAGCACCATCAATACCTTGCTGATGCCTCGATTCCTCTGCTCCGACGGTGTTTCGGTGGTGGTTGCCAATCGATCCTCCTCACAGAGTCTGCGCCGAATTGTAACTGGAGGGTCCGCGGCCGCCTCATCGCAGTAACGTCTAGGTATGAGCACAGCAAGCACCACCCACGACGGCGACTTCGCCAACCGCGCCACGTTTGCCGGGGCCGACCGCGCAAAGCTCGATGATCTGGATGGGGTCGACGTCGCAATCGTTGGCGCACCATTCGACTGGGGCACCACCAATCGTCCCGGGGCGCGCTACGGGCCGGCGGCAATCCGCCGCGGGGACAGCTTCGGAGCACATGCCTCGCGGCCCCACCTTCCCACCGCGATCGATCCATTCGAGCAGCTCCGCATCGTCGATGTCGGTGACTTCCAACTCCCTCTCGGCTACATCGAGGAAAGCGTGGCCCAGATCCGAGATGGGATCACTCGCATCGCCTCCCAAGGAGCCGCCCCGCTCGTGCTGGGAGGAGACCACACCATCACGTTCCCCAATGCGGGCGGCGTGGCCGACGTCCACGGCCATGGGGAGTTCGCCCTCATCCACTTCGATGCGCATGCCGACACGGGGGAGACCCAGCACGGCCGGCTACTCGGCCACGCAACACCGATGCGCCGCCTCATCGAATCGGGCGCCGTGCCGGGCCGTCGGTTCGTGCAGATAGGCCTGCGCGGTTACTGGCCCCCACCCGAGGTTGTCGCCTGGATGCGCGAACAGGAGATGCGAACGTACTTGATGACCGAGATCCTCGATCGCGGTCTTGCTACGGTCGTGGATGAGGCGCTGGAGTATGCGCTCAGCGGCGTATCAAAAGCATTTATCTCTGTCGACATCGACGTCGTCGACCCGGGCATGGCACCGGGGACCGGGACGCCGGAACCCGGTGGCCTGACTTCTCGGGAGCTACTCCACACTCTACGCCGCATCGCTCGCGAGCTGAACGTCGTGGGTGCCGACGTGGTCGAGGTCAGCCCGCCATATGACGGACCGGGCGAGATCACGTCGATCCTGGCAAACCGGGTCGTGCTCGAGATACTCAACGGGATGGCCGAGCGGAAGGTGGCAGACACCCCGGCGTAGATAGGACCCCAACGGGGGTCTCAGATACGCCAGACGCGATATGGGATCCGACTTGCCTACCTACCGGCCGCCCGGATGCGGCCCCGCACGAACTTGATGATCGCCAGCAAGATGATGGCGCCGATGATCGAGCCGATCAACGGTGCCATGTGAAGAGAGAAGCCTTCCCCTGCGATGAGGCTCCCGAGCAGGCCGCCGAGGAACGATCCCGCCAAACCGACGATGAATGCCTCGGTCCAGTCGATCTTCCACTCAGGGTAGACGACACGTTCGGCAATCCCTCCGGCAACCATGCCGATCAGGATCAGCGCGAGGATCAGCCACATGTTCTCTCCTTCGAATGATCAGTTGGCGGATTGTACGACGTGATTCCGTTGAGCGCGCCGGAGGTTCCGGAACAAGGCCGTCGACACTCTGGCGTAGCTAGAGCCCCAATAGGGGTCTCAGATACGCCGGAGGCGAACCGTGTGGCATTAGCCTCGCCCGATGAGCAAGCACAGTTGGTGGCAAACCGGCGTCATCTATCAGACCTACCCGCGCAGCTTCCAGGACACGTCCGGCAACGGGATCGGCGACCTGCCCGGCATAGCTTCGAGGCTGGATTACCTGGCCGATACGCTCGGGATCGATGCGATCTGGATCTCTCCCTTCTACCCATCGCCCATGGCCGACTTCGGCTACGACGTAGCCGATTACACCGGCGTCGACCCGCTGTTCGGCACGATGGACGACTTCGAGGACCTGCTCAACGGTGTTCATGCGCGAGGCATGAAACTCATCATCGACTGGGTGCCGAATCACAGCTCGGATGAACACCGCTGGTTCGTCGAATCTCGCTCCAGCCGCGACAACCCGAAGCGCGATTGGTATGTCTGGCGAGATCCCAAGCCAGACGGGTCACCCCCGAACAACTGGCTGAGTGCGTTTGGCGGTCCCGCCTGGAGCTTCGACGAGCACACCGGCCAGTACTACCTATGCACCTTTACCAAGAAGCAGGCCGACCTCAACTGGCGGAACCCCGAGGTGCAGGAGGCGATGTTCGACGATCTCAGCTTCTGGCTCGACCGCGGCGTAGATGGGATCCGGGTCGACGTCGCCCATTTTGTGATGAAGGACCCGCTGCTTCGTGACAATCCGCCGGTCACCGGCACGCCGGCAACACTCGCCAGGAATCACGGGGACTACGACAGGTATGAGCACCTCTACGACAAGGGCCATCCCGACAATCACCCCCTATACCGGGATGTCAGGGCTCTGCTCGACAGCTACCGGCCGGAGCGCTTCTCCATCGGCGAGATCCATATCGCCGATTGGGAAGAGTGGGCCGGCTACTACGGCAACCTGGATGAACTCCATCTCCCATTCAACTTCTCGCTGGTCCATTGCCCCTGGACGCCCGACGACATCGGCAGGCGGGTCGCCGCCGCCGAGGAAGCCATTCCAGAGGGGGGATGGCCCAGTTACGTACTCGGCAACCATGACGATCCTCGTATCGCAACACGCTTCGGGGAGGAGCACATGCCCATCGCTGCCATGCTGCTGCTGACTCTTCGTGGTGTGCCCACGCTCTATTACGGGGACGAACTGGCGATCCCGCAACGTTTCATACCCGCCGAGCAGCAGCTCGACCCCCATGGGCGCAGTCTTTCCGGCTCCGGGCGGGACGGCTGCCGGACCCCGATGCAGTGGGACAACTCGTTCCATGCCGGTTTCTCCCCCAAGGGCGCCGCATCACCCTGGCTGCCGCTGACGGACGACTGGCCCGACCGCAACGTCGCCAAGCACCTCGAGAATCCACGGTCGCTACTCAACCTGTATCGAGCGCTGCTGGCGTACCGCAAGACGTCCGCCGTGCTTCAGTCAGGCGACTATCGCCGGGTTGATGCCCCGGCAGGGTGTCTGGCGTATACCCGGGATGGAGGAGCACTGACGATCGCCCTCAACTTCACAGATACCGAGCTCGACGTGGGCTTCTCGGGAAACGTCGCCGTGACCACCTACCTCGACGGCGACGCTGCACCCGCCAGGCTGCGGCCGCATGAGGGGCTCATCATCGAGAACTAGCCTTATGCATCTTGCGGAGGAACCGCATCCATTTCAATCGTGTCGAACACGACCGACTCGAAGTCGTGACCCCGGGCACTGGAAACGAGCACGGTTCGCGGCAGCCCGGTCATGATGCCGTTCATCCGGCGATAGAAACCATCGGCGTTGCGCAGGTTGGTCGGTAGGAGGAAACCGAGGAAGACTAGATCGGCCCTGCCCGACTCCTCGGCAAACACCTGATAGAGCGGACGACCGGCGGTTAGAACGACCTCGATGTCGGCGTCGATCCTTGCTGCCTCCAACAAGGTACGGATCTTCCCGGCAGCGTCTTCGACCTCAGCGCGATCGCCGACCGCAGTCAGGACCGTGATCGTCGATCCGCGCCAGTCGCCGTGCTGGGTGACGAGATGAGCCAACAGCAGCATCAGCGAACCGTTGGCAGTCGCCCCCGTCCACCACACGTGGACTCTGCCATTGCGCTTCGCGACAGCACCCCCCGGATTGTCACGAACCAGCAGGATGGTTCGCTCGAGCAGATGAAGGTCGCGCAACATGTGCAGATAGCCGTGGATGTTCTCCTCGGTCTTGGGCCAGCCCAACATCACTGCGTTCGCCTGGAAGTTGCCGATGCCGTAGGTCTGGGCCGCAGTAACCGTACCCTTGTAGAGGTCACCAACGATCTCGGCGCGATAGAAGACATTGGGATGCGTCTCCGCCAGTTGCTCTCCGTACAACTCGTTGAGGATCTTGCGCTCGCCGGCTCGTTCGGCGACGTCGCCGTCCAGGAGGTGGACGAACGTGACGAGACCTCGCGACTGCACCAAGGCGCTGCTGATCTCAAGCAGATGATGGCGTTCAGAGATGTCACCACCCATCACCACCAGATTGGGCCGCCAGTTGACCGGATGCTCCTTGGAAAGAGTCACGTTGCGCAGACCGGCGAGTACGACCGCGGACCATAGACCGTGCCTGGCATCACCAAATGCCGAGTCGAGGGCTCGGCGCTGTGTAAATGCAAACAGCCCGATGAGGATCACCGCAGCAACCAGCATTGCGGGTAGGTTGATGATGCTCATCACGTAGAAACAGGCGACTGCGGCCAGCAAGCTGATCGGAGCAGGAACCCGGAAGGTCGGCCGGAAGCTCGGGTTGGCGGCCCAGGTCTCCAAGCCGGAAGCAAGGTTCAAGGCTCCGTAGGTGGCCAGGAAGAACATCGTCAACACCGGCGCGATTGCCTCCAGGCTACCCAGCATCACGCCCAGCTGAGCCAGCGCGAAGGTGAGCAGAGTGCCAACCCGCGGTTCGTTGTCCTTGCCGTAGCCGCGAGCAAAGAACCGGGGAACATGACCGTCGTTGGCAAGCGCCTGCAGGGTGCGCGGCGCAGACAGGATGGAGCCGAGCGCGCTCGAAAGCGATGCACCAAAAACACCGAGATAGATGAGCGCCGGGAACGATGACACCAAGAAGATCGCATCGAGATTGTTGATCAGGTCTTCGTTGCTGAAGTTCAGCGAGAACCAGATCGGGAACGCGATGTAGACGATCAAGCTGGTGAAGATCGTGAACACGAGGCCTTTGGGGATGTCCCGCCGGGGGCTGCGCAGATCACCCGAGAGCGAAACTCCCGCCATGATCCCGGTTGCGGCCGGGAAGAACACCGCAAAGACCCTTATGAAGCTGGCACCATCGCGATTGATCCACTCGATCGACCGTGGGAAGTCCCCGGTTGTGCCCGTGAAAAAGGAGACCAGAGATAGAGCGATCGCAGCCATCACGAAGTACTGGGCGCGGATCGCCAGCTCGGCGTTCCAATAGGCCAGTGCAAGGACGACCACGTTGACGATCGTTCCTATCAGGACGATCGGCATTCCGGGCACCAGCAGATGAAGGGCCTCGGCAAAACCCACCACGTAGAAGGTGACGCTGAGAGCCTGGGCGAGGAACAGCGGAATACCCACGGCGGATCCAACCGATGGTCCCAACGAACGGCTGATCATGAAGTAGGCGCCGCCGGTTCCTACCGTGCGGTTGGTCGCAATCGAGGAAACCGATAGCGCGGTGGCCCCCGTGATGAGGTGGGTAATCACCACGATGACCAGCATCATTCCCAGCCCAGCCTGGCCTGTGGTCCACCCCAGCAAGAGGTACATGACGACACCGAGGACGGTGAGGATGCTCGGCGTAAACACGCCCGAGAACCAGTTGAACCGGCCCCCGGTCACCGCCGGCTGAGGCGCAGTTTGGCTCACTCGGGCTCCGCGGCAGTATCGCTTCCGGCCCAGATGACTCTCTGCGGAAAGGGAATCTCGATTCCTTCCCGATCGAACGCTTCCTTGACCCTGGCCCGTATCACCCGGGCGGTCATCCATTGTTCACCGGGTTCGACCTTGCACACGAGCCGAATGGCGATCGAGCTCTCCCCGAACATCTCGACACCCCAGATCTCCGGCTCTTCGATGATCGTGGTGTTGGGTGCATGTTCGTGCCACACCTCGTCTGCGACCTCTTTGATCACTCGACCGGCCTTCTCGATGTCGGTGTTGTAGGCAACTTCGATGTCGAGCACCGCCCGCGCCCATTGCTGCGACTTGTTGGCAACGCGACGAATCTCTCCGTTGGGGACGTACCAGAGAGTCCCGTTGATGTCGCGCACCTGCGTGGTTCGCAGGCTTACGTCCTCGACGACTCCGGATGCTTCGCCCACGTCGATGATGTCGCCGACGGCGAACTGGTCTTCTGCGAGCATGAAGAACCCGGAAAGGAAATCCTTGACGATCGACTGGGCTCCAAAGCCGAGGGCGACGCCGGCAATCCCTGCGCCGGCGATCAACGGACCCAGGTTGACGTCGAACTCGCCAAGCGACATCAGGGTGGCGACCGTGAAGATGGTGAAGGTTGCCGCGCTGCGCAGGATCGATCCAAGCGTCTTGGCACGTTGCTTGGCTTGCTCGGTGGCCTGCGTCAGATCCAGCGCCTTCTGCCTTGCCTTCATTTCGTGGTCGGCGAAGCGACCGTCGCGCACCTCTTCTTCCTGACGCTCCTGTAGACGCCGTTCACGGTCACGTACCATCCGAGCTTCAGCCCGGTCGATGGCGCGCCGCACCAGCCGGTTGACGACCAGGGCAACTACCCAAATGAGCAGAACCGTGAGCGGTCGTTTCACGAACCAATCGGCAGCTCGAGCCACCTGCTCGTTCCCGGTCACGTCGTAGATCCACTCACAAACGAAGTCGTTGTTACCGCTGCAGATGTCGGTTGCCGTCGAGTCGACTTGAAACACCACAGCCTCCTCTGTCGATTGCGGTGCCGCGGTGCAGCAGGCTACTCGCAGCCCGCGTACGATCTCACAATGAGCTGGCGCCGAAGACGATCACAGAGACCAACTCGACAACAGCTGATCGAACGGAAACACCAACTGGAGGGCGAGATCCGGTCGCTGGTCGCGGAAGTGAGCCGCCGGAGAGGGCGGGGGGAAGAGATCAGCGAACTCGAGAACCGTCTCGAGCGACTGCGTGCCGAGCATCGCAAAACCCGGCTCGATATCGACCGGACGGGCCGGTAGGAGCATTTCGCCTGTATCCATGCCACCAGCGATGCGATAGGTTTGCGGAGTGGACCAGATTGCCGCTGGACGTTGGCGTACCGGGCTGCCGGGCCTGATTGCCGCAGCGGTCCTGTTTGTTGGATGTAGCGGTGACGTGACGCCCGAGGTCACGGAAGCGCCCGCAGTGGCGACGGGCGCGCCGACAACCGCCGCCCCGGAGACCACTGCAGCAGCAACAACCGCAGCGCCCGGCGCTACGACGACGACCGTTGCCACCACGACGACGGTAGATACGAACTCACTGGCTCTGGGTTCGGGATGCACTCCCGGCACCACCGTCCTCGGGGATGGCCGCTGGTTCGGTTACGTCGATTCGGCCGCCGTCACCCAGATCGAATTCGACCTGGCATGTTGGTTCGGCGGCGACGGGGCGATACTGGCGGCGGCTGAGGACGGCGAGGAATCACCCCCGCCAAACGACTACTACATCCGCAACGTCAATCCACAGCTACGCACCATTCCCGTCGCGTCGACTGCCGACGTCCTCTGGCTTCCCGATACCGGCGACCCGTCGACGCAGACAACGGTTTCATATCCCGACTGGCTGGCGGGTCGGGGGGCCCGTGGCTCGGACTACCAGCCTGGTGTGTGGATCACCATCGCCGGCGGGGAAGGTGCACTAATCGAAGAGCAATACGTGCCCTAGTGGGAAGGGCGCATACTCGAGAGTGCGAAACCTGACGCTCCTATGTCAAGCGGTTGAGGTCTTGGAGGATTGCGTGGTGTGTTTCTCGGGCGATGTAGCGTTTGTGGCACCGGATGATTTCGCCCTTGGTTAGGCGCTCTCTCGTTCTGCGTTTGGCGTAGTCCTGGGTTCGTGGGTCGTTGCTCAATCGCACCATGGCGATCGTCCAGAGAGCGTTGTTGGCTCGTCGGTCACCGCCTCGGTTGAGGCGGTGGCGTTGCTGCTTGCCTGATGACGCGTCGAGGGGTGAGGCCCCGCAGAGAGCTGCGAATGCTACTTCGTTTCTCATGCGTTCAGGGTTGTCTCCCGCGGTGATGAGGAGTTTGGCTGCGACATCAGGGCCGACTCCTTTGAGGGACTTGAGTGTCGGTGCTGTGATGGCTACGAGATTTGCCACGCTACTGCCCGATCATCTGAGGGAGCGGATATGTGATGCGGCAGACGGGTCGACGGCGATCAGGCTGCGGGACCCGTCATCGAACGTCAGCTCGAAGATCGCTGCCTCATCGAAGGGAGTACCCGGCTCGTCCTGCGGATGGTCGG
The DNA here is from genome assembly GCA_029287195.1 of Acidimicrobiia bacterium. Taxonomy (GTDB): domain Bacteria; phylum Actinomycetota; class Acidimicrobiia; order Spongiisociales; family UBA5794; genus JAAETI01. The sequence continues at coordinate 4,419 of JARFRN010000064.1, read as the reverse complement.
TGACCGATCGTATCCCTCGCACTGTGGTGCGGACCAACGCAAGGCCACTGTTGACAATGAAGACGTCGTGGATGAGCCTCCCGTGGGCTGTGCGCCGGGGCCACTTGGCTTGTTCTGCCTCGCGCTCCTTGAGGCGGAAGACCTCCGGTTGGGCCTGAAATCTCCGGCGTGACACCAGGGCACCGGCAAGTACGCCGACCACCAGCCAGATCGGAACACCGAGAATGGCCAACAACGCCCAGATCACGGTCGCCTCCTACGCCAATCGCTCGATCTCGCCGGGCCGCCAGGTCTTGTCGATCCAAGCCTGTTCGGGACCGTACATCCGGAGAGCGGCAAACCAGCTTCTGCCGGGGACGGTCTCGAGCCAGTTGTGCTCGTACCCTGTCGGCGCCTCGGGCCCGAAGTAGATGTCGTAAGAGCCGTCTTCATTGGCCTCGATCCCCGGGGCGTTGCCGCCCACAGTCGGGAACCGCTGACTGGTCTGGAGCTGCGACCGGGTTTGGGTGTCGTAGAGGGTCACCGCCCAGAAGTCGTTGACCGGCGGGTTGGGTGGCAAATGGAGGCGATAGGCCGCCGCGCCGTCGAACGGCTCGTTGTTGCCGTCCAGATAGACAATTGCGTAATCCGAGCCCCTGCCCGGGACGCTCACGGCCATCGCCGGAGTCACCGCCGTATAGGGATAGTGAAACATGACGCGTGCGTCGAGGTTGCGGACCCCGTCTTTCTCGAAGAACACGTCCTTGTCGACCCAGCCCATCATCCAATTGCTGCCAGAGTCCGGATAGACCCGGGCACCCGTCATCCGCGGGTACCACACGATCGAGCGTGCGATCGCGTTGCCGATGGCAACGGCGTCGATCAAGATCCGCTTCATGCGATCATCCGGCTCGAATGGCCGGCCCTTGACAATGCCGATCGAAGCTAGGAGCCCCCGGGTCTCGACATCAAGCATCTCGTCGGACTCCATCTGCACCAACTCGTTGACGTGCTCATAGAACTCGTAGGTGTTCGGATGAATCGTATTGAATGACTTGCCAGAGCCGCTGATGAACTCCATCTCAGGCGGGTTGTCCCGACGCGCCAGCGGATACACCTTGAGATTGTCGACAATATTGGCAACACCAGCGTCGAGACCATTCGCAACCGAGCCCCGCATGAATGTCCACACGCCAAATGTCCTAGGTCGGAGCACAAAATACCCGTCCGGCACATCGCCGTCGTAGCCGGGAGGCAACAGCAAATACCTGCCGCCCGCACCCTTGTCGGGGCCGGCCGGCCCAACATCACCGACATAGCGAAACCACATGTCATTGAACGCACCCAACATGCCGGGGGGCACCTCCACAACGGTCGGCCCATCTGCCCGCAGGTCGATCACCGGGATGGCGTACAGCGTCGAAGTGTTCCCGGTGAGGAACAGCGAGGATGAATCCATGAGCCCATCGAACAGCAGCACCTGGTTGGTGCGCGACACCCCGATGGCCTGCGGGCCCTTCACCAGCGCATACACCGATGCACCCGGCATAGCGTTCAAGAACACTTCTACCCCCGAGCCCGATCCAGGTAGTCATACACCAGCTCCGCCGTTTGCGGCAGAGGAGCACCATCGCGGAATCTCAACTCGCCAATTGCAGTGTCGACAACATCAGGGGTCGAGATCCCCTCTAGCTCGGATTCGATTCCCACGCTGCTACCTCCGTAATCCCTGATGACGTCAGTCTCGTATCGGCGCGAACCTGCCAAGCCCTCCGGCAGGAATATTCAGATTCATCGTGATTGGTGCTCAGCCTATTCTGCGGCGCGCATATCGGGATGCTCGAGGCATACGAAACCCGATGCCAGAGCAAGGTCGCTCGATAGACCTTGCGGCCGGCGAGGGTGACCCGCCCGAGGCTTCAAATGCGGGCTTCGGCTATGTATCGCCCATGAACTGTGAGTGCCCAGATGACTGCCACGCCGAGGCCGATCATCAGTATCGACCAGACCGGGTAGTAGGGCAACCACGCGAAATTCACGATCATGCTCAGCACAGCAGCGATCACGCCAACCGTGCGAGCCAGGACATTCCCGCTGAAGATGCCGATTCCAGCCAGCACCACGAGGATGCCCCAGATCAGATGAGTCCAGCCCCAGGCCGTCACGTCGAACTCAAAAATGTACTCGCGGCCGACGACGAAGAACGCGTCATCGAAGATGGTGACGAGCCCTGACATGGCGTGAAAGCTACCGGCCACCATGAGCATGATGCCGGCAAATGCCGCCCAGCCGACGGCCCACGTGCTGTAGGTGTTATTCATTGTTCTACTGGTCTACGAGAACACATGGGCAGCGCCGTTCGTAGCTGCGGCGCATCGGGCGGGTGGCCAGGTCATCGCCTCCGCCCGCATCCCGGCGCAAGAAATCATCGACGTGCTCGCAGCACTCGAGGACGAAGAGTAGGAGGATCGTCATGCCAGGACTACTGCGCGGAGTTGCTCGCACTGCCGTTGTCGCAGGTACTGCGACGGCCGTTTCTGGTCGGGTGGCGCGACGCCAAGCCGAGAAGTTCGCCGATCGTGATCAGGCAATCGCCGCCAACCGGGGCCAAGGGTACGCCGCCGGTGCGCAGGCAGAGTATCAGCAGGCCCCCCCGCCGCGCCGCCGCCGGCAGCACCCGACACGATCACACAACTCAGGCAACTTGGCGAGCTGCGGGATCAGGGCATCCTGACCGATGAGGAGTTCGCCGCCCAAAAGGCCAAGATCCTCGGCGCCTAACACCTGCCTTCGCTACGACCGATCCACCGGGGAGATCACGACTGCGGAAGGGCGAATGCAGTCCGCAGCCCGGTAACCGCCGGCGAGAGAGTGAGCCGTGAGCCACCTGCCCGGGCACTCTGCCATACTCGCCCGGCTCTTCCCGAAGGCATCGGAGCCGCCCAAGATCATCTTTGTGGAGTGCCCACATACTTGACGGGATGGACGATCGGTTGGAGACGTTCAAGCCGCTGCTGGCAACGCCGGTAGTCTGAGCGAGCAGGTGCTGATGCCGTTCGGAGCAGGGGTCGATGCTGCTCGATTGCATCGGATGTGAACAGGCATCCGCCCAATCGACTCTTGACATCACCGGCCAACAGCCAATAGAAGAAGCCACATTTCGCGGCCGCGAGAGGACACTGAGTCTGCCCGAGCGCGCTACATCGCGCCCTCCTAGACAATGGTGAGGCGGAAATGCGGTCCCGCTCCGTTCGACGCCGGGTCTGCGCTTATGCATCCGCAGGCGCATGCCGTCCGATGTATCGACGCCTTCTGCCTAGTTGCCCGCGACGGGAAGTCTCACCATCAGCCAGATGGGAAGCTCGAGGCCAACCGCAGTGACCTGCTCGATCACATCGAATCCAAGGTGTTCATAGAAACCGACGTTGCCTTCGGTTTCCGTCTCCAGATAGACCGGGACGTTCGCTTCTTCTGCCCGCCGTATTCCTGACAGTACGAGACGGGATCCCAGGCCTTCACCCTGCCAAGCCGGATCGACCCCGACTGCCGCCAGATACCAGTGGGGTTCGGCTATCAGAGCCTTCTTGCGCTTATCGAGTTGGCGCAGCACCCGCATCATCCGCTTGCGATCCGACGCGGGCAGTCGTATAGCAAAGCGCGGGAGGGCGAAGCCCGACCGGAACACCGACCAGCGTCCGAGGTCCTTCCCCGGCGGCAGCCACAAGGCGACCGCATCCACGCCGGTAGTCGTCTCCGCAATGCCCTGGGCCGCAGTTATCGCCCTGACGACAGCGGTGAACATGGCAACGAGAGACTTGGATCGATCAGAGTCCAGGAACGTCGCTTGCCACAGCGGATCTTCCTGGAATGCCCGGCCCAGGACCTCGCCGGCGCGCCCATAGCCATCTGCGGGTAACTGAATCAGCTTGGTGGGGTCGATTCCGGTCACCCAGCAAGATTAGGTGACCGATCCCGGCCGCAGGCGCTGGACATGAAGTGCTGGGCAGGCAAACAATGGGAGGGGAAACACCAGAAGGGTCGCATGAGCTACAGGGTGCATCGCCTAGACGTCAACATGGAGAAGGACTCCGAGAAACTGGAGATCTTCCTCAATGGGCTCAGGGGTGAGGTCATTGAGATCATCCCAAACATCAGGAAGACCAGCCTGGGCCAAATCTACGGCATGACACGCAAGATCGATTTCCTGCTCATCGTCGAGCGGGTCTAGTCGCAGCCCCATACCTGCTACCGCTTGACTGCGATGTGTAGACCGCGCCCAAGCGGGCCTGCCGGGTTGTATTCGGGCATTAGCCCGGCCTGCCGCAACAATGTGTCGTACTCGCCAATAGTGAAGAGCCCCGTCGGGTGTTCCTCGACATAGGCATCCGCGTCGCCGTCCTCCCAAGCTACGGCCCAGGCCCACCGCATGATGGCCCGGTT
>JARFRN010000216.1 GCA_029287195.1 Acidimicrobiia bacterium | reverse complement strand
GTCGAGGGATATCCCGACACATTTCGGGCGCTCTTCGCCGATGTGTATGCCGATGTTGTGAACGGCAAACCGGCTGCCGAGCCCCGGTACCCGACTTTTACCGACGGCCACGATGCTCTTCTGGTAACCGAGGCGGTTGCCCGCAGCTCACGAGAACAACGTTGGATTCGTATCGAGAGATGAGGAGGACTACATGAAGCTTGGTCTGCTGACCGCACCGTTTCCGGAGACGCCGCTGGACGAGGTCGCCGATTGGACCGCAGCCAACGGCTTCACGACGATCGAGATTGCCTGCTGGCCGGCATCGAGCGGTGATACGCGCCGCTATGCCGGCACCAGCCACATAGATGTCGACGGCATCTCCGATGCCGAGGCGTCGGAGATCGTCGACAGCATGACGGGTCGCGGTCTCGAGATTTCCGGCCTCGGGTATTACCCCAATCCCTTGCATCCGGATGACGACCATGCCCGGATGGTGATCGACCATCTGAAAAGGGTGATTGAAGCCGCCGGCAAGATGGGGGTCGGTGTCGTCAACACCTTTGTCGGCGCCGATCGGGCCCTGACTCAGGACGAGAATTGGGAGAAGGCAACCCGGGTTTGGCCGGAGATCATCTCGTGTGCCGAGGAAAACGGGGTGAGAATCGCCATTGAGAACTGCCCAATGATCTTCTCGAAAGACGAGTGGCCCTCTGGGCACAACCTGGCATACAACCCCAAGGTGTGGCGCCGGATGTTCGAGGAGTTCGGGGAGACCATCGGACTCAACTTCGATCCATCGCACCTCGTCTGGCTGATGATCGACATCGAGAGCGCCATCATGGAGTTCGGCGAGCGCTTCTACCACTTCCAGGCGAAGGATGTCATGATCGACTACGAGGGCCTCTACGAGAACGGAAGCTTATCTTCCGGAATCGGTTGGCAGGTGCCGAGACTGCCCGGCCTCGGCGACGTTGATTGGGCGGTGGTCTTTCGCTCGCTCTATCGCGTCGGTTATGACGGCCCGATCATCATCGAGCACGAGGATCGAGACTTCGAGGCAACCGACGAGTTGGTCAAGCGTGGGTTTCTGTTGGCGCGTGATGTGCTTGCGCCCTACGTCCACTAGAGCCCCCGGGATTTAGCCGACCATGAGCAGACTCCCGAGCTACGGGCGCTTCGATGTGGTTGTCGTAGGCTCCGGGGCAGCCGGGTCGAGCGCGGCCATCGCGGCAGCTCGCTCCGGAGCACGCACGCTTCTGATCGAGAAACTGCCCTTCCTCGGTGGAAACTCGACGGCCGTTCTCGATACTTTTTACGGTTTCTACACACCGGGGGAGCGGCCTCGAAGGGTTGTTGCCGGCATCGGGGCGGGCGTTGTGGCGGCCCTGAGGCAAATCGGAGATGTCGTAGAGCGCCCCAACACTTATGGGGCAGGCACCGGGATCACATATCTCGCCGAACACCTGAAGGTCGTCTGGGAAGATCTCGTGACGTCGGCAGGGGCGAGGGTGCTTCTCCATGCCTTCCTCCAGGACGTCCGAGTGAACGATGGGCGGATCAGTCTGTTGACGGTGGCGACGAAGGCGGGCTTGGTGACGGTTGAGGCTGCCGTTGTGATCGATGCTTCGGGTGATGCAGATGTTTGCCACCACGCAGGCTTCGACTACGAGGCAGCAGGAACTATGGCCCCTGCGCAGACGCTCACGACGACATTCCGCGTGGCCAACGTTGACATGGAGAAGCGTGCCACCATCACCAAGGACGACCTCCACGCCGCAATGGCGGCCGCAGCCGACTCGGGTGACTACGACTTGCCCCGCAAGGAGGGCAGCGACCACATCACCCCCGTCGAGGGGATGATCGCCACGGTGATGACGCGCATCGATCAGATACGCCGCAATGCCGACGGTACCGTCAACAATGGAACGGATCCCGACGTGCTCACGGCGGCTGAGATGGAAGGTCGGCGCCAAGCGCTGGAATACGTCCGATTCCTCGTAGATCGGGTTCCCGGATACGAGAACGCGGCTTTGGTGGCACTCTCTTCGCAGATTGGGCTGCGGGAAACGCGTCGCGTTGCCGGGGACTACCGGCTGACACGAGACGACGTGCTTTCTGCCCGCCAGTTCGATGACCAGATTGGTCTATGTGGAGCACCGATCGAAGACCACCATGGCGGTGCGGGGACCGGTACAACTTGGGAATACCTACCAGATGGCTCGGCCGTGGGTATTCCGCTGAGTACGCTCATCCCACGTGACGGCGTCAACGTCTTTGCTGCGGGACGCTGCTTCTCTGCCGAACATGACGCACAAGCATCGGTACGATCGATGGCACAGTGCATGGCCATGGGACAAGCCGCCGGTACCGCAGCCGCACTGGCTGCCACTGCAGATGGCTCGGCTAGGGACGTAGCGTTCGGCGTGCTGGCGGGGCGGCTACGGGAATGCGGAGCCGTCATCGATATGGAGGATGTCGTATGAGCTTCGTGCGCACAGTGCTCGGCGACATCAATCCAAGCGATCTCGGTGTCACGTACGCCCATGAGCACGTGATTCTCGACGCCCCGATCGTCGAGGATCGCTTTCCTCATATTCTGCTTGACGACGCTTCGGTCGCCGTCGAAGAACTCGCCGCATGCGCAGACGCCGGGGTCGGTGCAATGGTCGACGCTATGCCGTGCGGTGTTGGTCGAGACGCGGTTCGGTTGGCGGCAATCAGCGAGGCAACGGGCCTCAACGTGGTAGCTACGACGGGGCTGCACACGCGCAAGTGGTACCCCGGTCTGTGCTGGGCGAATGAATTGGCCCCGGAGCAACTGGCAGAGCTGTTCATCGCCGATATCGAGGAAGGGATCGATCGATTTGACTATCGAGGTCCCTACGTGGAGCGGACACGGCACCGAGCCGGGATTGTGAAGATCGGAACGATGCAGGAGGAGCCAAACGAGCGCGACCGGAGGGTGTTTGCGGCAGCTGCGATCACTCACCGGGCCACCGGGGTCCCGATTCTGACGCACTGCGAGGAGGGGCGGGGCGGTCTCGAGCAAGTGGAGCTGTTGCGCCAACTGGGTGTCGATCCCCAGGCGGTAGTGCTGTCGCACACAGACAAAGTGGACGATTACGACTATCACCTGGCTCTCGCCGCAACCGGCGCCTACGTCGAATACGACCAGGCACTTCGCCATCGCATCAGCGAGGAGAGCACCACGGTGCGCATGGCGGCGACCCTGGTGGCAGCCGGATTTGGCCGCCAGGTGATGCTGGGGACCGACGGCGCCAGGAGGTCCCTGTGGAGCGGATACGGGGGTCGACCCGGTTTGGTAGCTCTTATGCGCGATGTCGTGCCTGTGTTGACTCGTGCCGGCCTGTCCGATGAAGAGATATCTCACATCATGGTTCACAACCCGGCCAGTTTCCTTGCCTTTGGTGAGGTGGTGTCGTGAACCTGCCGGAAACGACACCGGCCGTCGGCAAGCTGGCCGCCGGGGTCGGCAACATCGGAATGCGGCAGCAACCGGTGCGGGCTCCGGGTCCCCGTGAGGTCGTGCTCGAGGTCATCGCCACCGGCATCTGTGGGACGGATTTGCACATTGCCGACGATGAGTTCCCGTCGGAACCACCCGTGACGATGGGACATGAAATCACCGGAGAGGTTGCCATCCTCGGCGCCGAGGTCGAGGCTGCATGGATGGGGGTGCGGGTTGCCTGTGAGACATACTTCTCCACCTGCGGCTCGTGCCGGCATTGCCGCGACGGCAAGCCGAACATGTGTGCCCTGCGGCGCTCCCTCGGTTCTCGAGTCGACGGTGGGTTCGCTCGCTGGCTCACCTTGCCGGTGGGCAATCTCTGGAGGTTGCCGGATCACGTGGGTCGTCACGCCGGCGCCCTGGTCGAGCCGCTGGCGTGTGTGACCCGCATCTTGTTTGACCCGCCGGTGGTGAATGCCGGGGACACGGTACTGGTTGTCGGCCCGGGAGCCATGGGCATGCTGACAGCCCAATCGGCGCGAGCCGCCGGCGGTACTGTGACGGTTGCCGGTCTGGTACGCGATCGTCATCGGCTCGATCTGGCCGCGACAATGGGCTTCGAGGTTGTGGTAGTCGATCCGGGCGAAGAACTCCGCAAGTTCGACGTAGTTGCCGAAGCATCAGGGCGCGAGTCGGGAGCGGCTACTGCCCTGGCGTCGGTGTGCCGCGACGGGAGCTGGGTCCAGGTCGGTATCTTCGGAAAAGCGGTAACCGCTCAGCTCGACCATCTCACATACGGCGAGCTTCGTGTCAGATCCGGAAACGCCAGCACGCCTCGTTCGTGGAAACGTGCCCTGCAGCTGATAGAGGCAGGGCTCGTCGATCTCGACCCCTTGGTAAGTCATATCCTGCCGCTGCAGCAATGGGAACGGGCATTCGCTGCCACCCGGGACGGCGAGGGTATGAAGATCGTCATCGACCCCCGTGTGGAGTCGGGTTGACACCGCAGGATCGCTCCGGGGCGATTGTTTGGGACTGCGATGGCACTGTGGTCGACTCCGAGCCGATCGGCATCGACACTTGGACTCGACTCCTGATGAATTATGGCTGTACGGCGAGCCGAGCCGATTGGGAGCTCCTCGTGGGAAGGCCCTACCCGGCCTTCTACGACCATTTCGCCGAGCGCTGCGAACTGCCACCTCCGCAGGACCTCATGGATGTCTATGTTCAACGGCTATATCCGGCCCTACGCTCCGGGCTGCGGGCGTTCGCAGACGCCGTCGCTGCGATAGAAGTGCTTGCTGCGCGCAACATTCCGATGGCGATAGCTTCGTCGAGCTACCGGGGAAGACTGGACCTGATGCTGGAAGTCGTCGGCCTTGCCGGGAAGTTCGACGCCACCGTGGCAGGCGACGAGGTCGATGCCGGGAAACCGGGACCGGACATATACGAAGCTGCTGCGGCGAAGCTCGGCGTACCGGTGGCGGGGTGTCTGGCCGTCGAGGACACGGCTCCAGGGGTGGAGGCTGCAATGGCGGCCGGTATGCGGGTGGTGGGGGTGGCGCGCGGTGCCCGATCTGCCGAGCAATTGGCGGCCGCCGACGTAGTGGTGCACACGCTCGACGGCGAACAGCTATGGGATCTACTGCACCGCACTGAGGGAAGGGAATGAACATGGCAGACATGGATCGAACCTCATTGGTAGGTTCGAGCGCCGTCGTCACCGGAGTGTCAAACGGTATCGGGCGGGCGATTGCAGTGGCCCTCGCTGCGGCCGGAGCCAACGTCGCCGGCTGCTACTACTCGGACCACGATGGCGCCGAGCGGGTGCGGAACCAGGTGCAGGCTGCCGGGCGCGAGGCGGTCATTTTGCAGGCCGACACCGGTGACCCGGCCACAGCCGCCGAATTGGCAGATACGGCTACGGAGCGCTGGGGGTCTCTCGACATATGGGTGAACAACGCCGCCCGCCTGATGGTGAAGCCCCTGATCGAGACTAGCGATGAGGACTGGCACGGCTTGCTTGCGGCCAACCTGCACGGCTATTTCTACGGGTCGCGTGCCGCCGCAAAGGTGATGTTTGCGCAGAAACGGGGCAGGATCATCAACATCACGTCGGCGGCGGATGTGTTGGTCGTCGCCAACCTCGGCGCCTATGTCACGGCCAAGGGGGGCATCCTCGGACTCACCAAGACCCTTGCCCTCGAAGCCGCCGAACACAACGTGACGGTCAATGCAGTGT
>JARFRN010000184.1 GCA_029287195.1 Acidimicrobiia bacterium | reverse complement strand
CCCCCGTCGAGGCAGGTGGAATTTCCGTGCCCGGCAGGCGATCCACAGTCAATTCGACGAGCTCGTCGCGCCGGCAGGGTTCGATTCCGAGGCACTCGGCAAGCTCGACCTCGGGAAGGAACAGAATGCCGACGACGACATCGGCGACCTGGACACCGGTATCGTCGATGTAGTTCTGGATCTCGACCTCATGATCCAGGTGGCGAAGGCAGCGCCCGAGAGGATCGCCGAGGACGGAGTTCCGGAGATGTCCGATGTGTGCGGCCTTGTTGGGGTTGATGGCGGTGTGCTCGACGGTGGTTTTTCCGATCGCGGTTTCGGACGCGTCGGTTCCGTGGCGGAGAAGCTCGGTCAGAATCCGGTCCCGGTGGAGAAAGAGGTTGAGAAAACCCGGGCCTGCGATTTCAACACGCGCCACCTCGTCGGGCCACCCGGTCGTGTCTGCGATCGCCTCCGCAATCTGGCGGGGCGGGCGGCGCAGAACCTTGGCCAACGGGAGCGCTCCGGGCCACGCAAGATCGCCGAGTTCGCGCTGTGGCGGCACCTCGAAGAAGACCTCGTCCGGCCGGTGGCCGAACTCGGCTTCCAGGGCTGCGGCTACCGCTTCGGCGGCGCGCTTCTTGATTGACTGTAGGGGCATCAGGCTCCTCCAAAACTCGAAGCGCGATTCTACTGCATCCGTACCCGTTCCCGTTCCCGTGCCCGTGCCCGTGTCCGAATTCGGGAGCGTTGGCAGTTACAGCGGCAGCGACAGGGAACAGTGACAGGAAACAGCGAACAGGGACAGCGTACAGGCGCAGCGTCGGCGTTCTGGCGATCTCGTTGAATTCTGGATGATTTGGGAATCGGACCGCTACGTCATACCCCGAAAACTATTGACAAAAAGGCCTCCCGGAGTACGATGCCAGCGCGCCGGTGTTGGGCTACAAGCACCGGCGTGAAATCTGAATCGGAGGCGCCCATGGCTGTCGATCTGAAGGGTCGTTCGTTTCTCAAGCTGCTCGACTTCACCCCGGAAGAAATTCACGAGTTCCTGAGTCTCGCGGCTCAGCGCAAGGCGGACAAGAAGGCCGGCATCAAGCACAGCGCCCTCGAGGGACGCAATATCGCACTGTTGTTCGAAAAGCCTTCCACGAGAACCCGCTGCGCCTTCACAGTTGCCTGTATCGACGAAGGAGCCCACCCGGAGTACCTTGGCAAGGGCGACATCCAGTTCGGCAAGAAAGAAACCGTGGCCGACACCGCTCGAGTCCTCGGCCGCATGTTCGACGGCATCGAGTTCCGCGGATTCGACCACAAGACGGTCGAAGGCCTGGCCGAGCACGCCGGGGTTCCGGTGTGGAACGGGCTCACCGACGATTGGCATCCGACACAGTTCCTTGCCGATGTCTTGACCATGCAGGAGGAGTTCGGAGATCTCGAGGGCCAGACGCTCGCCTTTGTCGGGGACGGCCGCAACAACGTGGCCAACTCGATCATGGTGGGCTGCGCCAAGCTCGGCATGCACTGCCGAATCGTGTCGCCCGAGGAGCTCTATCCGGAACCGGATCTGGTGGCTGCGGTTCGCGAGATCGCATCGACGACCGGTGGATCTCTCACCGTAACGTCTTCCATCGAAGAGGGTGTGGCAGGCGCAGACGCCATTTACGCCGATGTCTGGGCCTCGATGGGCGAGGAGGATCTGATCGCGGATCGGATTCGTACCCTGGGGCGGTACAAGATCACCGAGAAGATGATGTCGATGACCGGCAAGCCCGGGACCATCTTCCTCCACTGCCTGCCCGCTTTCCACAACCTGGACACCGAGGTGTCCCGCCAGTACCCTGATATTCAGGAAGTGGAAGACGCGGTCTTCGAGGGGCCCCAGTCGCGGGTATTCGACCAGGCGGAAAACCGGCTGCACACCATCAAGGCGGTGATGGTGGCGACCCTCGGCCGCTAAACTCAGATGTAATCACGTGGCCGCGTCGTAGCTGCCAGGCATTGAGAAAGGAAAATCACATGAAACGAGTTGTTGTATTCGGAGCCGGGCTGGTTGTGCGTGCCCATGTGCGTTACCTGCTGGATCACGGCTATCAGGTGACGGTGGCCAGCCGTACGGTGAGCAAGGCCGAAGAGATTCTTGACGGCCACCCCAATGGAACCCCGATGGCCTACGACATCACCGTCGAGCCCGACAAGCTGGAGTCGATCATCGCCGACCACGATGTGGCGGTGAGCCTCCTGCCGTGGCAGTTCCACCCGCATGTGGCGCGCGCGTGCCTCAATGTGGGCAAACACATGGTCACAACCTCCTACGTCAAAGACGAGATGTCGGCCCTCGATGCCGAGGCCAAAGAGAAGGGGATCATCCTCCTCAACGAGCTGGGTGTGGATCCCGGCATCGACCACATGACGGCGATGCAGGTCATCGACCGCGTGCACGCCGAAGGTGGCAAGATCACGACATTCCAGTCATATTGCGGCGGCCTGCCGGCTCCCGAGGCCAACGACAATCCCTACGGCTACAAGTTCTCCTGGAGTCCCCGCGGCGTCATTCTGGCCGGGCTCAACAACGCCCGTTACCGCAGAGACGGACAGGTCGTCGAGGTACCGGGCGAGCAGCTCTTCGACCACGTGTGGGA
>JARFRN010000171.1 GCA_029287195.1 Acidimicrobiia bacterium | reverse complement strand
GAGCTTCGGTCATCATGACTGTTACTATACCATACAGTCCCGTTTGGTAAATAACCTGTTGCGGGACATTTACAGAGGGGGATAGAGGTTCAGCGGGAGAGCTGGTTCGTCTAGCTGTTTCAAGGCGCTGCGGGTGCTGGAAGCGCTCACCAGTGGAGGGCTGTCTGCTCGGCTCCCTCCCGGTCCCAGCGCGACACGAACGCTGAACCAGGGCCACTCCCGATAGGCTGGACGGAAGATTGGTGTTAATCCTCGAGCCGCTTTACTCCCCTATAGGGGTAGTCCACCAAGAGGGCTGATGGCTGAAGCGTTGTTGCCTCGATCGACGGTCGCCCCCGACACCGGCGACGTCGAGTCCGCTTCCCGGTATCGGGTGGAGGAGTTCTACCGCAACCATTCGACCCAGATGTGGCGGGCGCTGCTTTCCTTCTCCGGAGACCCGGAGGTCGCCAGCGATGCGGTAGCGGAAGCCTTCGCCCAAGCGCTGCGACGGGGAACGGCCATACGCAGCGTCGAACGTTGGGTGTGGAAAGCGGCGTTCCGGATCGCCGCCGGCGAGTTGAAAGAGCGCCGCCGCTTCAGCCCCCAGGTCGACTGGGCGACGACTCCCACCGAACCTCGTTTCGAGCTGTGGAACTCGTTGCGTGAGCTTTCCCCGCGGCAGCGGGCGTGCCTGTTCCTGCACTACTACGCCGGCTACCCGCCGCGGGACATCGCCCGGATGATCGGCTCGACGCAATCAGCCGTCAGAGTGCACCTCTTCCGTGGACGGGCTCGACTGGCCGAGATCCTCGATGGAGAACCCGATGACTGACCTACAAGAGCGCTTCCAGGAGTTCGACGAAGTCCCGGTGCCGGACCTGTGGGAGCGAATCACCGAACTGGCTGCCGAGGCGGAATCCACGCCCGGTACGTCCCTGAGGCGCCGGCGGCTGGCTACCGCAGTGGCGGCGGCCGTCCTCGTTCTACTCGTTGTGGGGCTGCCCCTCCTGCTCGTGAGCGGAGATGAGCCGGGACCCATTGCCGATGGTTGGACCGGCGTTCCCGTCGCAGCGCCCGCTCTGGAGTCGATCGCCGATCTCGCTGCCATCCCATCGGGGGGGTTTCTCGCCCTGACGGTGAATCCGGAGGAAGTGTTGTGGACGCCGGATGCAGTCAATTGGTTCGATGCCGACCCCGAAGGCAAGCTGAGCTCGCTCGGCAGAGCAGAACCGACCGTCCGGTTTGAAGCATCTTCCGTCGCGGCAAGCAAGAACCTGATCGTGGTCCTCGATCACGATCGGGCCGGCGTATGGATCGGAGATCGGCGCGCCGAGATCTGGCGATTCACCGCGCTGACGACCTCTGCGGAAGCAGATCGGACGCGGCTGCTGACGCTCGCGGCGCAGGAGGACCAGGTACTCGTAATCGGGCAGGTGCTCGGTACGGAACTTGCGGAGGGGACCGAGTCGGAGCTTCTCGTGACCGAACGCGTGGTGGCGTGGGTGATTGCCGACGCCACGGCCGCCATCAACGCTCGTGATCTCCCCGTGCCCGTGCCGGCCGCCATCGATTTCGTGGAAGCCGACGCAACGTCGTTCGCCGGACGCTGGCTGGTGGCGTTGACTGCGAGCGAGTGGCAGGGTGTCGAGGGATGGAACGGCAGCGACCTGATCCTCGCCCTCACGCCCACGGGCTGGGTCTCCTCGCCGCCGGCGCAGGGAATGGGTGACCTCACTTCCATCAGCGGCGGACCGTCGTCTGCAGTCGTCACCACCTGCCACTTCGGCGGGGACTCCTTCTGGCACACCACCGATGGGGTGACCTGGGCCGAGGCCACGAATGACGTCACCGGCCACCTTGCTGAGTATGTCGACGGTCTTGGTTTTGTCATCCACGACGGCGCCGGTTGGTACCTGTCGCAAGACGGCAGCTCCTGGCAGCTCCTCTCCCAGGCGGGAGTAGCCGTCGACACCTATCCCCGCTCCGGAGATGTTGTCGCCGCAGCCGAAGGCCGTGTCTTCGAGTTCAACAACCAGCTCTGGATGTGGTCCCGGGATTGAGAAAGGTGTCGGCAGTGAGACGACTCATACCGTTGGTTCTGCTGATCTCATCGGTGGCGGCCTGCAGCGACGGCGCAGACGCATCACCATCACCCGGCTGTGAGGGCACCCTGGTGAGTCCGGGTGAGTACGAGGGCCGCACCGTCACCGCCGATGGTGACCAGAGGTACTGGGTTGTCGTTCCCGACGGATACGAGGAGGCGGCGCCGGTGCCGCTGTATTTGCATCTTGCCTCCGGCGGCGGTGACGTTGACCCGTTTCTCGCCGGCTGGCGTCCCTATCTCGATGATGTCGCCGGGCTGATGGTGATGGTGAGCACCCGGCAGTCGCACGAGCGCAGCATCGAAACGATGCGGGCGTTGCTCGACCAACTCGAGCGGGAATACTGCATCGATACCGACCGCATTCACGCCATCGGGACGTCTTCGAGCGCATCGACGGTAGCCATCCTCGCCTGTGAGGAGGCTGCGAGGATTGCTTCGTTTGGGGGCGGCCTGGGCGACCTCCGCTCCCATCTCTGTGAGCCGGGCCGGGCGGTGCCGCTGGTGATCTTCAGCGGCGACGCTGATCGACACGACGTCGACCTCACGGTCGAGCAGTGGACCGGATTCAACGGCTGCGAACCCGTCCCGGTCGCCGAGGATCTCGGCTCGGGGATCTCGAAGAAGACCTTCCAGGGTTGTGAGGGGGACGTCATCTACTACGACATCGTCGGCATGGGCCACGTCTGGCCGCTGCATGAATGCACCGGTCCCGGCGCCGAATACTGCGCCGCCTACGAGGAACTCGATTACCTGGACGAGGTCATCGGCTTCTTCGACGGCCACCCGCTGCGCTGAGCGCCCCTGCAGGGTGGTCTCCCTTCCGGTCCTCCTTGCGGCCCGGGCCCTCCCGCTTGCACAGAACGGTTGCTATCTGGCCGACACCTGTTACTGTTCCGCCGGCCGCTCCGGGTGGAGGCCAGCGCACTGTCGCTTCCCCGGTGATCTCAACGGCAAGCTTTTCTCACCCGGTTGGACCGCCTCTTCGGCCGAAGCTCGAACCTCTAGGCCTTTGA
>JARFRN010000158.1 GCA_029287195.1 Acidimicrobiia bacterium | reverse complement strand
GCACTGCGACGCTGCCGAGATCTGCCTACCACAGCACGAATTTTCGCGCTCTTCTCCAATGGTATTGACGTTGTTTAGCGATCTTTGATATTACAGGGTCATGGATCAGGTCACGGCAGCACCCGGGAACCACGACAGCCGTCCTCCAGTTGTGGAATCAGCGCCTCAACCGGGTGCTGCCGCGAAACCCATCCGAGCGACAGCCCGGCAGCGCGCCATCATCACGCCACTCCCCTGGGAAACCACCAACGATGACATCATCACCTACCCGACCGACCACCCCTACATCCGCCGCTACTGGACCGCAACGATCGGCCCGGGAGCGGTCGCCGACTTGCTCCGGCTCGCCACCGCCGCACAGCGCGGCCGCTCCCTACGCCGCCCCACCCATCTCCACGTCTTGGTTCGGGCCAACCTGGCTCACTCCGAGAATGGCCATGTATTCGTTCGCACCCGCATCCCCCAACTCACCGATATCCAAGTTCGGCTGCTCCCACCCGACCTACGCCGCACTCACCCGGGAATGGCCCGCTAGCGCCGGATCGGGCCTAGCATCCCGGCCTGCCCGGCAAGCATCGTCGGGTTTTCTCATTCGGCGCTCGTGTGAGCCCCCAACCCGAGACAAATAGCCATCGATCCAGCGCGTGCACCTATGAAACTCAGAACCATCATTCCGGCCGCGATCATTGCGGCCGCCACCATCCTGCAGATCCCGGCCGCAGTAGCCGTCGAGACGCCGGAGTTCGCCGAAGCGGTCAACGCCTACCGGCTTGCCCAACACGAGCAGGCTGAGCAGCGGCGGGAGCAGATTCTCACCGAACTGCGCACAATCAACGGCCCCTACCGTGCGACCAACGAGGAATTCGCCTGGGCTGTAGAGCGCTGGCGTCCCATCGTTGCCGCCTACTTCCCAGAAGACCGGATCGACTGGGCACTTCGTATCATCGAATGCGAATCCCACGGCGATCCGCTCGCCAGGAACCCGGCCAGCACGGCCAGCGGCCTCTTCCAGCATCTCGCCGGCCTGTGGGGCGAGCGAGCGGCGGCGGCAGGTTGGGCCGGGAGCGACATCTTCGACCCTTTCGCCAACATCGCTGTCGCCGCTTGGCTGCTCGACACCGGCGGTCCCGGGCACTGGGTCTGCAAGGCGTAGAAGCTGCGGTGGGCCTACCGGCCGATCCCGTTTTGCCGGGCACCACACCTGACCTGATACCGTAGGGAAATGAGCCAGGATCTTGCCTTTGCCGCTCGGCTCTTGCTTGACGCGAAACGCATCATGGTCTTCACCGGGGCCGGTATCTCGACCGAGTCCGGCATTCCGGACTTTCGCGGTACCGACGGTATCTGGACCAAATTCTCGCCCGAGGACTTCATGCTCGACCGCTATGTCGCCGACCGCGCGGTGCGCACGCGGGCTTGGGCCAGCCGATTCCCCAAGATGTTTGGCAATGCCCAACCAAATGACGCCCACAGGGCGGTCGTCGATCTGTGGGAGGCGGGCAAGCTCATTGGCTGCGTCACGCAGAACATCGACGGCCTCCACCAGGCGGCCGGACTGCCGCAACACGCCGTCGCTGAGCTCCACGGCAACGCCGACGGCATCGCTTGCCTGCAATGCGGCGCCCCCCACGACCCGGCAGATATCGAGCAACGGTGGATAGAAGGTGACGTCGATCCTCGCTGTGACCACTGCGGCGGCATCCTCAAATCGACCATCGTCTTCTTCGGAGAGATCCTTCCCCATTCGGAGGTCGAGCAAGCCAACCGATGGGCCGAAGAGGCAGATGCAGTTGTAGCGGTCGGCTCCAGTCTTTCCGTCTATCCCGCAGCATATGTTCCCCTGGAGATCGCCTCTCGCGGCAACACCTTCATCATCATCAACAAGGGACCTACTGACTTGGACAGCGTGGCATCCATCAAACTCGAAGGCATGGCGGCAACCCTGCTCCCCCGGCTGGTGGATGCGATCACGAGTTGACCGTTCCCCGGTCCCAGCCGGCTGGCTACGGTGGGGACTGATGGATCCATACCGACGCATGCTGCTTGCGGCCCGAGACCGCATCACCGAAGTCGAACCCGCCGAGGCCAGCCTCGATTCCTGGGTCGTAATCGATGTGCGCGAGCCTCACGAACTGGATGTTGGCTTGTTGCCGGGTGCGCGCACTATCCCGTGGCGCCGGCTTGCCGAGCGAATCGGCGAACTGGCCGATCCCGACACACCGATCCTGCTGTATTGCGCCGTCGGCGAGCGTTCTGCCGTCGCAGCCGTAATCCTCGAGGACCGCGGCTACGAAAAGGTCGCCTCACTCGCAGGCGGTATCAAGCGCTGGATGGCAGAAGGACGTCCAACCGTCTCCAGTACACGACTAACCCTCGATCAACGCCATCGCTATGCCCGCCACATGGTGCTTCCTCAGGTAGGCGCGGCGGGCCAGCAGCGACTCATCGAATCTCGAGTCGCCATCATCGGAGCCGGCGGATTGGGTTCACCCGCCGCGATGTATCTTGCAGCTGCCGGGGTCGGTACCCTCGGAATCATCGACGATGATCGCGTCGACCTATCCAACCTGCAGCGGCAGATCCTGCACCGCACAGCCGACATCGGGCTGGCCAAGACGGACTCCGGCGGCACGACGATCACCCAATTGAACCCGAGCGTTGCCGTCATCGCCCATAAGGCAAGGGTCACCGCCGAGAACGCAGAGGAACTTCTGGCCGGCTTCGACGTGGTGGTCGACGGCACCGACAACCTGCCAACCCGTTACCTGCTCAACGATGTATCCCTCAGGCTGCGGTTTCCCATAGTCCACGGGTCGGTGTTTCGCTTCGAGGGTCAGGTATCGGTCTTCCACCCCTATGTAGGACCCTGCTACCGCTGCCTGTTTCCCGAGCCACCGCCACCGGAACTTGCGCCCAATTGTGCTGAGACCGGGGTGTTTGGCGTGCTGCCCGGTGTGATCGGAACCATGCAGGCGACCGAAACCCTCAAGCTGCTGCTGGACATCGGCACCCCGCTCATCGGCCGGCTGCTCACATACGATGCTCTCGAACAGACGACATTGGAGGTGCGCTTTCCGAAGGATCCCCACTGTCGGTCGTGTAGCGACCCTGCAAACCCGCCCGAGTTACGCAGCGAGCAGGAATATTGCTAGTCGGCGATGGGCCTTCTGCAGGCCGACACCCAAGCCACGGTCCGTTGCGGAACGGGTGCCGGGGCGGCGGCCGCAACCCGCGCTGAAGGTGTCCTGGTGCGGGTTGTGCTGGCAACCGGCTGCTCGTTCGACGGATTAGGGCCATTCTCAGAGTATGGGACCGGCTCCTCCGCAGGCGTCGGTTCCGCTTCAAATGACTTCATGAACACGACCGTTACCCAGAGCTTGGTCGAGCTCTCCTCGACTACTGCAATCCCCACCTTGTCGTAATCTCCAAGAACATTGCTGCGGTGACTCGCCGAAGCCATGAAGGCGGCGTGCAAGGCCGCCACGCTGGGCCCCACTCCGACGTTTTCGCCGAGCTTGGCCCAACTCGACGTCACCCCAGCGAGGTTGGGATTATGGGCGAGCGATCCCTGGTCAACCATGTACCGGGACCAAACCAACGCATCATCGATGAGATCGGCATGCGTTGACAGCCGGCCGAGTCCGCTGGCAGCTCTCTCGGCATTGATCAATGCCAGCAGTTCGTTCTCGGGGTCCGTCGCCAAAGCCGGCGATGCTATGGCGCCCAGGAGCAGGACTGTGGTGAGGAGCGTCGTCAGTATTCTTCTCGCCAGCGCAACCATAAACCGATCACCCACATTGCGTAGCAGCTATGAACACGCTCCGTATCGGTGGCTTGCGGGGGTGGCTTGAGGAATATGTTCCCCAGATTTGCGGAGAATCCCACTTCTAGTCGCGACGTCTGCCCTAGAGCGTTCCACCCGGCCCGATGATCGTCGGCAGCATTGGCTCCCGCGAGGCCGCGTTGGCTTGTGGCGAGGCCGCTATTAGGGGCCTCTCCCGGGACGCACCGCAACGATTGCTCTCCGCATCAAACCGGACTCGACGCCCTATAGATTCATTGCGCCTTGCTCACGCGTCGGCGAGGTCCTCCGCCAGAGCCACCAGTGTGCTCACCGCAAATCCGGTGCCGCCCTTGGTTATGTAGCCATCGTCGCTTTCGGCACGGGCCGGTCCCGCAATGTCCAGATGGGCCCAAGGCAGCTCATCTGTGAACTCGGCTAGAAAAAGGGCGGCAGTTATGGCGCCGCCGTAGCGATCCCCTATGTTCTTCACATCGGCGATAGGCGAGTCGAGCTTGGACCGATACTCCTTCTCGAACGGCATCCGCCAGACTCTCTCCCCGGCTCGGGCCGCAGCCGCCTCGACCCGACCGACTGCCCGGTCGTCGTAGCCGAAGACACCGGCCAACTTCTTGCCTAGCGCAACCATGCAAGCCCCGGTCAGCGTTGCAACATCCACGATCAGATCCGGCCCTTCTTCGACCGCCAGCGATAGGCCATCGGCGAGCACCAAGCGGCCCTCAGCGTCCGTATTGAGTACTTCGACGGTCTTGCCGTTGCGTGCGGTGAAGATGTCGCCCGGCCGCTGGGCAGCGCCCCCGGTCATGTTCTCCGTTAGCGGAGCGATGGCGGTTACGTTGACCCGGATCCCCAGCTCTGCGATCGCCTTGATTGCGCCAAAGACCGCGGCGGCGCCGGACATGTCGGTCTTCATGGTCTCCATCCCGGACGCCGGCTTGATCGAAAGACCTCCAGAGTCGAAGACTATCCCCTTGCCGACCAGCGCCAGTGACTTGGTGGCGCCTTCGGGGCGGTAGTTCAGCACAACCATCCGCGGTGGATTTGTCGCCCCCAGCGACACCGCCCGCAGACCGCCGAAGCCCTCGGCCTCGATCTCCATCTCATCGTAGATTCTGATGTCGATTCCGGCCGCAGCCGCCATCTCGGCAGCGATTTCGGCGAGCACCTCGGGCTTCTTCCCTCCAGCCGGCTCGTTGACCAGATCCCTGGCCAGGGCGACACCTGCTGCAACGACCCTGCCGTGCTCGATTTCCTCTGCAGCGATGTCACCGACGAGAACCAGATCGGTCGTCTGGGCCGGAGTCGGCTTGGATAGATACTTGTCAAATGTGTATTGACCGAGCAGGAACCCGTAGACGACGGCATCTCCGACACCGTCGATCTCTATCTGCGTGAGCGTGGTCACCACTCGGGCATATCGTGCCGCCGCCCGACCCCCGATGCCGGCTGCTTTGCGCAGGGTATCGGCGTCGGCTTCGGCACCAAGTCCGACGAACAAGATGCGGCCGAAGCCGTTGTTGCCGGGAACTGCCGCCATCTGTCCGACCTTCCCGGTGAAATCGAGCCCATCGAAATAGCTATCGAGCCAATCGCCGAGGCGCTCTACGACCTCGGCAGCACCAGGGCCCCAGACCCGGTCTTCGTACACAGGAAGGATCAGCAGATCCCCGCCGGCACCTTCCAGCTCTGAGATGGTGGCGATGTTCATCACGGTGTGTTCTCCTCTTGCTTGCTCGGTGTCCAGGACTCCTCAGCAGCTCTGGCGAGCATGAAGAGGTAGTCGGCAAGTCGGTTGAGGTACGGCACGACGTGGCTGCGTTCGTAGCCACCTCGCCCGGCATGACTCACGGCATTGCGTTCGGCTCGGCGCACAGTCGCTCTCGCAAGGTCGAGGGCGGCGCCGAGCCGGTTACTCCCGGGAACGAGGAAGCCATCCGGCATCCCCCGCTCCTCGACGACCTCGTCGATGGCCGTCTCGAGACCATCGACCATGGCCTCGGTGACGCGGGTTTCATCGTCGACGAGCTTGTGATGGTTTCCCGGAGCCGTGGCCAGTTCAGCGCCAACTATGAACAGGCTGCGCTGCAAGCGGAGCAACTCGTCGTGGAGAGGATCGGTAGGTTCCACCTCGGCCCGAGCCAAGCCGAGGACTGCAACTGCTTCGTCGACGTCCCCGTACGCGACCGGCCCGCTGTCGTCCTTGGGGACCCGGCCTCCGTAGAGAAGCCCGGTGGTCCCGTCGTCGCCTTTGCGTGTGTAAATCTTCACTCGGCGATCCTACAGACCTGCGACCAGCAGTCTGCCGACCACAGCCGTACCGAAGGCAGTCAGCACTCCGAGATATGACAAACCGGTTGCTGCCATCACTCCGGAATAGCCGGTTTCGCGGAGTGAGAACCAGACTGCTGCGACAAGCAGAGCCGTCATGAAGGCGAGAGCAACCATGGCGGCAATCATGACCGCATCGCCTGCGCCAAACCCCCCAAGAGCGGCGATCACCGCTACGTCGGCGCCGAGCCCGATCGCCGCAATCACATCGAGCCGTTGCAGCGCCCAGCGGGGTAAACGTGGATCGACGAGAAACCAATGCCCGAGCATCATTTCGGCTGTGATGCCTCCGAGGAAGACGGCTCCGGTGATCGACGGGATCACACCTCCGTCGGGAAAGGCGACACCAAGCAAGCCCAGCCCGGAAAGGGCGAACAGAGCGGTCGCGACTACCCGATTGCGCGCCAGCACCCCACCAAGTAGGGCTGCGATCGAGGCGGCCACTCCCAGCGGGGAGCCGGCGGCCAGGGCAGTTGCTCCGCCTACGGTTACCAGAACGCCCGCAGCCAACCAGCCGTAGCCGGGACCGACGACGCCCCAGGAGGACACCAGCGCGGCTCCACCTGCTAAGCCAGAGCCCCACATGGCCAAAACGAGTGCGGGTGTGACCTCCACCGAGGCGGCTGCTATCCGAGCCAATCCCGCAATCGGGCTGCGACCTCGTCCGGCGTGAAGCCGTACTTTTCGGCAAGCACCGCGGCGGGGGCCGATGCCCCGAAACGATCGATGCCGATTGACAGCCCATCGTTGCCCACGATCTCGCCCCAGCCGTAGGTGGTACCGGCTTCGACAGAGGCAATCGGGAGGTTCTCGCCGAGCACAGATTGCCGGTACGCGATGTCCTGTTCGGAAAAGGCTTCGAAACAGGGCATCGACACCACCCGTACCGATTTGCCCTCGGCGGCGAGCATGTCGGCTGCTGCGAGCGCCGTGGGGAGCTCTGACCCGGTGGCCACGACCACCGCATCGTCGCCGGGACGCACCACATAAGCGCCCCTGGCGACCGGTGCCGGATCGGTCCCACCGGTGGGAACACCCTGCCGGGTCAAGATCAAGGCCGTTGGCCCGTCCGTGCGATTGAGTGCCAGTTCCCAGGCCGCAGCGACCTCGGCTGCGGTAGCCGGTCGGATCACATAGAGATTGGGTATTGCACGCAGCGATGAAACGTGCTCGACCGATTGGTGCGTCGGTCCGTCCTCACCCAGGAAGATCGAGTCATGGGTAAACACCCAAACGCTCGGAGCGCCCATCAGCGCCCCCAGCCGTATTGCGCCGCGCATATAGTCGGCAAACGTCAGGAAGGTGGCGCCGTAAGCTCGCATCCCACCGTGGATGTTGATTCCGTTGACGATGGCACCCATAGCGTGCTCTCGCACACCAAAACGCAGATTGCGACCTGCGCGATCGTCAGCCGAAAAGTCCGTTGAAGATTTGATCAGAGAGTTGTTCGACGACGCTAGATCCGCCGAGCCTCCGATGACGTCGGGGCGAATCAATGCGAACTCATTGATAACGGCACCCGAGATTGCCCGGGTCGCCACCTCGGCACCATCGTCATATTCCGGCACCGGAATCGCTATCGGATCCGGGTCGAAATGCTCTTTCCAAGCTACGGCCAACTCCGGATTGCCGGCCAGCGTCATATCGAGCCGCCGCGCCCACTCGCTCGCTTCCTGCCGTCGACTATCGAGAGCCTTCGTGAAGAATGTGTATACCTCGCCCGGCACGTGGAACGGTTCGTAATCCCAGTCGATGGCTGCTTTGACGAGCTTGATCTCGTCCTCGCCGAGTGGCGACCCGTGTGCCGCTGCGGAGTCCCGTTTGTTGGGGCTGCCGTAGGCGATGTGGGTCTTGCAGGAGATCAGGCTGGGACGTGCCTCATCAGCGATCGCGGCCGCGATAGCGTCGGCAACCGCCTCCCGGTCGTGGCCGTCAACAACGAGGGTCTGCCACCCGTAGGCATCGAAGCGTTTGGTGACGTCCTCGGTGTAGGTCCAGGCGGTGGGGCCGACCAGGGTGATGCTGTTGTCGTCGTAGAGGTAGATGAGCTTGCCCAAGCCGAGGTGCCCCGCCAACGAAGCGGCCTCGGCGGCGACACCCTCCATGAGGTCGCCATCGGAGACAATCCCAAAAGTGCGGTGGTCCACCAGATCGCCAAAGGTGTCGCTGAGGTGCGCTTCGGCGATGGCCATTCCAACTCCAGTGGCAAAACCCTGTCCCAATGGCCCGGTCGTGGTCTCGATGCCGAGATGGGGATCGAGCTCGGGATGACCCGCCGTTGGGGAACCCCACTGACGGAAGCTTTTGATGTCGTCGATGGAAATGGGATGACCTGTCAAGTGCAGCATGGAATAGAGCAGCATGGAGGCATGCCCTGCCGAGAGGACGAAGCGATCGCGGTTGGCCCAAGTCGGGTTCTTCGGATCGACCCGCAGGAAGCGGCTCCACAGCACAACGGCCAGGTCTGCCATACCCATCGGTGCCCCCGGATGCCCCGAGTTGGCCCGCTGTACAGCATCGATCGAGAGGGTTCGCACTGTATCAACGGCAAGCTGTTCGATGTCCTTGTCCACGTTTTCCTCCAAACGGCAACCAGATCGCCGTCAGGGTAGCCGGGGACCAGAAGGTGCCTGCAGCCGGAAATGCTTCACACTTACTGAACGACGATGACCTCGCGTTGAGCCCGATTCATCCGATCAGCCCCGTCCGCTGTGCAAACGACTATGTCTTCGATCCGCACTCCGAACTCCCCCGGTAGGTAGATGCCCGGCTCGATCGAGAATGCCATGCCGGGCTCGAGCCGCTGCTTGTTGCCGGCAACGATATAGGGATCTTCGTGCCCGTCTAGTCCGATGCCGTGTCCGGTACGGTGGATGAAGTACCGGCCGTAGCCGGCGTCATCGATCACGCGGCGGGCCGCGGCATCCACCGACTCCGCAGTAGCCCCCGGCTCGACTGCCGCAATCCCAGCGCGCTGGGCGGCGAGCACCACGTCATGAATCTCCCGATACTTCGCAGTGGGCTCACCGACGTGAAACATGCGTGTCGTGTCCGAGCAATAACCTTTGACCTTGCCCCCGAAATCGATGACGACGGGGTCTCCAGCTCGGATCGTGCGATCCCCCGCTTCGTGATGGGGCGACGCCCCGTTGGGTCCGGCGGCCACTATGGCGAAGCCCGCCACGTCGGTGCCATTTGACTCGAGCAGCGCGCTCACTCGGCGCGACATCTCCAGTTCCGATCGCCCGGCGAACGCTTCCCGGGCCAGCAATCCGGCGACTGCGTCCGCCGATCCGCCGGCCTGCCGTAGCAGCTCTACTTCTGCGTTCCCTTTGACGAGACGCAGGGCTTCCGTCAGTGGACGAGCCGAGATGAACGTGGTGCCGGGAAGCGCAGATTGCAGCGCCATCAAGAAGACGGCCCAGGTGTGATCTCCGATCATCACCCTCGGTGCAGGGCCCGTCAGGGAAGCGACAATGGCAATCGGATCCTCGGTTTCGCCCCACGGACGGACCGTGAAGACGTCCGGCAGCGGTTCGACCCGAGGGGCCTCCAATTCCGGCACCACCAGCACCGCTTCTCCATTGCGCGGGATCACTGCCATGGTGAGTCGTTCGAGCGGCATCGCCACATACCCTGTGAGATACGGAAGGTCTGATCCAACAGACAGCAGCAGCACGTCGACACTGCGATCTGCCATCGCGCGACGCGCTCTAGCCAATCGCTCTCGATAGTCGAACCCGGTCACTTGTGCGCACTCTGCAGCGATTCCCGAGCGTGATAGGAGGACCGCACGAGCGGCCCCGCCTCCACATGGCTCAACCCGAGCCGCGTACCCTCCGCGGCGTAGCGAGCGAACTCTTCAGGATGTACGTATCGATCCACTCGCCGGTGCCGCGGAGTAGGTCGCAGGTATTGCCCGATGGTCACGAGGTCGACACCGACAGCACGCAGGTCGGCGAGGGTCGCCAGGATCTCCTCCTCGGTTTCGCCCATCCCGACGATGAGACCCGACTTGACGGTGCAGGCCGGATTGATCCACTTGGCACGTGCCAGCAGCGCCAAGGATCGCCCGTAGTTGGCTGCGGTGCGTACATCCCGCTGGAGCCGCAGCACGGTCTCGGTGTTGTGGTTGAGCACTGCCGGCTTGGCGTACATGACGGTCTCGAGCGGGCCCCGTTCACCCTTGAAATCGGGGATCAGAACCTCGATGTCGCAGTCCGGGACTAGCCGTCGGATGTGCTCGATGGTCTCGGCAAAGATGCCTGCCCCCCCGTCGACGAGATCATCCCGATTGACCGAGGTCAGCACCGCGTGCCTCAACCCCATCGCAGCGACCGCGGCAGCCGCCCGCAGTGGCTCATCGAGGTCTACTTCGCCGGGACGCCCGGTCTGCACGTCACAGAAAGCACAGGCTCGGGTGCACTTATCTCCGAGCAGCATCAGCGTCCCGGTGCCGTGCGACCAGCACTCGTAGATATTGGGACAGCCCGCCTCCTCGCAGACGGTGTTGAGCTCCTTGGATCGCATCAAGCGACGTAGCTCGCGGTAGCCCTCCGAGGAGATGTCGGCCTTGATCTTCATCCATTCCGGTCGAGGCGGCTCATCCGGAAGCAAGCCGTTGATCGTAATGGGCACCTCGTTGCCGCCAGCAGCGGAGAACACACCGGCCGACACCATGGCGTCGACGGCATATGGCTCACCTCCCGCTCCGCGGGCAAATGCGCCATGTTGTGCTTCGGTCGTGGTGTGGCCGAACACTTCGGCAAAGTGTGCGGTCACCACCGCGACGGCTTCCCGGATGCTCACCGGACGATCCAGGATCTCAGTCAGCGAGGTCACTGCGCGGTCCTTGATGCCGCAGGGCACGATGTTGTCGAAGTAATTGAGATCAGGAGAGACGTTCAAGGCAAAGCCGTGCATCGCTACGCCGCGCGCCACCCTCACCCCGATGGCGGCGATCTTGCCTTGCTCGGTCCAAACGCCGGTAAGCCCCTCTTCCGGCCAAGCTTCAACCCCCAGAGTGGTCAACGCACCAATCAAAGCCCGTTCGATTCGACGCACGTGGCCCACCATGTCGAAGCCGTTGGGCAACTTGGGCACGGCGTAGATCGGGTAGCCGACGAGTTGACCGGGACCGTGGTAGGTAATATCGCCACCCCGATCCACATGGTGAATCGTCGCATCGACGGATACCAACTCTCCCTCCGGCACCAACAGATTCGAACCATCGCCATTGCGACCAACCGTGTACGTGTGGGGGTGCTCGAGCAGCAGCAGGTAATCGTCTGCACTGCGACCGTAGACCCGACCTTCCCAGAAGGCCTTTTGCAGATCCCAGGCTTCTTCATAGGGAAGACGCCCCAACCAGCGGACTCGCACCCGGTCGGCCGGCGACATGAGACCCTTGACCGGGGCGGCTGCGGTCATACCAGTTCCTGGTCCCAGTCCCAGGTCTCGAGGTTCTCCTTGATTCGACGCAGGAAGAGCACAGCGGTGGAGCCGTCGAAAACTCGATGATCCCAGGTGAGACCCAGGTAGCCGATATGTCGGATGGCAATGGCGTCGGAGCCGTCGGGCAGAGTCACCACCGCGGGTCGCTTGGCCACTGTGTCGGTCGACAGAATGGCAACGTTCGGAATGTTGATGATCGGTGCAGACATGAACGATCCGAAGGGTCCCGGATTGGTGATGGTGAAGGAACTCCCCGAAAGATCATCGAGCTCCATCTTGCCGGTGCGAGCCTTCTCGGCAACGCTGCGGATGCCACGTGCCAGCCCGGTTAGCGCCAGACCATCGGCCCCCGGCATGTTCATCACTACCAGGCCACCCTCATTGAGATCGACGGCAATGCCCAGACCAACTGAAGAATGGAATGTCTGCCTCTCATTGTCGAGATCGAACGAGCTGTTGACGACCGGGTAGGCGCCGAGAGCATCGATCGTGGCCCTGGCGATGAACGGCATGTAGGTCAATGAAAACCCTTCGCGTTCCTTCCACGCTGCCTTGTGCCGCTGCCGGACCCGCTCGACACGCTCAAAGTCGACTTCCACGGAGGTCCACACATGGGCTGCCGTACGCTTGGCGTTGACCATGTTCGTAGCAATGACCTTGCGCAGCCGGGGCATGTCTTCTACTCGATCTCCACCGGACACCGCAGCTGCGGGTTCCTCTGCCGGAGTCGGCGAAGCCGGCGCAGGCGGTGCGGGAGTAGGAGCGGGTGCGGGAGTAGGAGCGGGTGCGGGTGCGGGCGCCGGCGCAGGTTCAAATGTCACTTCGGCTGCGGGCACTGGAGGCGGAGGCGGCGTCTCTCCGGCGCGTTGCGCCTCGATGAATCGACTCACGTCCTTGCGGGTGATTCGGCCGCCGTCACCGGTCCCGGTGACCTGTGACAGGTCGACGTTGTTCTCAGCCGCCAGCTTGCGAACTACCGGCGAGAGCACTGCCCGCTTCGGTGCATCGGGTGAGGATTCGACCGCGATCGTCGGCGTCGACGCGGGCTCCGGGGCGGGGGCAGTCAACGGAGGAGCAGCTGCCGGTGGAGCGGTGGGAGGCGGCGCAGAAACGGACGCGGCGACGGCTTCGATTGCCGGTTCCGGAGCCGGCTCTGGAGCGGCCGCCGGCGCCGCGGTCGCTTCGGGAACCGGCGGAGCCGTTGACTCGACGACCTCCCCGGCCTCGCCGATTAGAGCTAGAGCGGTGCCGACACTGACGGTCTCTCCCTCCGGCACGAGGATTTCGAGCACGGTACCTGCCACCGGTGATGGCACCTCCGTATCGACCTTATCGGTCGAGATCTCGAGGAGGACCTCGTCCTCGGCGATGGTGTCGCCGGCCTGCTTGGCCCAGCCGAGGATGGTCCCCTCAGTTACGGTTTCGCCCAGTTGGGGCATCGTGACGGTTGTCGCCATGGACTCGATCCTCTCGTTGTCAGTGCAAACTGCGACCGGCGGCGGTTAGTAGCGTTTCGCCGATGGCTTCGGAAATTGTCGGGTGGGCATGGATGA
This sequence comes from Acidimicrobiia bacterium, assembly GCA_029287195.1. Classification (GTDB taxonomy): domain Bacteria; phylum Actinomycetota; class Acidimicrobiia; order Spongiisociales; family UBA5794; genus JAAETI01. Next base: position 5,817 of record JARFRN010000158.1, on the reverse strand, counting down.
AGGCGGCTGCCTCATCCGGCAGCGCCTCCCAGGCCACGGAGTACATCAGTTCGTGGATCAGCTCGCCTGCGGCGGGGCCCACCACGGTAGCCCCCAATATCGGCCCGTCGACCTCGCTGACGAGCTTGACCAGCCCCCCAACTTCACCCTGGATGATGGCGCGCCCAACGCCTCGCATTCCGTGGTCATGGACCTCGATTTCATAACCGGCTTGGCGGGCGGCCGCCTCAGTGAGGCCAACGCTGGCCATCTCGGGATGGGTGTACACGACGAGGGGGATCGCCCGGTAGTCGACCGGGGCTGTTTCGCCGGTGGCGATATGGGTAATCGCCGCGATGCCCTCTGCAAACCCTGCGTGAGCCAGCTGTGGGGTCCCGGCGACGATGTCCCCCACCGCATAGATGTGCGGTTCGGCGGTCAGCATGGTCTGTCGATTGACGTGGACGAAGCCGCGCTCCACTTCGGCTTTGGTCGTCTCCAGCCCGACACCCTCAGTCACGGGTGCTCGTCCGACGGCAACCAACACCTTGTCTACCTCGACATAATCACCCTCGAATGGAACGACAACATGACCGTTGCGTAGTTCCGCCGGGCCAACGGTGACACCGGTCCGAACCTTGACACCCTTCTTCTTCAGCTCCCTCGCCAGGGCCTTGGCCGCTTCCGGCTCGGCTCCGGGCACGACCTGGTCGAGCATCTCGAAGAGATGGACCTCCGACCCGGCATCGCCGAGGAAGGAAGCAAACTCGCAGCCGATGGCGCCGGCTCCGATTATCGCCACCCGCTGCGGTCGTACGCGCCAATCGAGCGCATCCCTGCTGGAAACAATCCGATCACCGTCGAATTCGTATCCAGGAATCGCCCGCGGCTCAGAGCCGGTCGCCAGGATCACGTTACGTGCTCCGATTTGCCGCACGTTGCCATCGGCCCCAGAGACTTCGACACCACCATCGGCGAGCCTCCCGAAGCCGTCCATGACATCGACGTTGCGTCCTCTGAGCAAACCGCTCAAACCCTTCACCAGCCCGTCGACAATCGTGTTCTTGCGCTCCAGAGCGGCCGCCCAGTCGATGGAAGCATCGGAGGCATGCACGCCGAATTCGGCTGCCTTCTGCACGGTCGCAAACACTTCTGCCGTCTTGAGCCAAGACTTGGCCGGGATGCACCCGCGCAGCAGACAGGTCCCCCCGACCCTTTCCTTTTCGACGAGCGCAACACTCAGGTCGAAGTTGTGGGCATATAGGGCGGCCGCATAGCCACCCGGCCCGCCACCGATTATCACGACGTCGTACACGATGCCTCCGGGGCCGTCGGGGTCGGCCGTTGAGAATAGTGCGTCGAAGCGACCTAGCGGCCCGGGTAACCTGCGGCCAATGCAGACCCGCTACCTGCTCGTGGCATCGGTGATCACCGGTTTGGCCATTCTGGTCGCTGCCGCGATCTGGATGGCAACCCGACTGTGAGCGGGCCGGCCGAGATCAGAGTCGGTGCCTCCATCGAGCTCGAGGCCCGCTGGGATGTTCCGGACAGACCGGAGCGGGGTGTGGTGCTGTGCCATCCTCATCCACTGCATCGCGGCACTATGCACGTTCCGCTCTTCGAAGCGATCACAACGGACTTGCTGCAGCGTTCCGTTGCCGTACTCCGATTCAACTTCCGCGGTGTGGGCCGCTCGACGGGATCACACGACGGAGGACTCGGCGAGATCGATGATGTCGCCGCCGCCATCGAGTTCGCCGAGGCCGGCTTCCCCGATCTCAGCTTTGGAGTCGCCGGATGGTCCTTCGGGGCCGGTGCCGCACTTCGCTGGCATGCTAGGGACCGGTCGGAACACAACTACGTCGGAATCGCGCCGGGAGTGGGTAGCGATCCTCTGCAGCGGCTCCCCGAACCCGAGTCGCTGCAACCGGCGCGGCGCACGATCATCATCGGTGAGCGGGATCAGCTCGTGTCCCCGCAGCTCATCATCGACTACGCCAATCGAGCCCGGGCAACCCTCCATATCCTCAAAGGAAGCGACCACTTCTTCTATTTCCGGGAGCAGAAGGTTGCCTGTCTGGTGGCAGCCGGTCTCGGGCTACCGGTCCCCGCGGACGAGATCGAGTTAGCGTGCCAGTAGGGCTTCGATGTTGTCGACCAGCACTGCCCGGCTGACGTCATCGGACAATCCGAGGGAGTCCCATTCGGCAAGCCAAGAATCCGGTGAGCCGAACGGGTAGTCACTTCCGAAGTGCACTCGCTGCAGCAAGGGGCCTCGAATCAGATCGAGCAAATCGGGGCTCATCGCTTTCGGGGAAACCCCGGACAGACAGAGATGCACGTTTTCCTTGTGCACTGTGATCGCAATCGCCTCATCGAGCCACAGCGGCCCAGTATGAGCAAGGATGACCTTCAGCCCGGGATGAGCGGCTGCGACCCGGTCGACGTGGATCGGGCGCGCCGGCTCGAGACCAACTCCACCACCGCCGGGAACGCCCGCCCCGAGACGAGTGAACCCCGTGTGGAAGAGGCATACGAGACCGTGTTCGGATGCGGTCTCCCACAACTGGCGCCCATCCCGGTCCGAGGGCGCGATCCGCTCGGATGCGGGGTGAAAGGACAAACCCGACAGTCCCAGCCGAGCTGCCTGGTGGATACCGGCCACTGCCCCGGCGCCACCGGTCGGGTCGACAGCCCCAAAGCCATAGAACACCTCCGGGGCGTGCTCGACCAACGCAGAGATTTCTTTGTTGCCGAGGGAACGTAGCCCGCTCTTGGTGCGGCTGTTCCAACCCAACAACACCGCTTTGGCATCGCGCGAGCGGTAGAACGCCGTTAGCTCGTCGGCAGTCTGCGCCACGATCTCTTCGTCCACGTGAGCCTGCAGGTCGTCGAGAAAGGCCGCGATTGGGCCCTCCAGGAAACTGGCAACCGGCGGGTGGACGTGGGCGTCGATGAAACGGGTCACGTAGGACGGAACCCCCGGTTGCGGGCTTCGGCAAGGGTGTCGGGGGCGAACGTCTGAATCATATTGAGCCGCAGCAAATCGTCGCCGGTGAGGCGCTCTTCGAGAAGCGCCAGCACGGCTTCGTCGTCACAGTCGTGAACCCGCATGTCGTCCCGGGTACCGACGAAGCGGTGGTCTTCGAATCGTTTCAGCCGGCCCATGAGCCTCCTCGTGCCTACTGCGGCAGTCTAAGGCACGTTGTAACGGATCACTGCTTGAGAAATCCCCTGGGTCGGCTCGCTGATCTCGATGGTTCCTTTGGCGCCGTCGTAGCTGAATTCGATCAGCCAGATACGGTCCTGCGCAGACGAGCTGCCCACAGTGAACCCAGCCTGTTCCAGCGCTCGATCGAAGAACTCGGCGGTCGGGCTTCGCTCGGCGTTGACCCGGGCCACAATTTCAGTGAAACCGGTACTGGTCACGACCATGGTGCTACCGATCGAGCTCCCGGCAGGCAACGGAAAGTTGGCAGGCACCGTTGCCGGTAATTCGCCGGAACCGAACACGACATCATCTCCCGATACGACACCGGCTCCTGTGGTTTCCGAACTGCCGCCGTTTCCGTCACCGCAGGCGGTTGCGATCAGGGCGAACGCCATCGCACTCGCAAACAGCATCGATCGCCGCAACATAAGCATGGGAGAGCCTCCTCCAAACCACTACAGGCGACGAGGATTCTACCGGCGGTCGAAAAATGCGACGGGCTCACCAATGGGCAGCACGGCAACAGTCCGCAGCGCTGGGTCGCTGCGCCAATCAGGGACCGTCGACGGGGCGAGGGCGAAGTACAGCGCGAGGAACACCCCACCCAGGCTGCGCCGCAGCAAGCCCGAATCAGACTCGGGGCGGTTCACGATATCCACCGAAGACTTCCTCCATTGCAGCCGTGATCTCGCCGAGGGTGGCCCGAGCCCGAGCCGCCTCGACAATCAACTCCATCAGATTGGCGTCGCCGTCTGCCCCGATCCGTAGCTTCTGTAACGCACTCTGCACGCCGGCGTCATCTCGGGCTCCGCGCAGCCGAGCGAGTTTCTCCCGCTGGGCGCTCTCGATCTCGGGGCTGATACGGAGTATCTCCAAGGGCGGTTCGTTGTCTTTGGCGTGCTTGTTCACTCCCACGATGACCCGGTCACCCGAATTGAGGGCCTTTTCGAACTCGTACGCCGAATCCGCCAGGGCCGACTGAAACCAGCCTTCCTCGATGCCGTGCAAGACCCCGTCGAGCATCGAACCGCTGCCCATCCGTTCGATCGAAGCGAAGATCTCCTCGGCCTGCTCCTCGATACGATCCGTCATTTCCTCGACAAACCAGGAACCGCCCAGGGGGTCGATGGTGGAGGCAACACCCGTCTCCTCTGCAAGGATCTGCTGGGTGCGCAGGGCGATCTCCGCATTCTTCGTCGTCGGCAGGGCAAAGACTTCGTCCATAGCGTTGGTATGCAAGCTCTGGGTTCCGCCGAGTACTGCGGCCAGCGCCTCAACAGCGGTGCGAACGATATTGTTTTCCGGCTGTTGGGCGGTGAGAGAGACTCCCGCCGTCTGCGTGTGGAAACGCAGCTTCTGTGCACGGTCCGTGACGGCGCCGTAGCGGTCCCGCATCCATCTCGCCCAGATCCGTCGGGCGGCGCGGAACTTCCCAATTTCCTCGAAGAAGTCGATGTGGGCATCGAAGAAGAAAGAGAGTCGCGGCACGAACTGGTCCACATCGAGACCGCGCCGTTGGCAGGCTTCGACGTAGGCGAAGCCGTCGGCAAGAGTAAAGGCAAGCTCCTGCGCAGCAGTCGCCCCGGCCTCCCTGATGTGGTAGCCCGAAATCGAAATCGTGTTCCATTCCGGGACTTCGCGCCCACAGAACTCGATCATGTCCACGATGAGGCGAATGTGCGGCTCAGGTGGATAGATCCACTCCTTCTGTGCGATGTACTCCTTGAGGATGTCGTTCTGTAACGTTCCCCGCAGCCGCTTCCAGTCGACACCTTGTTCCTCGGCGGCGACGAGAAGAAATGCAAAAAGAACCTCGGCGGGTCCGTTGATAGTCATCGATACCGATACCTCGTTGAGCGGGATGCCGGCAAACAGATCCACCATGTCGTCCGAAGAGGAGACGGCAACTCCACAATGACCGACCTCTCCGAGTGACCGCGGGTCGTCGGCGTCGAGACCCATCAGAGTGGGCATGTCAAAAGCCACCGACAAGCCCCCCTGCCCTTCGTTGAGAAGGTGATGAAAGCGTTCGTTGGTCTCGGCAACAGAGGCGAAACCGGCGAACTGACGCATCGTCCAGGCCCGGCCTCGATATCCGCTGGCATGAATCCCACGGGTATACGGGTACTGGCCCGGGTAGCCCACTTCCGCAGGTACCTCACCGTCTTTCGGGAGTCCCAGTGCCGGTACGTCTTCGAACGAAAGGGTCTTGAAGTCGTCGCTGCGGCGGTTGCCGGAGTTGTACTCGGCACGCCACTTGTCGTATTGATCAGCCACTTGCCGCCTCCCCGCGCTCGATGGCGGCGCGATCCTCGTCCGCAACCGGCTCAGCAATTGCGCCGATCGACGCCATGTATTCGGCCTGCAAATGCAGCACTTCCCGGACTATCCGTGGCTCATACTCGAAGCCTTGGCGGGCGGTGCGCTCCATCACATAGTCAATTGCGGCATCGCCTCCGAGAATGACCACCTGGTCCGGATCAGCGTCGAGCGAATCCTGCAGGAACTTCATCTCCCATTCGAGAATGCGGCGGACACTCTTGGCCCCGATCTGCTGACGTGTGGGGTCGCTGAGCCGAGGAGTTATGTATCTGATCGAATCTTCGACACCGTAGGACCTGTCTCTT
>JARFRN010000073.1 GCA_029287195.1 Acidimicrobiia bacterium | reverse complement strand
CCTTCACAGGGAGCTTGGTCTTCGCAGCTGTTTCGTCGGCCATGGCATGACAGAGTAGAAGCGGCCGCACACCGTTGCGAGGCGAGCTAGTAGGGGGTCTTCGGCCGCCTGCTCGGACCGAGCAACAGGTCGTGATGATCTACTTTGGACGTAGTCATCATCGCGGTGACTGGACGGCAAGTCGCGTCGGGGTTGACAGCGGTCGAGTCACGACCGGCTATGCCGCAGGCGGCAGTTCCCTCGAAGCGAGTAAATTCGGGATATGACCGTGTGCAAGCTTCGAGGAAAGACTCATGGATGACCTGAGCAATTCCCAGCGTCCGGCTAATGAGGCCACCGAGAAGAACTCCCGTTCTAGCACGGCCCGTCGCAACCGGATTCTTCGTCGTGCTGCGATCGTCGTTGGCGTCCTGCTCTTCTTGTTCTACGGGGCTGGAGGCTGGTACTTCTCGAGCGAACTCGCCAGCGACGCTTTCGCTGTCGATGATCCCGACGAAGATTCAGCCGATGACTTCGATCTCGAGGTTGTTTCCCTGCAGGATGACAGGATCGCGTTTCGCGGCCAGGAGGGGGGAGACAAAGACCTGGTGACCGACGGCGCTTACGGTGTCGACCTACCCGATGGATGGCTGCATGTCGGAGCTCTAGTCGACGCCTCGGTCCAGGATGGCTACGACGTGGCAACCAGGGTGCTCGAGTTCACGCGCGAAATGGGGCCGGCGCCGGGCACGCCCGCGGACTTCGATTCGTGGTATCACGAGGCAGACCCGTCCGATCTGGGCCTGCCGTACGAAGACGTGCTGTTCCGGTCTGCTCTCGGCGAATTCAACGCCTGGTTCGTTCCGTCCGATGCCGATACGTGGGCGATCCTCATTCATGGCAAGGGGGCGGAGCGCCGCGAAGGGCTGCGACTGCTCGATTCGATAAACGCCGCCGGTCATCCGGCGCTCATCATCAATTACCGCAACGATCCGGGAGAGCCGCGCGATCCCAGCGGCTACTACCGCTACGGTTCCACCGAGTGGGCCGAAGTGGAAGGGGCGGTACGCTATGCCCTGGATCATGGTGCCAGCGACGTCGTGCTGGTCGGTATGAGCACCGGCGCCGCACACGCCCTCAGCTTCTTCTACGAGTCGGACCTGGCCGACGTGGTGGCCGCGGCCATCTTTGACTCACCCAACATCGACTTCGGCCGCACCGTCGACTACGAGGCGAGCCAGCGCTCGTTGCCGCTGCTGGGTGTGCAGATCCCACAGTCGCTGACAACGGCTGCCAAGTTCATCGCATCCCTACGCTTTGACTTCGATTGGTCGCAACACGATTTCATCGACGATGCCGACCAACTCGATTTCCCCATCCTCGTGTTCCACGGTACTGAGGACGGCACCGTACCGCTGGATGTCAGCGAGCGCCTCCACGAGAAACGCCCCGACCTCGTCACGCTGGTTGTGGTTGATGGTGCCGAGCACGTGCAATCTTGGAACGCTGACCCGACGCGCTACGGGAACGAAGTCGCGACCTTCTTGGCGAGGGCCGGCTGATCCAAACAGGACGGTTTGGGGCGATGCGCCGATTAGTGCCGGCGTGACCGCCCGGCTACCGGCAACGCTCGCCTCCTCCGCCAACGCGGTACGGAATTCCGCCCGCTGCGGCGCCGTCCGAAGGCGATGAGGGGATGCTGCCGGCGGTCGCCCCCCGCTGGACTACCACCAAGATCGGCGATTAGCTGCAAATCAGCCGCCGCACCGTCAAGGCGCATCTGTCGGCCCGATGACCAAACTGGAAGCTCGCACCCGAGTGGGTTGGAGATGTTGGCTTTCGAGACGGAACGGTTGTAGCAGCGAGTTGGGCAAAAGCTAGGCAGTCGGCTCAAATGTGGGGAGTAGCTACCCCAATATGGGGAGCCCCCTCCGATGTGCCGGGCTCGGGTTTGACAGATCATGAATGTATGTCAGCCAGACCACTGAGGAGCCCCGCATGAACCCGCTCATGGCAAGCCCAGAGGGACCGAATCTCGTCTCGGCGCTCATGGAGGAACGGAAACGGGAGGCGGCCGAGCTACGCCTCACCGCCGAGCTTCCACCCGTCGCAGAGCTCGACAGACCCCATAGATTTGGGCGCTTCCTCAACCTCGCGACGAATCGGACCCGTCGCCCTCGTCAAGCCGCGCCGGCCCTGAACAACCGCTGATCGACAATGCCGTTGCTGGATCTCGCCACCCGGTTCTTCCCGACACAGCTCAGCTGGCCGATTATCACGCTATCGGTGCTGCTGGCGGCAGTGACCCTTGGTGGCATCACCGGCCGGATACTGCTCTGGCTCCAGACGAACTGCTTCCGGTCGTAGCCGCCGCAATCGTTGCCTCCCTCCGGTAGCCTCGCCACGGCGGGGCTACCGGCATCTTCGACCACTGCAGCAGTACGATCTGTACATGGAACTGCTCGAGCGCGATGGCGAGCTCGACACGCTCACAGGAGCACTCGATGCTGCGAGCGCTGCTACAGGCTCGGTTGTCGTTGTCAGCGGCGAAGCGGGTATCGGGAAGACCGAACTAGTCCGGAGCTTCGTCAGCGAGATCGCCGATCGAGGGCGCGTGCTGTGGGGAGGTTGCGACGATCTCTCTACCCCGCGCACGCTCGGCCCGTTTCGCGACATCGCAATTCAGGCGGGAGGCGGGCTCAAGGACCTGTTGACTTCTGGAGGTCCCCGCGGCGACGTCCTCGACGCCATATATGAACTGTTGGACGGCGGCCGCCCGGCGACGGTCGCGGTTGTCGAAGATGTGCATTGGGCAGACGGGGCATCCCTCGACGTCATCAAGTTTCTCGGGCGGCGCATCGCGCACATGCGCACGGTTCTCGTGCTCACCTATCGCGCAGAGGAGGTTGGACCTGATCACCCACTACGCCTCGTCGTCGGAGATGTGCCCGCTCAGTCGATTCATCGACTTCCGCTGGCCCCGCTCTCCCGCGAGGCTGTTGCCTCCCTAGCGCCCGATTACTCCGGATCTCCCGAGGAGTTGTTCGAGGCCACGGGGGGTAATCCTTTCCTGGTGTCCGAAGCCCTGGCAACACCGGGTGTATCGGCTTCGGCCGGCGTGCGCGATGCCGTACTGGCGCGCGCTGCCCGGCTGTCCCCCGAGGCACGGCACATTGCTGAGCTCATCTCGGTGGTTCCAACCCAGGTCGAGCGGGCCCTATTGACGAGCATCGCCGGAGACACGACCGACAAACTCGAGGAGGGTCGGCGCCGCGGCCTGGTGAAGTACGACGACTCCTGGGTGTGGTACCGGCACGAACTAGTGCGCGCCGCTATCCACGACTCGTTGCTCGCAGAGCGGAAACGCCAGCTCAATGCCGCAATCCTGGAGCAACTCATAGCCTCCGGTGGTGATGTGGCACGCATCGTGCACCACGCGGGCGAAGCCGGCAACGGCACTGCGCTGGCACGCTTCGCTCCGATTGCCGCCCGGCAGGCCGGCGCCGCCGGGGCGCACAAGGAGGCACTAACGCATTTTCGGATCGCCGCAGATCACATGAGCGACCTGACTGCTGCGGAACAAGCCTCCATTCTCGCCGACTACGCAGTAGAGAGCTACCTGGGCGACGAGATGGGCGCGGCCCTCGAGCTTTCGGCCGGAGCCCTCGGGCTATGGCGGCAACTGGGGGATGAGGAGCGACAGGGCGAGGTGCTGCGGTGGCAGTCCCGATTCCACTGGTGGCTGGGCCAGGCCGACGCGGCGGAGCAAGCCGGCAGGGACGCCGTGAAGGTATTGGAGGGCGTCCCCGACTCAGATCAGCTGCCCATGGCCTACAGCAATCTTGCACAGCTAGCGATGCTGGCACAGGAGTTCGAGCCGGCGGTGGAGTGGTCCACCAAGGCAATCAACAGCGCCCGGAAACGCGACGACCAATCGACCCTGGCACACGCCCTCAACAACCTGGGCAGTGCCCGAATGCGAGTCGGCGACATGACCGGCTTTGACCTGCTCCGCGAAAGCCTGGACATCGCTCGCCGGTTCCATTTCGATGACCACGCCGGGCGAGCCTATTCCAATCTCATTTGGACGGCGCTCGACTACCGGATGTATGAGCTCGCCGACGCATACCTGACCGAAGGCATCGAGTATGCAGCCAAGCGCGATCTGAGCGGTTCGGTCCACTACATGGTCGCCGAGCGCGCCACGCTGCGGCTGGAACGCGGCGACTGGTCGGGTGCCGAAGCCGATCTGAGGTGGGTACTTGCGCAACCGGAGCAGCCGGGCATCACACAGATGCCGGCTTTGGCAACCCTGGCTCGCCTTGCCGCCAGACGTGGTGACGATGATGCCGCCGAGAGGATTCGGGAAGCTTCCTCCCTCGCCGAGCCGACCGGTGAACTGCAACGGATTGCCCCGGTTGCGGCGGCTCGCGCCGAGCTGGAATGGCTGGCAGGCCACAGCGAAGCCGTCCGAGCCGCCGTTGCAGATGCGTATGTGCGAGCAGTGGCCCTCGGGCAACCATGGATTACGGACGAACTGGGCTTCTGGATGTGGCGATCCGGAGCGAGCGACATCGCCCCGCAATCGACCGAGACGCCTTATGCCTTGCAAATCGCCGGACGCTGGCGTGAGGCCGCCGGAGAGTGGGAAGAAATCGGTTGTCCCTACGAACGGGCCACCGCGCTGTATGACTCGAGCAGCGAGGATGATTTGCTGGTTGCCCTGGAGATTCTCGACGACCTCGGGGCCGCTCCCGCCGGCAGGCTGGTACGCAACAAGCTGCTGAGTCTCGGCGCACGCCGCATTCCCCGCGGCCCGCGGGAAGCGACCCGGGCCCATCCTGCCGGTCTAACCCCGCGTCAGGTCGAGGTGCTCAACCTGATCGTGGACGGCCTGACCAACGCCGAGATTGCCGAAGAATTGTTTGTCTCTCCCAAGACTGTCGACCATCACGTGTCGGCGATCCTCACAAAACTCGACGTGGGATCCCGCCAAGAGGCCGCTCGAGCGGCCCGCGACCTCGGCCTCATCGATGAAGAGCAGCGGGAGAGGTAGCCGTCCCCCCTTCCGAGGTGACGGCAATTTTGAGACCATGACAACACCGGGCCTTAGCCATGGAGGACGTCATGACACTGTCACCGGATTTCGACTTCGGCTGGTGGAACGCCTGGATCATCCTCGTGGCGTATTACGCCGCTTCCTTCTTCCCCTTCTTCGGCGGAGGCGACAAGGCCGATGCCAGGATGGAGGGCGAGACCGATCTGCGGGACGCCGGCGCCGGGGTGCGGACGGCAGCGATTGTCGACCATGCGATCCTGATGCCGCTCACGCTTCTCTACAGCTTCTTCGTGCCGCTGGAGCGAGGCAACTGGTGGCTGTATTCCGGGTTGATCATCAGCGCGCTGGCAGTCCTCATGTCGCTGGCAGCTTCCATCTCTTTTGCCACCGCCCCGGTAGAAGAGCCGATGACGGCCGGTGCCTACGCCGTATCACGGCACCCGATGTACCTGTCCCGGGTGATCGTGTTCATCGGTGTCGGCCTGGCCGGAACGTCGTGGCTGTTCTTGCTGTGCGCGCTGGTCGACTTCGTGGCTTGGTCGTTCGCAGTGCCCGAGGAAGAACAGCATATGATCGCCAAGTACGGGTCCCACTATGAGGACTACATGCGCCGCAGCAGGCGCTGGATACGTCTGCCGAGTGCTTAGCCCAACTGTGTTGTTTTGACGATTTGGTAGATCAAATGGATGTCTTCGGGTTCCTTGGCAAACAGGTCGGGAAGCGGTTCTGCCAACACTTCGCAGCCGCGGGATAGGTAGAAGCCCACAGCTGAAGCCGATGGTGTCGCCGAGACGTACATCGATCGGGACCCGGCGAGGCGCGCCCGGGCAATCGACTCATCCCAGAGCGCACTGGCGACGCCACGGCGCCGGTACGGATGGCTCACATGGAGCAGAGTGAGCCACGCCATGGTTCCCTCGAACCCCTCCTCGACCACGGCGATTCCGGCGAGGTCTTCACCAGAAAAAGCACCCAGGAGCACGGCGCCACGCTCGAGCACGGGCTGCACCTCTGCCACGAGCCCGGCCACGCTGTGAGGTCCGGCACCATTGGTATCCCACGACGGAACTTCGATGGCCACGCGACGCCTCGTAAGCACACCTGCAGTAGCCTCGTACAAAGCATCGATGTGCTCCGAGCGATCGATCTCTGCGAGCAGGTCGATTCGCTCCGGCGGCAGGGTACGGATCTCGATCACTCCAGCATCTTTACAGAAGGTCGGGAGCTCGACCCGGCCACAGACCGAGTCAAACCGTATGCTGAAGGGATGTCCCGCCACGAGTCACTCCGATTGGAAACCGAGCGGTTCCGGTTGCAGGAAATCACCGTGGAAGACGTCGAAGACATCTGTGCTGTGTTTGCGAGCAACCCCGACTTCGTAGCGCTGAGAGACAACGTTGCCGCGCCACCGGGAGGATACGACCCGGCCTCTGTCAAGCAGTACTGCGACGGAGCGTTGCTCGATCCATTGCGGCACCTGCTCGTCGCTACCGACAAGGAGTCCGGAACGACTGTAGGTCTTGTGGACTTCGTCGATCGGTCGCCGGCAGATGGGGTGCCTTGGATCGGCCTGGTCATCATCCACCAGTCTCACCAACGAGCCGGAGCGGGCAGCTCAGTCGTGCAAGCGATCGCAAGTCACCTTGCGTCTCGGGGACATTCTGTGGTGCGGATGGCAGTCATGGAGGGCAACGAATCTGCGTTGAGATTCGTACGGCACGTTGGATGCGAGGAATACGCATCTGCTTCGGTGCCAACGAGGGGCGGATCGCGAGAAGCCGTGCTGTTCGAACTCTTTCTCCCCTTGTCCGCGAGCTGACAGCAAACGAAACGCGATCTAGCCGAGCGGATTCTCTTGCACGTGTCTGAGGACCGCCAGGCAATCTTCGTCCGAGTTCGACAGGACGATCAGCGTGTAGCCGGAGTCGGGATACATGGAGAAGAAGGAACAGATACCCGGGGCACCCCCGCTGTGGCCGATAGAGCCCTCTTCCTCACGGATCATGAATCCGTAGCCGTACTCGAACCCGGGGGCCACTTCCGCTTGCGCATCAAAGAGCATGTTGGTGGATTCGGCAGTAAGCAACTCGTGGCCGAGCAGTGCATTCCGGAAACGGAACATATCCTCGGTGGTCGAGTATCCGCCGCCTGCGGCGAAGCCCCTGCCCGGCATCAACGGCGCATTGGCGGTGAGAACGCCGGTGTCGTTTCCGTCGATGTCCCTGCTGGTGTATCCCATCGCCAGATTGGCGACGCATTCGTCGAGCGCGTACGAATCGGTGTCCGCCATGCCGGCCGGCAAGAAAATCTGGTCGCGCACATAGTCGTAGTAGTCCCGGCCGGATAACTCCTCGATGATCAACCCCAGCACCACGTATCCGGCGTTGGAGTAGGAAAAGGATTCGCCCGGGTCGAACAGGAGCGGCGCGTCGACGAACAACGGCAGGTAGTCGGCATTGGAGCGATACCGATTGGGGTCCTCGCCGAAGACCGGAGTGAAGGTATCACCCAGCCCCGACGTGTGCGTCAGCAGCTGGTGAACTGTGACCTGAGCTGCAACGTCCGGGTTGGGATAGCGGGGAAAGAGATCGGCAACCGTGTCGTCAAGCGCCAGCTCCCCTCGCTCCATCAGCTGCAGGACCGCAACTGCGGTGAACATCTTGTTCATGGAGCCGAGGTTGAACTTGGTGTCGACCTGGTTGGAAAGGTTCTGTTCGCGGTCGGCTGGGCCGGAGGCGTACTGCCAGACGACCTCGTCCTCGTGGCCTATCAGTGCCGCACCGGAGAATCCGCCCTCCGCGGCCAGTTGCTCGATGAATGTCGCGATTTCACCGCTCGACGACGGCGTCTCAGTAGTGGACGGGAAGATCGTCGATGGCGCTGGTGGGACCGTGGTGGTGGTGGTGGTGGGCAGCGTGGTGGCCGACTCATCATCTGTGGGGCCGGCGACAATGTTCGCCGACGACGTTGCGCTCGTGCCGGTTGCCGAGCAGCTGCCGAGCAGAGCGATTACCGCGCTTGCCGCGATCACAAGTCGAAGACTCATCTAGATCCACTTCTGCCAACCGCTGGAGGATAAGACCAGCGATCCCCAACGTGACCGGCATCAGCAGCAAGACGGGAGGGGACTGCTCGTAGACTTCCTATGGAGCGGATGAATCCCTCGCGGCGTTGGCAAGGTAGTGCTGCCACGGCCATCGTCCTTCCACTTCGAGCACCAATGTCCAGCTCAAGAACGTGCGGATGAGGACCAACAGCCCGAGCACCGCTGCATTCTCGAGCGTGGCTTCGAGGGTCACCGTCTTGATGATGTCGGCCGCAATGAGTAGGTCGAGCCCTATGAGAAGCCCACGTGCCATGGAGAACTTGAACGTATCGAAGCCATCGTCCCAGCTGTTCCGCACCCCATGGAGAGCAGCGCGGATCAAGGCAACCAGAACCGCGATGGCGATCACGACGATCGCAATCAACTCCATAGCCTCAGCTACCCGCCGTGCGATCTCGAAGTCGCCGATGACGAGGCCCTCTTCCGCAGCCGTGAGCAGCATGGGCGGAGCCTACTCCATCCAACGAAACGGCTACAGGATTAGCCGGGACCGACCGGCACGTGATTGGGCGCAACGTTGGTTCGCGGAACCTGACCTCGCCATCTGCCGTAGAGCCCCGGCGGGCCCGGCTGCGTTGCGCAACCCAAGTCCACAGTCGTAAGGTCTTGAGATGACCAGCGAAAACCAGAAATCTCTCGTCGGAATCGTCGTCAGTGTCGCAGTAGGCGCGCTCGTCATCCTGGCGGGCAGCGACGGCAGCTCGGAGGTCGGCTCGATCGCAGTGTTTGCGGTTTGCGGGGTACTCGCCTACGTCATCAACTGGGCCGTCTTCGTGCCCTCCAACATCGCCAAGACGGAGCACTACTTCGACCTCACCGGCAGCGCCACCTATGTGACCGTCGTAGCCATTGCTCTACTACTCAGCAACGATCTCGACGCCCGCGCCCTGATCGTCGGCGCCATGGTGTTTGTCTGGGCTCTGCGCCTCGGCTCATTCCTCTTCCGCCGGGTGCGCCGCGACGGGCGCGACGGCCGCTTCGACGAAATCAAGGTCGATCCCTTGCGGTTCTTCATGACATGGACATTGCAGGGCCTATGGGTGCTGCTCACCGTCGCCTGCGCACTGGCGATCATCACCGGCATCGAACGCCGGTCAATTGGATGGGTGGGGATCGTCGGCATCGCTGTGTGGGTAGCCGGATTTGCGATCGAAGTCGTCGCCGACCGACAAAAATCAGCCTTCAAGCGTGACCCTGCCAACGCAGGGCGCTTCATCTCCACCGGGCTCTGGGCCTGGTCCCGCCACCCCAACTACTTCGGCGAGATCGTCCTCTGGACCGGCATCGCCATCATCGCCCTCCCGGTGCTGTCCGGATGGCGCTGGGTCACCTTGATCTCACCCGTCTTCGTCACCTTGCTGCTAACCCGGGTGAGTGGCATACCGATGCTCGAGGCTCGCGCCGAGAAGCGCTGGGGCGACGAGGAGGATTACCAGAGGTACAGCAGAGACACTCCCGTCTTGATTCCGCGCCCTCCCCAGCGTCAGGCTTGACCTCGAAGACCGGTGACTCTCATCACGCGGATTGCTGCCATCAACCATGAAACACGACCAACTGAACCGAATTGGGTTGTCAGTGTTTGCCTTGACCGTGAGTGCCCGGCCGAGACCGGCGGGGAACTCGCACCGGCTGGACTGTTCGCGACTCGGGCAAAGAGGTATCCCCAGCTTGTGATTCAACCCAGTCGGCGTACGCGTTTGACCCCCATCCGGACGTCGCCCCGTGGGCGACCACGCTGAGTGCCACGGTCACAAGCGCTACCTCGGCGATCGTAGAAGCGCCGGCCAAGTCTGTGCCCTCGACGACGGCAATGGTGAGGATCAGCGTCGCAAGGCCGCGAGGACCGAACCACCCGAGGTAGAGGATCGAGGGCAGGGCCAATCCCGAACCGAGCAACGACACGGCAACCGCAGCCAGGCGCACGACGGCCAAGCTGAGCACGGCGTAGAGGACCCCATCCCAGCCGACGCGGGTGAGTATCGGTCCCAGGGCAATACCGAACAGGAGGAGACTCCCCATGGTCAAAGCGTCACCGGTCGCCTCGGCAAATTCGTGAACATCGCCCGGGCGGGATCTCTCGACTCTGCCGTACGTCGCACCGGCAACCCAGGCGGCGATGAAGCCCGAGCCGCCGAGCGGGTCGGCCACCGCAAAGGCCAACAGGGCGAGAGCGACAACTGCGATCTCGAGCCAGTACTTCACGGCCCAGCGCCGGCCCGTAGCCCAGTCGATGGACCTGGCGCCACCCGCCCCTACGGCGACACCGACGATCACCGCCACGCCGACTTCGGGAATCAGCTCGCCGAGGAAGTCTCCGAATTCCAGCGCCTTCTCGGCAGTCTGGGCCGCCTCGAGGAAAACGACGAAGACGGGCAGAGCGATACCGTCGTTGAGCCCACTCTCGACGTTGAGGGCCTGGCGGATTCGCTCCGGTACCCGCGGGTTGGAAACGACCGACTTCCCGAGCGCGGCGTCGGTCGGGGCGAGCATGGTTGCCAGGATGGCCGCTTCCCAGAATTCGAGCCCACCGAGCAACGCCAGCGCCAGCGTCCACCCTCCCAGAATCATGAGCGGCAGTCCGATCCCGAGCAGTCGCCCTGGGAGCGCAGCTTCCTCGCGCCAATGCGACGAGTTGACGGCGCTGGCGTCGGTGAACAATACGATCACCAGAGTGGCCTCGAGCAGCAGTTCCTGGAGGCCTCCGGGGTCGCCGATATTCACTGTATCGAGGATCTCCGGGCCCATCACCAGGCCGAGCGCCACAAACAACATGGCCCCGGTCAGAAAGGTGCGCTCGATGCGACGGGAGACGAGCGCAAAAGCTACAAATGCAAGCGCAATGAGAGCCGGAGCGGCGTCCAACTACGGTCCTTCCCATCCTCTGAAGCCGGTGCCGGAGACCCTACGACAATCGCTCCGACGGGACAACCCCCAGCAGGACGAGCCATGGCGACGAATGCCTGCCTGACTATGTGCGTGGCCGGGCCTGCGAGGATCGTCAACTGCCGTTACCACGAGGGGCCGTCCAGGCTTTGACTTTCGCAGACCTAGAAGTCGGCGCAGACGTCGGTAATTCCAAGCACCGCGATGCAGGCGGCAAGTGTGGGGGCGAGCCGCAGGTCACCACCGGGGAGGGTCGTACAACCGCCGGAATCACACCATTGAACGTCGTATCCGTAAAGGCCGGAGGTGCCCACCGCCAAGATCGGGTCGCTCGACGGCGGCCATCGACTCGCGCCAGCCAGATGTCCTGGGTCTCCGAAAGACTGGCCCCGATGTGTTGCTCCGTCTGCGGGCGGCGCTAACCCGCCAGATGACCTTCGTGGCCGTCGCCGGTTACAAGCTGGTAAACCCGGGCAACTCACCTGCGGTGAGCATGGTGCGGAACCGGGCCCGCTGCCGCCCATGAGTGACGAGCCAAATGCTCGACGTAACGAGCCCGGGTCGGATCACGCAACGGTGGTCGCCGCGTTCGCGATCTGAGCGCAGCCGAATCCCGACGTCGATGACGCGCCGTCTCCGCGAACCCGGGCCTTGTATCGGCCCCGCCGACTCGTCGACACCCCAACAGCCTCGGCCGGTGATCACTGCCGTTGTGTGGGAAGACCCGTTCCTGCTGATTGAGATCCGGTTGGCCGATGACCGGCATTGGAATCTGTGGGGGTGTCGAGAAGACGCTGGTCGCGCCTCTGGCCGAAATGTGCCGGGGACTTGATCTAACCGGCCGAGGAGGATGGACCATGACTGGATGTGATACCTTGACCCGCACGTTCTTGCGCGCCCGGTTCCGTACCGGCGGCACCCGGGGGAGGTGCCCGAGGGGCTGAGCGTTGTACGATGACGGCCATGTCTTTCGTATCCAAAGCGGTGTCCGGCACCGCGATCGGTGTCGCGGCGGCCTCGGCGTGGTCACGGTTTGTTGTGGACCACGACTTGCCGCTGGGTGATCCCGTACCCGCCGACGAGGTTCGCTCGCTTCCCGGACCGCTCGGCCGGGTCGCGCTGTATGCAGCGGGAATGGACCTCGATCCGGAGCCCGTGCTCCTCGTCCACTCGGTCAACGCAGCCGCGTCGGCGTACGAAATGCGCCCCCTCTTCATGCACTACCGGGGTGAGCGGCCGACGTACGCCGTCGACCTGCCCGGCTACGGACACAGCTCCCGGGCGCAGGTGGAGCACACTCCGGAATCGATGGCGGCGGCCGTGGTGGGCGCGCTCGACGAGATCGGGCCCGCCCACGTGGTGGCATTGTCGCTCGGCTCCGAGTTCGCGGCCCGAGCTGCCATCGACTACCCCGACCGCGTCCGTAGCCTCACGATGATCTCACCCACGGGTCTGTCCTCGCGCAGCTCGACCGCCGAGGCGCAGTGGCTGGAGTCCTACTTCTCGGTACCGATCGTGGGCCGCGTCTCATTCGACCTGCTCGCAACCCGCACCTCGATCCGGTGGTTCCTCGCCAAGAGCTTCGCTGGTGAGCCCGACGCAGGACTCGTCGAGTATGCCTACCTCACCGCACACCAGCCCGCAGCAGAGTACGCCCCGGCGGCGTTCCTCTCCGGGCGGCTGTTCACCTCCAATGCGCTCAATCACCTCTATGCGGAGGTGCCGTGCCCGATACAGGTGCTCTACGACACCGATCCCCACACCGACTTCGCCCGACTACCGGAACTGGTCGGCGGCGCCCCCGATGCCTCCGCTGTCCGAATCCCCGGCACGCGCGGCCTCCCCCACTTCGAGCAACTCGACGCCGTCACCGCCGCGCTCGAAGCCTTCTGGGACAGCTGAACGAAAGCCGCAGGCGCCGGCTACGCCGACCGCCATGCGAGAGGCGCATGTCGGGCGCGTGTTCACCCGGAGCGATGCCGCTGTCGTTGCTCGCGGCGCTGATTCGAGTCATGCGGCTCCACACGGCCGAGCATCGACGACGAACTCTCCTTTGCCAACGCAGCATTCTTCGTACGCGGCATCAGAACCCGCCCGGCGAACTCGAACCTGCCGGCCGGCGTCCGCGTGATCGACGCGGAGGGCGTGTCCAAAGTCGATACCACGGCCATCGAACAGCTGGGCGGGTTGCTCGATGACCTGGCCGCCGCCGGCGTCGAGGTCGCCTATGCCCGGGTTCTCCAACCGGTCCGGATATGCTGGAACGCTCCGGGCTGCTAGAGAGAATCGGAGCGAATCGACTGTTCCTGGAGGTCGATGACACCGTCGCTCGGCTGCGCCCAAGCGGGTGACCGCGTACGGGCATACTGGGTGCTGCAACACCACTGGAGGTCAAATGTGGACTTGAGCAAGCTGGGAGAGGCTCTAACCGGCGAAGAGGTGACGGGCGAGAACGTCCTGGCGGCCTTCGTCCTCGTGGCTGTCGGCCTCTTCTTGGCGTGGCTGACCCGCCGCTGGAGCCGACGGCTGCTGAAGCGGGTCGACAACCACTCGGAGCCGCTGATCGCGTTCGCAGCCAGAGTTCTCCAGGTTCTCATTGTCGCAGTGTTCGTAGGTTGGGCACTGACGACACTCGGCGCCGACATCGGCTGGCTCACGCTCATGGTGGTCGTTGCAGTGTTCATCTTCGTGCTGGCGGCGCGGCCCATTGTGGAAGGCCTCGGAGCCGGAGCGGCGCTCACGACACGCGCCGCCTTCTCGGTAGGTGATGAGATAGCCGTCGACGACACCGTCGGAGAGGTGATCGACATCACCAGTCGGACGACGGTTATCCGGAAGCGCGATGGCCGGAACGTACACATACCCAACGTCGAGATGCTGGACAAGACCGTAACGGTCTACACCGCAGGGGAGGAACGGCGTTCTTCGGTCGAAGTCATCGTCGAATTCGGCACAGATCTCGATCGGGTACGCAACGTGATCCGGACGCCGTTGGCCGAAATCGATGGTATCGACCGACTCGGTTCGATTCGGAGCAAGGTCGTTGCTTCGGGTATAGAGTTGTCGATCCGGTTCTGGCATGCGCCGGGTATCCAGGCCGGGAACGATGCCAGGGACGCGGCGATACCGGCGATCCTCGGCGCCCTCGCCGATGCGAACATCGGTGTTGCCCCGCCGGCCGACATCGCCATCGTGGAGCACCATCAGCCCAGCGCCCCTTGAGCTGCGTCCCTCGCGGCCCTGAGCCTGAGCAGTTGCGTCGGGGAGGAACAGCTGGACAAGCACGCGGGCTCTGGGCCAGCGACACCTCTTGACACGTTGCGGTATCTCGATTTCGCGATTAGCAGGGTTCCATCACCGGCCGGTGCGGCCACGGCTCGACGTGGCGGGCCACGCTCACGGGGTGGGGTGGTCCTCGAGCCAGGCTCGAAGCAGTTCGACGTTGGCCTGGTGCTCTTCGTAGGTGACGGCGTAGCGGGTCTCCCCCGAGTTCAGATCGATCGTCACGTAGAACCACCAGTCGCCCGGCGGCGGTGCCAGGAACGCGTCGAGGGACGCCTCGTCCGGCGAGCAGATCGGCGTAGGCGGCAGACCGTTGTGCTTGTACGAGTTGTACGGCTGGTCGGACGCCCGTTCCTCACTGGTGGTGAAGATGCGGTCCTCGGGCACCGGGTAGAGAATGATCGAATCCATCTGCAGCGGCCCTCCGCCGGCCAGCCGATTTGCCAGCACCTGCGCCACCCGGGGCTTCTCGTTCTGGTTGTACGTCTCCTTCTCGATCACCGAGGCGGCCGTCACTACTCGGTGCCACTGCTCCCGGGGAACGTTGCGCTCTTCGAGCTGGGCTACGCGACGATCCACCATCGCCTGCACCATCTCCCCTGCACTCGTACCGTCGGCCGGCCGGTAGGTGCCGGGCGCCAACCAGCCCTCGGCGTTGCCGGCGGCCTCGGGTGGCAGCTCCAATTCGGCGATCGCCGCTTCCACATCGGCGACGTCGAGACCAAACGCAGTGGCGATGTACTCCGCCTGGTGCTTGGTGAGAGCGCCGCCCGGCGGGACCGTGTTTGGTTCCGCTGCGGGCTTCGGGACTGGGGTGTATCCGTTCGACGTCGACACCGGGGGCCTTGACGTGGTCATCGTCTCCGGCGGTGCGGTGGTCGTGGTCGAAGACGCGAGAGTGGTCGTCGTCGTGGCAGTAACGGGGGGCGGCGGCGCCGTCCCAGACCTGAGCGCAGGGTCCGGCGGCGTGGTTTCGGCCACGCGGGTCTCTGCCGCCGCAGGTTCGCCCGACTGCGAACCGTCACCGCCCTCCTCTCCCCCGCCGCCCAATGCGACCACCCAAGTCACCGCAGCCGCCGCCAGCGCGATGCCGGCCGATGTCCCCGCTAGATATTTCGATCTCACGGACACCATCATGCCGCAATCGCGGCGCTCGAGGCTTGTCATCCTCGCTGTTGCAGGGTATTGGTTGGGGTGTGGCCGGCTGCCCGCATCTGCGGCTGCGTCGCGGTTGGCCCGCAGCGGGTACCACCGTTGCCGCCCAGCACGGGAGGAGTTCCGGGATGGCTCCGAGGACCAACAGAGAGAGGATGTTGGCCGGGGAGAGCTACAACTGTCTCGACTCTGATCTCGAAGCCGAGCGGCGACAGGTCAAAGCCCTCCTGCGACGCTTCAATCGCTCCGAACTCATGCAAGAGCGGCGCAGCATCCTCGAGCAATTGCTGGGGCAACTCGGACGGGACTCGATCATCGAGGCTCCGTTCCATTGCACATACGGCTGCAATACCTACATCGGTGACCACTCGTATCTGAACTACTCGTGCATCATCCTGGACAACAACGAAGTGCGCATCGGTCATCACGTCATGGTCGGACCTGCCGTCCAGATCTACACGGCGGCCCATCCCATCGAGGCCGCAGCCCGGATCCAAGGC
>JARFRN010000053.1 GCA_029287195.1 Acidimicrobiia bacterium | reverse complement strand
AGAGGAGTCTCCCTTGGCTCGTGCGCGCACCGATCGCCTGTCCTTCGCCAAGATCCCCGAGGTCCATGACCTCCCCAATCTCTTGGCCGTCCAACACGACTCTTTTTCGTGGTTTCTAGACCACGGTCTCAAGCAGATCTTTGGTGAAGTCTCGCCGATCGAAGACTTCACCGGAAACCTCGCGCTCGAGCTCACCGATCACCGCTTCGGCGATGCACCGCTCGAGATCGAGGACGCCAAGGAACAGGACGCCAACTATTCGAAGCCGCTGTTCGTGACCGCGCGTTTCCTCAACCGGGAGACCGGAGAGATCAAGGAACAGCAGGTCTTCCTAGGCGACTTCCCGATGATGACGCCGAACGGCACCTTCATCATCAACGGCACGGAGCGAGTGGTGGTCAGCCAACTCGTCCGTTCGCCCGGGGTGTACTTCGACCTCACGATCGACAAGACCTCCGACAAGGACATCTTTGCGGCCAAGGTGATCCCCGGCCGGGGCGCCTGGCTCGAGTTCGATATCGACAAGAAGGACACCGTCGGTGTCCGTGTCGACCGCAAGCGCCGGCAGTACGTGACCACGTTCCTGCGCGCGCTCGGCTTTGGGGAGAACGATGAGGAAATCCTGGCGTTGTTCCCCGGCGAAGCACAGGAGCTGATCGCCAATACATTGGAGAAGGACCCGGCGACCAGCAAGGACGAGGCGCTGCTAGACCTGTACCGCAAGCTGCGTCCCGGTGAACTCACCACTATCGAGTCGGCCCGGGGGCTCATCAACAACCTCTTCTACAATCCGAAGCGCTACGACCTCACCCGGGTAGGTCGCTACAAGCTCGATCTCAAGTTCGGCCGTGAGCCCGTCGACCTCGACCACTACGACGCCGACGAGCACGGTCTACTCAGCCACGACGACATGCTCGAAACCATCCGCTACCTCATGGAACTGCGGATGGGTACCCCCGGTCACCGCATCGACGATATCGATAACTTCACCAACCGGCGGGTGCGAACTGTCGGTGAGTTGATCCAGAACCAGATTCGGGTCGGGCTGACTCGTCTCGAGCGGGTGGTCCGGGAGCGGATGACGACGCAGGACCCTGAGGCCATCACCCCGCAGAGCCTGATCAACATCCGGCCGGTGGTTGCCTCGATCAAGGAATTCTTTGGAACCAGCCAGCTGAGTCAGTTCATGGACCAGCCCAACCCGCTGGCCAGCCTCACCCATCGCCGCCGGCTCTCTGCGCTCGGTCCGGGTGGGCTGTCGCGGGAGCGCGCCGGGTTCGAGGTGCGCGACGTTCACCCCTCCCACTACGGCCGGATGTGTCCTATCGAGACTCCCGAGGGTCCCAACATCGGTCTGATCGGATCGCTGGCTACCTACGCCAAGGTCAATCGGTACGGATTCATCGAGACCCCGTATCGGCGAGTCCACAACGGAAAAGTGACCAACGAAATCGACTACCTCACCGCGGCAGCGGAAGAGGATCACGTTATCGCCCAGGCGAATGCGTTGCTCAACGACGACGGCACCTTCACGAACGATCGGGTCCTCGTCCGCAAGACCGGTGGCGACGTCGACCAGGTCACGCCCGATCTGGTCGATTACATGGACGTATCACCGAAGCAGCTGATCTCCGTCTCCACCGCCCTAATTCCGTTCCTCGAGCACGACGACGCCAACCGGGCGCTCATGGGCTCCAATATGCAGCGGCAGGCGGTTCCGCTTCTCCAGGCCGATGCTCCGCTGGTCGGCACGGGTGTAGAGGGACGTGCTGCGCATGACTCGGGTGACGTCATCTCCAGCCCGGTTGCCGGCACCGTGGTCGAAGTAACCGGCGATTACATCGTCGTGAAAGAAGAAGGGGCCAACAAGAAGCACACCTTCAACCTGAGCAAGTTCGAGCGCTCCAACCAAGGCACATGCATCAACCAGAAGCCCCGAGTCGCCGAGGGTGACAAAGTCAAGGTCGGCAGCCTGCTTGCCGACGGACCCTCGACGGACCAGGGAGAGCTGGCCCTGGGCCGCAACCTCCTCGTGGCATTCATGCCGTGGGAGGGCTACAACTTCGAGGATGCCATCATTCTGTCGGAGCGCCTCGTCAAGCATGATGTCCTCACCTCGATCCACATCGAAGAACATGAGATCGACGCTCGCGACACCAAGCTCGGCGCCGAGGAGATAACTCGCGACATCCCCAATGTCGCTGAGGAAGTACTCCGCGATTTGGACGACCGCGGAATCATCCGTATCGGCGCCGAGGTTGGTCCCGGCGACTACCTGGTCGGCAAGGTCACCCCGAAGGGGGAGACGGAGCTGACACCCGAGGAGCGCCTGCTGCGGGCGATCTTCGGTGAGAAGGCCCGCGAGGTTCGGGACGTCTCGCTGAAGGTCCCGCACGGTGAGAGCGGCAAAGCAATTGCGGTCAAGGAGTTCCGTCGCGAGGACGGTTTCGATTTGCCTCCCGGAATGAACGAACTCGTGAGGGTTTATGTCGCCAAGCAGCGCAAGATCTCGGCAGGTGACAAGCTCGCCGGCCGTCACGGAAACAAGGGCGTAATCGCCAAGGTGCTCCCCGAAGAGGACATGCCGTTCCTCGAGGACGGGACCCCGGTCGACATCATCCTGTCACCGCTCGGCGTGCCTTCCCGCATGAACCTGGGTCAGGTGCTCGAAACCCACCTCGGGTGGGCAGCCTCTCGCGGCTGGGAGTCGTTCGGCGACGTCGAGAGTCCGGCTGCCAATGGGGCCGAGCCGTGGCAGACCGTTGCTACCCCGGTCTTCGACGGTGCATCCGAGGACGAGATCGTCGCGTTGCTCGAGCACACCCATCCGAGCGAGGACGGCCTCAAGCTCGTCGACGGTACCGGCAAGGCGACTTTGTACAACGGCCGCACCGGTGAGCGGTTCGATTCGCCGGTGACGGTGGGCTACATCTACATCCTGAAGCTGATCCACCTCGTCGACGACAAGATCCACGCCCGATCGACCGGGCCGTACTCGATGATCACCCAGCAGCCGCTTGGCGGCAAGGCACAGTTCGGTGGTCAGCGCTTCGGCGAGATGGAGGTATGGGCGCTCGAGGCCTATGGCGCCGCCTACGCCCTCCAGGAGCTGCTCACCATCAAGTCCGACGATGTCAAAGGGCGGGTCAAGGTCTACGAAGCGATCGTCAAGGGCGAGAACATCCCCGAGCCGGGGATCCCAGAGTCGTTCAAGGTCCTCATGAAGGAAATGCAAAGCTTGTGCCTCAACGTTGAGATGTTGTCGGCCGGTGAGGAAGTCGAGCTGAAGGAACTCGAAGATGACGTGTTCCGCACCGCCGCTTCCCTCGGAATCGACATATCTCGCCCGGAACGGGCCGAGGTCGACGCCTGATGCAGATCCGCCTGATGAAACAAGCACTCACCGAAACCACGGGCATCCAAGCTGGAAGGACGGCACTACGTGGCTGAACTTTTCGACGAACTGAGAATCACCCTCGCCAGCTCCGACCAGATCCGGTCTTGGTCGTACGGCGAGGTGAAGAAGCCGGAGACAATCAACTACCGCACCCTGAAGCCGGAGAAGGACGGTCTCTTCGACGAACGCATCTTCGGTCCCACCCGCGATTGGGAGTGCTACTGCGGCAAGTACAAGAGAGTCCGCTTCCGCGGTATCACCTGCGAGCGCTGTGGCGTCGAGGTGACACGCGCCAAGGTGCGCCGGGAGCGAATGGGCCACATCGAGCTTGCGGCTCCGGTTACCCATATCTGGTTCTTCAAAGGGGTCCCGAGCCGGCTCGGCTACCTGCTCGATATGTCGCCCAAGGATCTCGAGAAGGTCATCTACTTCGCTGCCTACCTCATCACCTCTGTGGATGAGGAGAATCGTCACGCCGACCTCTCCGAGCTCGAGGAAGCCACCAGCCATGAACTCGAACTGATCCGGGAGGAATTCGACGAGTGGAAGGAAGCTCGTCTGGAACAGCTCGAAGCCGAGCTGAAGCAGATGGAGGAGGCCGAGGCACCCACGCAGGAGATCAGCGCCCGGCGGCGCGATGTCGAGCGTGAGATCAAGGATCGCGAAGAGCGCGCTTCGGTTGAGAAGGAGCTGCTCAAGGAGGCGTTCGATACCTTCAAGACGCTCAAGCCCAAGCAGCTCATCGAGTCGGAGCAGTTGTGGCGGGAGATCGTCGACCGTTACGGTGACTACTACACCGGCGGGATGGGCGCCGAGTGGGTCAAGGACCTGATCACTCGCACCGATTTGGACGACGAAATGAACGCCCTGCGGGAGGATCTCGAGGCCCGCTCCCAGCAGCGCCGGCAGCGCGCCATGAAGCGACTGAAGGTCGTCAGCCCATTCGCCGGGGGCAAGAACGATCCGGCGGGGATGATCCTCGAGGCCGTTCCGGTTATCCCCCCCGATCTGCGCCCGATGGTCCAGCTCGATGGTGGCCGGTTCGCTACCTCGGATCTCAACGACCTCTATCGCCGCGTCATCAACCGGAACAATCGGCTGAAGCGGCTGCTCGACCTGGGTGCGCCGGAGATCATCGTCAACAACGAGAAGCGGATGTTGCAGGAGGCCGTCGACGCACTGTTCGACAACGGCCGGCGTGGCCGGGCGGTGACCGGCCCGGGTAGCCGTCCGCTCAAGTCGCTGTCCGACATGTTGAAGGGCAAGCAGGGGCGTTTCCGTCAGAACCTGCTCGGTAAGCGGGTCGACTACTCAGGCCGATCCGTCATCGTCGTTGGTCCGCAGCTGAAGCTGCATCAATGCGGCATTCCCCGCATGATGGCTCTCGAGCTGTTCAAACCCTTCGTCATGAAGCGGCTGGTAGATCTCGACCACGCCCAGAATATCAAGGCCGCCAAGCGCATGGTGGAGCGGCGCCGTCCCCAGGTGTGGGACGTGCTCGCAGAGGTCGTCCAGGAGCATCCAGTGTTCCTCAACCGGGCTCCCACGCTGCACCGTCTCGGGATCCAGGCCTTTGAGCCGGTGCTGGTTGAAGGTAAGGCGATCCAGATCCACCCTCTGGTGTGCGAGGCGTTCAACGCAGACTTCGACGGTGATCAGATGGCAGTTCATCTGCCGCTGTCGGCGGAGGCGCAGGCCGAGGCACGAGTTCTGATGTTGTCCACCAACAACATGCTCTCGCCGGCTTCCGGCCGTCCCATCGTGACTCCATCACAGGACATGGTCATCGGTATGTTCTACCTCTCCGAGGCCGTCGAAGGCGGCAAGGGCGAAGGCCGGTTGTTTGTCGATATCGAGGAGGCTGCGATGGCCTACGAACTCGGCGACATCGACAT
This sequence comes from Acidimicrobiia bacterium, assembly GCA_029287195.1. Taxonomy (GTDB): domain Bacteria; phylum Actinomycetota; class Acidimicrobiia; order Spongiisociales; family UBA5794; genus JAAETI01. The sequence goes on along the minus strand of JARFRN010000053.1, from coordinate 25,995 downwards.
CCACGCCAAGATCAAGTTGCGCGTCGGCGATCTCGCCGGTGACCCGGAGCGGCACGCCGCCCTGGCCGATACGCTCGGGCATCTGATCACCGAAGAGCCGGTCGATGGTGCTGCGACGCTCGAGACGACCTACGGACGGGCGCTGCTCAACACGGCTTTCCCCGATTCGTTCCCGTACATCAACGCTCCCGTCCTCAAAGCGGATATCCGTACCCTGGTTGCTGAAGTCATCAACGACTACGACAAGCCGGATGTTGCCGCAACGCTCGATGCGATCAAGAGTCTCGGATTCCATTTCGCAACCAAGGCCGGTCTCACCATCGGTCTCGAAGATGTGAAAACGCCGCCGGAGAAGGAAGCGATTCTCGACAGCTACGACGCCCGAGCGTCAAAGGTGGAGTCGCTCTACCTCAAGGGCGTCATCACGGACGACGAGCGGCGTCAGGAGTTGATCGAGATCTGGACGGAGGCCACCGACGAGGTGAAGGACGCCATGCAGGCGACCCTCGAAGCCGAGCAGTTCAACCCGATCGACATGATGGTTCGCTCCGGCGCCCGCGGCAACATGATGCAGCTGCGCCAAATTGCCGGTATGCGCGGCCTGGTGGCCAACCCGAAGGGTGACATCATCCCGCAGCCGATCAAGTCGAACTTCCGTGAGGGTCTTTCGGTGCTCGAGTACTTCATCTCGACCCACGGTGCCCGCAAGGGTTTGGCCGACACGGCACTGCGGACCGCCGACTCGGGTTATCTCACCCGCCGTCTCGTGGACGTTGCCCAGGAGATCATCATCCATGATGACGAGACGGACGACACCGGCCTCGTTATCAAGGTTCGCCAGGATGGCAAGCCGATCCGCAACCTGCGTAACCGCATCTACGGGCGGATTCTCGCCGAAGACGTCAAGGTAGGTCGCAAGCTGGTCGAAACCGGAGACGGCCGCAAGCTACGCGCCGGTGAGATCATTGACCGGGAAGTGCTGCAGGCCATCCAGATCGAGGAAGAGCTCGAGGACGTCCGGGTGCGCTCACCGCTGACCGACCAATCGCGGTACGGCATAAGCCGGGCCTCGTATGGGCTGAGCCTGGCAACGGGCCTGATGGTTGAATCGGGAGAAGCCGTCGGCATCATGGCCGCCCAGTCGATCGGCGAGCCCGGCACCCAGCTGACGATGCGTACGTTCCACACCGGCGGTGTCGCCGGCGAGGACATCACGCACGGTCTGCCTCGTGTCGTCGAGCTCTTCGAGGCTCGGACACCGAAAGGCAAGGCCTTGCTGGCGGAGCACGGGGGCGTCATCCAACTCCTCGACGATGAGGAAGGGCGCCGCATCCTGGTTGCCGACAAGGATCAGGAGACCGAGTACCCGCTACCGCGGCGTGCCCGTCTCCGAGTTGCCGAAGGCGACATTATCGATCCCGGGACGCAGCTCACCGAGGGTCCGCTGGACCCCAAAGAGGTGCTGGAGATTCGTGGAGTCCGCGCCGCGCAGCGCTACCTGGTCGACCAGGTGCAGGAGGTCTATCGCAGCCAGGGGGTAGACATCCACGACAAGCACATCGAGCTGATCGTGCGGCAGATGTTGCGCAAGGTGCGAGTTGTCAACTCGGGTGACTCGCACTTCCTTCCAGCCGAGCTGGTGGATGAGCAAGAGTTCCGCGATGTGAACCGTTCGCTCGTCGAGGAAGGCAAGGGCCCGGCCGAGGGTCGCCCCGAGCTCATGGGAATCACCAAGGCCTCACTGGCCACTGATTCTTGGCTGTCGGCGGCATCGTTCCAGGAGACGACCCGGGTGCTCACCGAGGCGTCGCTCCAAGGCAAGTCCGACTTCATGCGCGGCTTGAAGGAGAACGTCATCATCGGCAAGCTGATCCCGGCGGGCACCGGGAGCACCAACTACCAGTCGATCCAGCCTTCACTGCCGGATGCAACGGTGGTCAGCGCACTCGGACTCTTCGGTGACGAGATGCCCGAGCCGAGCATGACGGAGGAGGCACTACCGGCGGATCCCGCCCAATGGCTTGCCAGCCTTGGTGCTCAGGACGGCGACGGCGACGACGAGTAGCTGCGGATCTGCCGCAGACAGGTCGGTTGGAGTTTCCTTTGGAGACTGCCGCGTTGATAGAGAGGGGCCCCGACCCGGGCCCCCTCTCCGTTCCTGCGGGTTGTCGTCCGACATTTCGGACGGGTTCACGCAAGAACGAGAGGGCCGTCTTGCCTAGCCCTTCTTGCGGGTTGTCGTCCGATATTTCGGACCGGTCGGCGCAGGAACGGGGCGCCTCGGCTGCGTCATCCATCTGTGGCTCGGCCGGGCCGTTGCCAGAGGGGTGGGGACGAGGAGGGACTTCGGTGCGGCGATAGGGGCTGCCGCGGCGCAGGTGAGGATGAACTCGCCGTGCTGTATCCACCATCCGGGCAGCGTGCGACCCTCGTCGTCTTTGACCTCGAGCCTGGTCCATCCCCCACCAGTGTGCTTGGAGAGTGTCACCTCGACCGTCCGGGTGTCCTGCCGAAGCCCGGTGCGCAGAACCTTCAGGGCACTCTCTTTGGCCGACCAGATGAGGTTGGCCGCGACCGCGGCGTCGCCGGCTGCGGCCACAGCCTCCTGCTCGGGAGGGGTGAAGTAGTCGGAGACAAATGCCCGGCTGCGCGCCTCGACGACCTCGAGATCGCACCCGATTCGGGTGCGACCGGGCAGGACCATGCACACGGCCCAGTCGGAGCGATCGGTCATGGCGATCACCGCCTCGATCGGCCGACCTGCCACGAGAGCCTCCGGCGCTCCGTCCGGGGCGTTGCGGATGATGATGTCGCGTACAGCCTCGATCCCGAGAGTCCCGGCCACGGCCTGTTTGGCGGTCCAGCGGGCTAGTTTCGCCTCGTCATGGCGCTTGGTATAGCGCATGCCGTCGAGTCGGGCCGCCAGCGTCTTGTCGACCCATTCGGCGTCGGGGGCGATGTCATCCAGTGATGCGGCCAGCCAGCTTGGTTGCGGCATCGGCACTATCAACCACCGATGCCGGTGACCCGATCCTTGCCGCGCTCGATGGCACCGATCAAGTAGGGTCGGAGTTCGTGGAGCGGGATGATCGTGTCGATCGATCCCACCTCCTGGGCGCGCTGCACGGAGTGAATGCGGTCGAATTCGGCGGCAACCTCACCTTGCTTCTCGTCCGCCACCTCGTCTCGCAGATCATCGAGGCGCTGTCTCAGCTCGGCTCGGTTGGTGCCGGAGCTCGTAGCGAGCCGATCGCTCAGTTTCACAACCCGTGAGTCCTCCGCAGTAAGGCGGCGCACCTCAGGGGCGAAGACGACAGCCGCTGCCGGGGCACCTCCGATTACGGAGGCGCGTGAACCTTCCAGGGCGGCAACCTCCATGTTGTCGTTGAGTGTCTTCGAGAAGACGACGAAAGCCCCGCCGTGATAGCGGGAGATGACACAGAAGACGATCGGTCCGTCGAAGTTGACGATGGCGCGCCCGATTTCGGCGCCGTACTCGAGTTGCCAACGGCGCATCGACTCCGGGGATCCGTCGAAGCCAGACAGATTGGCGAGCACCACGAGTGGACGATTGCCGGATGCGGCGTTGATTGCCCGGGCGAGCTTCTTCGACGCTACCGGGAAGAGCGTGCCCGAGGTCCACTGCAGCGGGCCGTCGGCAGGAACGAACCCCAGCCGCGGCATCGGTTTCGATTCGAGTCCCAGCAGCGCCACCGCGTGGCCACCGACGAAAGCGTCCATCACTACCGCGGTTTCGGCGTGCTGCATGCCGTGCCATCGTTCTTGACTGGGTAAATCGGAATCGGTGACCGCATCCATGACCCGGCGTATCTCGAACGGAAGCTTGCGATCCGGGTTGTGCTCCTCGGAAAAGACGTCGCCCACGGTGGCAAACTCGCCGCCGTGTGGAGCATCGGCGACGTTCCGGTTGCGCCCGTCGGTAGTGCGCGCCGCCCGCGGGAACCGCTCTCCTGGGGCCCGATAGGTGATGTGGTAGTGGTCGAGCAGGATGCGGCAGGCATCGGCCATATCGGTCGCTAAGTACTGCGCTTGGCCGTTGGGCCCCATGATGCGTTCGTAGCCGCCGATCCCGCGATTGTCTTCCGCGGAAACACCTCCCGAATAGTCGAGAGCTCGTTTGCCGGTGAGAACCATGGCCGCCTCAGGCGTCATGATGAGGACACCCTTGGTGTGCATCAGCATCGTGGCCTCAGCGTTCCAATAGGGTTGGGCGCCGACATTGATGCCGACGACGACGATGTTCAGTTCGTGCCCGGCTTGGGTGAAGTCGACGATGCGGCGCAAGACGCGGGCGATCCAGTCCATGTTCTCGGTTCCAGAATCCATCGAGATGCGGGCACCGGCCGAGACGGCGAACCACTCGAGCGGGATATCTTCCTCCTCGGCAAGGTCCATTGCAGCGATGATCCGCCGGCACTCGTTTTCGGCCAGATTTCCCATTCCGCGCGAAGGGTCACTCAGTACCACGACTCGCCGCATCCCCTCCGGGTAGCGCTCGGTGGGATTGCTGATGATGCCGACAACCACGTTCGCTTCGTTCTCGCCCGCCGGTCGATCAGTAGGTTTGAGGTCTCCTGTGTGATCGATGTCGTACTCGGTGAAACTCCCGCTTGGTTGTCCGGCGGTGTCGGTCCCGCTCATGTGCTGGAGGGTCTCGATGATCTCGACCGGGTGCATGAGCCCGCGTCGCCGCAGGCCGACGATCTTCTGCGCCAAGTCGGAAAGGGGTCGCATCGGGCCCTCCCCAGGTTCACGGAGCTGGAGCCGCAGCCCAATGCCCCCGGGATTGTTGATGGTGAGTACCCGGGCTTCGATCTCACCGTCGGCGTTGCGCATTCGCAACCGGACCAGAACCCTCTCTATCCCAAGGCCCTTCGTCTCGCGAGCGATCCTGTAGACGATGTTCTCGACCTCGCCGAGAGTGAATTCGAGCACCGGCCAGACGTAGAGAACGATGCGGTTCCAGTGCAGCCTGCGCCGTGCCGGAAGGTGAGCCTGATAACGCCGAATCGGCCCCAGGACTTCGCGGAACACCCTTTCGAACTCGGGTACCCGGATCACCTTCCCGTCATCGTCACGGATTGGTGTGACGTCTCTCACCTCGGCCTGGGCTATGAGTCGTTCGTCCCGCGGGTTCTCCTTGGCGACTGCGTGAAACAAGTAGATGTCACTGGGGCTGGGAAGGCGGCGATGCTCGAACAGAGACAGCCTCCACAGCTCGAGTCGCTTGCCCATCATCGGATGGAGATCGCGATACACCGTCTCTTCTGCGTAGCCGTTGTCACCGTCGGCGCGAAAGGTGAAGTGGAGGACGTCGCCCAGCGATCTGTCATCCCCGGAACCAGAGATGGCCACGACGATGCGGCGCAGCTGAGCCGATCCGAGCGCCCGATTCAGGATTCCCCTCACTTGCCTCTCGGTCCTTTCAGGCGAAGCGTGCGATCTGGGACGGCGAACGTAGATGTCGACGACCACGTCGGAGTCTGGCGGGATCTCGCTGAGAGTTTTGCGCAGTGCCCTGAGGCCTCGCTTCAGCTCCTTGTAGCGGAGGTGGGTGCTGACGACGTTGATCTGACGCTGCTCAAACGTGTATTCGGTATTCGAGAAGGTGAATCCGTCGGTGCGGTGGCTCGCAAAGGGGCCGAGATCCCTGATGCGGTAGTAGCGGCGGGTCATCACTTCGAGCAGCGCCTCGCGCAGCGGCGCGGACGCGCGGGCGAACCGGCGCGACAGGACGGGCTTGAGTGGCTGCGTGCAATCGACCAATGCCTTTATCAAGCGCTCTCGATCGACGGGATCAGGATCGGCCTCCAACTCCTCGAGTAGCTCGTCGACCTCCGCGTACGTCCGATTCCTGACCTGTTCCAGGAACGGCGTGTCGAAGGCGGCGTAGCGCAGCTCGATGGCGATGTCGTGCACCGCGGGATACCGCTCTTGTGTTTCGTGAACGAGCCGGTCGAGCAGTTCGCCGAAGCGCTCGTCGGGTTCTCCGACGTGGGCGAGGCGGTCCTCCAACACGGTCAACAGAGCGGGAATCTGCGAATGCATCCTTGCGTGGGACTTGGCGATCCGGAAGAGCGCCTCGACCAGCTCTGGTGTTGTCTGGTCAATCGACTCGACTCCGAAGTGGTTCAAGGTGCGCAGCAGTTGGCCGGTGAAGCGCTCGGGCAGGGTTCCACTGTGAGCGCCAAGGTCGCGCATGTAGTCAAACAGGTATTCCTCGGAGGTGCGTCGCTCGGCGTTGGTGTCTTCGGCCGGGAGGGCACGACGGAACAACGAGATGACGTCGGCGAAGATCTCGAGAGTCTTGTCCTCCTGACGGCGAATCGTCGGGTTGGCTCCGCCTGCAGTGCACTGCTCGCTGCCGGGGGCGACCATCGAATCGAGCAGGTCGGGATGCACATCCCACCCGAGCAACATGGACCGGAGCGCCTCTAGGAAGTGTCCGCAGCCGCGGTGGGTCGTGTCGTCGTCCGGTGCTGCGAGAGAACCGAGGTCGAGATCCGCGGCCTCGCGTCCGGCGCCGTTTATGTCGCCGGGATCGATGACGAGCAGTGGGGCTCCGGTGCTCACCTGGGTGTTCGGCCTAACGAGCACCTCGCGCACTATTCCTGCAAACTCGGCATTGATTGCGGTTTCCATCTTCATGGCCTCGATCACGGCGAGGCGGTGTCCGGCGTCGACTTGCTCGCCGGGCGAGACATCGATGTTCACCACGACCGCCGGTGAAGGGGCGCGGATCACTCCACCTTCGTCATGGGTGATGCGGTGGGCAACACCGTCGACCTCTACGAAGTGCACCGCGCCGTGGACTACGGAGAGCACCCGGTGTACCCTCCCGCCGCAACGAAGCCGGCTGCCGGTCCGACCGAGCGGTTCGATCTCGGCTTCGATCGCGGAACCGTCTGTCTCGAGCCGGAACCGGTTCGGAGCGACCTGGTGGACGTCGATTTCGTGACGCTGCCCGCGAAATCTCAATTTCACGGTTTGCCCGATGCCCGCCTTGATCTCGGGGCGGCCGTGGTTGGCGGTGTCGCGGAAGGCGGCTATCTCGGTTGCCACTTGCTCGTGATAGGCGTCGATAGCAGCAGCGACCAGCGCCGGGCCGGCGACCGTCGCCGGAGCCTCCTCCGTAGAAACGAGATCGTCCACCCAGTGGACGCTGTAGTCCCCGCTGCCGAAATCCGGGTGCAGCAATAGACGCTGCAGAAAGGCCTTGTTGGTCGAGCCTTCGCGGACGACGACCCTGCTTTGTGACAGCGCCCTGACCAGCCGTCCGTGGGCTTCTGCCCGCGACCGGCCATAGGCGATGATCTTGGCGATCATCGAGTCGAACTCTGATGCGATTTGGTCTTTCTCCTCGACGCCGGAGTCGACGCGAATTCCGGGTCCTGTCGGGAGGCGGAGCAGCTCGATCGTCCCGGGCGATGGGAGGAAATCACGGTCGGGATCCTCGGCGTTGAGTCGGGCTTCGATTGCGTGGCCGCGGGTAGGTGGAGGATCGCCTTCGAGTTTGCCGCCGCGAGCGACGTGCAACTGAAGCTTCACGAGGTCGAGGCCCGTCGTGACCTCGGTGACAGGGTGCTCGACCTGGAGACGTGTGTTTACTTCCATGAACGAGAACCTGGCCTCTACCGGGTCATAGAGGAACTCGACCGTGCCGGCCCCGGTGTAGCCGGCCTCGCGACCCAGCCGGGCGGCCGCCGCCTTGATTTCGATGTCCTCCTGGGTGCTGAGCACAGGTGAAGGGGCTTCTTCGAGGAGCTTCTGATTGCGCCGTTGCACCGAACAATCCCGGACACCGACAGGCCATACGGTGCCGTCGATGTCGCCGATGATCTGCACCTCGATGTGGCGGGCCCCGGTGATGGCCTTCTCGAGAAACACCGTGTCATCACCGAATCCTCCCAGTGCCTCCCCCTTGGCCTGAGCAAACGCAGCAGCAATTTGGTCGGGATCGTCGACCTTGCGGATACCGCGTCCGCCACCTCCTGCGGTTGCCTTGATCATCACCGGATATCCGAGTTCGGCGGCTACACGGCCGGCATCGGCCACGCTGTCTACCGGCCCGCCACTCCACGGTGCGACGGGAACCCCGGCCGTCCCGGCGATGCGCTTGGCGGCGATCTTGTCCCCGAGCCGTCGCATCACCTCGGCGTCCGGTCCGATGAAGACCACTCCGAGCCGCTTGCACAAGTCGGCAAACTCTGCGTGTTCGGCTACGAATCCCCAGCCGACCCAGGCTGCTTCTGCCTCGATTTCGATGAGAGCCTGCTCGAGCAGGTCGTAGTTGAGGTACGAAACCTGCCGATTGCCGGCGGAGTCGCTGAACGTGGCGGCGCCCAGGCAGTAGCTCTCGTCGGCCTCGCGCACGAACATCGAGTTTTCGTCGGCGTCGGTGTAGAGGGCAATCGTTCGCAGCGCAGTCTGGTTTTCTGCGTTGAATTCGGCGACAGCATTTATCAGGCGAACCGCCGGCTCGCCCCGATTGACGATCGCTATTCGCTCGAACGAGATGATTTAGCCCTCCTTCGCAATTGCCTCCTGCAGCTGCGTCGCTGCTGCGGTGTCTAGCGCGGTCGGTAGTTGTACCGTCCGGTATCCCAACAGGCTCACGAACCCGGTTCCCTCCTCGTCGACTACCACTGCATCGAAGGATCCGTCGGCCTGAGGGGTAACCACCGCTCTCAGCTGCCCGACGGCACGGGTGGGCTTGCCGGTGTACACCACGCGCTCGATGTGTCGGGGGAGCGCCATGGCTCCAGATGTGGCGATCTCCCATACTCCGGCAGTCTGGAATATCAGTTCTGTCAGACGTGGCGTCGTCGCCAGAGATCGATCGGCGGGCATGTGGTTGGGGGGAAGTCCGGCCGCCATCGACCCGACGACATCCGACCCGGCATTCCAGACCCGGTCGATCACCTGGTAGGCGGGCCCATGGAAGTAGATGTCGTACACGGGCCCGGACTCGAGTTCGGGCCCTACCGCTGCCGGTGCAGGGAACCCGGCAACCGAAGGTGGCGTGTCGGCAAGCCGCACCGTGCCGGTGAAGTGCGTAGTGACCTGGGGATCTGGTTGGTTCGCCAGCACCCTCGACCCGATGAGCCGGCACTTCGCCACGATGTGCTCTCCGTCACGCCGAAAGCCGACGCTAACGGTGACGGGACGCGGCTCGTTTCGGTAGAACTTGAACGGCGCCAGGAACTCGACGTCTTCGATGGCCACCACGCTCAGGTCGGGGAACGCCAGCGAGGCTGCTGCGGCGAACGCCTCCACCCCCATGACGCCGGGCAGCACCGGGACGCCGTCGATCTGATGATCGAACAGGAAGGGCTGTTCGTCTGGGTCGAGGGTCGTCGTGACCTGCAACCCGGTGTAGATGCCAAACCTCTCGGCGGCGGCGGCCATCAACGAGCGGGAGTCGCTTGTTGCGACAGTTGCCAGGCCGCCGGTTGGGTCGAATTCGTCGGTCAATACGCCAAGGCGAAGGCCGGCAACCATCTCGCCGCCGATAGTACGGTGGGTTACTTCGCGACGCACGATCGGGATCCCGGCCGCAGCAGGCAGCATGTCGATCCCAGCCGCCTTCATGACGGTGGGTATCGAACCACGGGTCGCCATCCCGATGTCTCCCCAGGCGGTCCAGTCGATCGCCACCCCGAGCGTGTCGCTCCCGACCGCGCGCTGGTTGGCCGTGAGTTTGCACAGGAGGTCGTTGGCGGCCGAGTAGTCGGTTTGGCCGTTGTTGCCGAATCGTCCGGCCACCGAGCTGAAGACGACGGTCGAACCGATCGGAGTGTCACCCAGTCCTTTGAGCAGGTTGAACCAGCCGTCGGCCTTGACATCGAAGACCAAATCGTATTCCTTGCGTCCCTTGTCCGGCAGCAATCGGCTGATCTCCAGACCAGCGGCATGGAGGAGCAAGTCGATCTGGCCGCCTTGGGCCGCTGCGGCCATGACTGCCCCGACCGCTTCGCCATCCAAGAGATTTACGCTGTGGTAGTGGACGGTGCCGCCGGCCGCTTCGATTGCCTGGATGGCAGAGAGGGCGGCGTGGCTGCGCTCGATACGCGCCAGGTGGCGCTCGACCACCGCCGGGGTGGCGCGCTCGCCTGCTTTCTGGAGGCGGTCGAATATGGTCCGCTTCAGGCCATCCCTGTCCTTGGAATAGGCGACCAAATCGGGGTCGGACGGGTCCGGTGGCGGCGTTAGGTCGAGCAGGTGAAAGACCCCAGGAGCGTTGGAGGCCAGATCGGCGGTGATCGCCGAGACAATGCTGCCCGCCGCACCGGTTACGACGAAGATGGAATCCTCGTTGAGCTCGACCCCGGCCGACGCCATGGCTAGTACCTCATCGGTGAGTCCGATAGTCCAGCGGTCCCCGTTGCGTCTGCCCACCTCCACGGCACCGGGGTCTCGCAGGGTCTCTTCTATCAGCACATCCGCCAGCGCCGCAGTTTTTCGGCTCAGCGGGAAGTCAACCACCTTGACCAGGGCTTCCGGCTTCTCACGCTTGAATGCCTTCGTGAATCCGGACACCGCCCCACCGAGCGGCGCAGTCGCTCCGTCTACTCCGTAGCCGTGGAGGCCGCCGAACCGGGTGGCGGCGACCAGGAAGGTGCCGTTTCCGCCCACCTGGTCGTAGAGGTGACGCATGGTCTCGTAAAGCAGCTTGACCCGGATGCGAAGCTCCTCGCGCCATTGGGCGAGATCGAGCCGGCCGATGTCCGGTGCCTGCTCGAGGGCAGGCAACCAGTACACGCCGGTGATCGATCCTGCGGCGGCAAAAGCATCGAGGCGCCCGATCAGCTCCTCCGCTATGGGCGCATCGTCGACTGCGAGCACCGTTGCGCCGCGCTCCCGCAGGCGCTTGACCAGGGCCGAACCAACACCGCCCCGATCCGCCATGACAACGATCTTGGATTCGGTGTCGATCTCCACACCGGTTTCCTTCGTCGACTCGAGGCGCGGCCGGAGTAGCGGAGTCGGGATCCGACGGGGCACGTTCGCGGCTGCCTCGTCGTCGCCGGCCACTACCGACACAACCGGCGCTGCTTGGTCCGCCGGGGGGCGCATGACTGAAGCTCGACCGGGACTCGAGCCTGCCTCCGCCTCGGGTTCACCCAGGTCGGGTCGTCGTTGGTGGACGAAGCCGATGACGTGGTTGAGGGTTGGGTAGTCGCGTAGGGCGAGGTTGTCGTCGCGTTCGATGCCGTATTCCTGGCGGATGGCGGCGAAGGTTTCGGCTTGTTTGACGGTGTCGACACCGAGGTCGGCTTCCAGGTCGAGGTCGAGGTCGAGCATGTCGGTGGGGTAGCCGGTCTGTTCGGCGACGATCTCGAGCACCCTGTCCGCCACCGAATCTGGGATAGCAGTTGTGGCTGCAGTTTGAGCAGGACTCGAATCTGCCTCCGGCTCGGGTTCACCCAAATCGGTCGGTACCGGGGCCCCTGGTTTCGTTGGTAGCGGACTCGGTGCGGCGACTTGCTGCGGGACGGGAACGGCGACGGCGGCGGCTGGTGCAACCGCAGGTGGCCCGTCATCGCGAATCCGCAGCGTGCGCCGATCGATTTGCACTGCTGCATCCGGGTTGCCGCTGACGGTCGCCAACCACCGTTCCCAGGCGACACGGTCGACGATCCTTGTTTCGAATCCGAGCTGATCCGGGTTGGGCCTGACACCGCTTGCCGCTGGAACGTAGCGGTACAGCGTCAGGCTGATCTGCGAGCCGAAACCAGCGCCGAGTCGGAGCGCGTAGTGGATCGGATAGCTGCCACCGTGGGAGAGATTGAGATTGCCCAGATCGGGATCCGGCTCCCTGAAGTTCGGTACCGGTGGGACGATGCCGGTCTCCATGGACTTGATCGCAAGCACGTCCTCGATTCCGACGCCCATCGCGTGGCCGGTGTATCCCTTGGTGTTCGTCACGACAATCTGATCGGCCGATTCTCCGAAGACGTGACGCAGGGCATCCACCTCGGCCTGGGCACTACCGCCGCGCGCCGGGGTATAGGTTTCGTGGGAGACGAATACCGTGTACGGGGCGATATCTTGCCGATTGATCCCCCAGCGCTGCTCTGCCTGGTCGACCAGGTCTTCCATGACAAAGCGGATGTGAGAGGGGTCGAGACGGCTTCCGTGAAATGCACTGTTGGCGGTAACCGTGCTCAGTACCTGAGCGATCGGCTGGATACCGCGGGTGGCTGCCGATACCGCCGACTCGACGACAATGGCCGCGGCGCCCATACCCAGGATCATTCCGTGGCGGCGCCGATCGAAAGGCAAGGCCGCGTCTTCGACTCTGTCGTCGGTTGCAGCCGCACCAACTGCAAGGAAGCCGGAACCGATCCACTGCAACATCTGATCATTGGTGACGTCGTCGCCGGACACAATCACAACCCGTTCACAGCGACCTGTTCGAATCCAGTCCTCGGCGACGGCAACCGCCTGGGTGGTGCTGGCGCACGCCGCATTGAGTTGGGTGTTGGGCCCGCGCGCCATGATGTACTCGGCGAACTGAGCATGGCCCATGGACACCGCCCGGAAGAGGTACTTCCGATTGAATTGATAGTCGAGGTCTGCAATCTCCTCCTGGAGCGCGGTGATACGCCGTGCGAGTTCGGACGACAGCGAGTGGTCGCCGTCCACGCTCTGCTGGAGCGAAGCGAGATCTGCCAGCCGCTGCTCCAGGGCATGTGCCCGGTGGAAGCGCTCGGATTCTTCTGCAATTGAGTCTGCCCCAGGGAAAGCTGAGGCAAAGATGACACCCGTAGTGTCGCGGTACGCCTCGGGGAGCATCCACCGCTCTGGCAGCCTGGTGCCGGTGGTGGTGGCCTTGTAGTGCATCGCGAGCGGGATGCCGGCGTCGCGCAGCGCGTCGAGGCCGGCGCCAATTGCCAGCACGCTCGTGCGGTCTAGCGCGTCGATTCTTTCGGCGGGAAAGCCGAATTCCTCTGCAAGGTCGATCCTTCCGGCGCGCCCGGCAAGCTTGATGACATCCTCGTCATCGTCGATGGTCTCGAAATGGCCACCGCCCGCTTCCGATTTGACGAGCCGGGTGATCTTCTTCTCGGTGATCTTGTGGCGTGCCGGATCCGGGACGCTTGTGATGAATTGCTCGCCCTCGAGTAAGCGGCGGACGTTGTCGTCTCCAAAGACCCGATCTCCACCCGGCAGACCCAGCCCAGCCCCGGTTATGACCACCGGGTGGTCCAAGGAGGCGCTTGGTGCCTTGGACGCGGTCGGCGCCTGTGCGGAATCGAGAATTTGGCGGCCCTTGGACAGGAAGTCGGCAAAGAGGTAGCCGAGTTGGGAGTACACATCCCCGCCGGGGACGGGTCCCGGGCTCGTGGAATAGGGCACTGCCGGGCCGGGCACGCTCGGCGGACGGTGCTCGGTGGTGGGCTGCGGCGGGGCTGGGATCGGGGCTACGGACTCCGCGGCGTCGGCCCTGGTTCCTAAACCCAAGCCGGCTGCGTACAGACCACACAGCGCATGGTTGAAGCTGGTGATGTCGCCGAGTTTGGGGTGGTTGGAGAACAACCCGACTACCTGCGGGTCGTCGCCTAGTACATCTTCGACGAAGCCGTGCAACGCCTTTTTGGGTCCAACTTCGACAAACACTCGGCACCCGGCCTCGTGCAGAGTGCGCAGACCCTTCACGAACTCAACTGGTGATGCGATCTGTCGGCCGAGGATGTCGATCATCTCGGGCACGGCGTTGCCACCCATGGGGTAGAACTCTCCATCGACGTTGGCGACCAGCGGTATCGCCGGCGGCTCGAGACGGAGACGTCGCAGCAGGTCCTGGAGGGGCTTGCCGGCGGGAGCGACGATCCGGGTGTGGAACGCGTGGCTAACCGGTAGTGGGACGACCTGGGCGCCGGCGTCCTCGAGCACCTGGCTGGCTGCCTCGACGCCGGGCGTCGAGCCACCGATGACGGCTTGCTTGGTGCTATTGAGGTTTGCGACGACGACGTACTCGTTCACAGCCTCCACAACCCGTATGACCTCATCCAGCGGAGCGAACACAGCCGCCATGAGGCCGTTGTCGTCGACTTGCACGCTGGCCATTTCGCGGCCGCGTCCTGCAACGGCTTCCAACGCATCCTCGAAAGGCAGCGCGCCTGCCGCCACCAGCGCCCCGTACTCGCCGAGGCTGTGGCCCATGACCATGTCCGGATGGATTCCGTACGCGGTGAGCATGTCGGTCAACGCGGCGTCGACGCTCAGGACGGCGGGCTGCGTGATCTCGGTCTGGCGAAGCTGCAGATCAGCCTGGCGCATCGCCGCTTCGTTTTCGCCGTCGACGAAGATGTAGTCGCTGAGCGGCCGCCCCAGAATCGGCTCCATGATCTGGTCGGCCTCGACAAAGCGCTCTGCAACGATGCTCTCTGCGGCGCGCAGCTGGGAGAGCATGTTGACGTATTGCGAGCCCTGCCCTGTGTAGAGGAATGCGACCTTGCCCGGCTCGCCGTGCCCGAGGAATACTCCTTGGTTCCGCAGGGCTTTCCACATTCCGGGGTTCCCCGATTCGAGCGCCTTGATCGCCTTGGCTCCTTTGGACGCAAGCTCGGCCGCGTCTCCGTAGTCGATGGCAATACGAACCGGGGAACGCAGGTCCGCTTCTGCGGGTGGCGCCGGGGGAGGGGCCACCCCCGTTGTGGCTCGGGCAACCACTTCCCGCAGCCGGTCCAGCACGGCGGCTTCATCTCGAGCTCCGATGACCAGTGCACCGCGCAGGGGTGCTTTGAGTGGCCGATCGGCAACCTCGGATCGCCGCCTCGGGGATGAGACCGCGTAAGTGGTCTTGCCGCCTTCGACCTGCAGCCGGCCGGGAATGTGTTCCTCGAGCACGACGTGGAAGTTGGTTCCGCCGAAGCCGAAGGCGCTCACGCCGGCCGTGCGAACCTGGCCGGGTTCGACCTTCCACTCGGCTAGTTCCTTGTTTATGTAGAGCGGTGATCGGGAGAAATCGATATTGGGATTGGGCCTCTCGCCGCCAAGACTTGGTGCCAGTACCTTGTCGTTGAGCGACATGAGTGCCTTCAGCATCCCGGCGGCACCGGCCGAGCTTTTGAGGTGCCCGATATTCGACTTGACGGAACCCATCGGTATCGAACCCGACTCGAGTCCCAGGTCGGCAAACACCCTTCCCAAGCTTTCGGTCTCCACGACATCTCCGACTCGGGTCGATGTGCCGTGTCCCTCGATGTACGTTGCGCTGTCTGGGGTGAGGTTGGCATTGCGCCACGCCCGGGCAACGGCAAACTCCTGCCCGACGGGGTTGGGAGCTGTGATGCCCTTGCCTTTCCCGTCGCTCGAGCCACCGAGACCCCGTATTACTGCATAAATGTGGTCGTCGCCGGCCTCGGCGTCCTCGAGTCGCTTCAGCAGGAATACGGCCGCGCCTTCGCCCATGACAAACCCGTCGGCTCCCTCGTGGTAGGGACGGGTGCCGGTTGCCGACAAGGCTCCGATCTTGCAGAACTTGATGAAGCTGGGCACACCCATGTTCGAATCAACGCCGCCGGTGAGCACACTGTCGTAGTCGCCCTGTTCCAACCCTTCGATCGCAGCGTCGATCGCGGCCAGGGCAGAGGCGCAAGCCGCATCGACAACGAAGTTGGGTCCGTGGAAGTCGTAGAGGTTGGCTACCCGGCCGGCAATGATGTTGCCGAGCTCGCCGGGCATCGTGTCCTCGGTGATGTTGGGGAAGCGGTGGCGAACCCCGGCCAGTAGCTCATCGAGGATTGCGTCACGCACCTCTGGACCGAGGGCGGCAAAGGTGGGTGCCTGCCGCAGCTCGGCTGCATACTCCGGGAAGTATGCGCGCAGCGCCGTTAGATAGTGCATGTCGCCCGCCATTGCATTTCCCAAGACCACTGCCGTGCGGTCCGGGTCGAGCGGACGATCCGGATAGCCGTAGTCGATGAGGGCCTGGCGGGCCGCGGTGATGGCCCACTTCTGAGTGCGGTCCATAGCGTCGCTGACCTTGGGAGGTATGGGGAGACGCCACTCGAGCGGCGAGAAATCGACCTCGCGCACCCAACCACCGATGATCGAGTAAGTCTTGTCGGGTGCCCTGGGGTCGGGGTCGTAGTAGAGAGCGGGATCCCAGCGATCCGTGGTTACTTCGCTTATCGAATAGCGGCCGGCCTTGAGGTTGGCCCAGAAAGCGGCGGCGTCGGGGGCGTCCGGGAGCACAGCTCCGACCCCCACCACTGCGATCGCTCTGGCTGCCTTCTCCGCCATCTCGTTGGTCTCCCGTTTCCTGTTGAGCGCTGCTTTTCGTGCCTCAGGCTCTGCTGTAGAGGGCGTCCGCAATCCGATCCATGTCGGCGATCATTCCCGCCTGTGCTTGCTCCACCGCCTTGGTGCCGACGGCGGCATCGAAACCGGCCGCGTCGACAGCCCCGGGCTCAGCAGCTCCCAACACCCAGCGAGTCCCATCGAGGGCGACTCGCAACGCCGCCTCTCTGGCAAACACCCTAGATATGGCTGCCAGGATCTCGGGAGTGAACCGCGTATCGGCTTTATCGGGCAGGGAGCCTGCCATAGCGGTTGCGGCTCGCCTTGCCAGCGCTCCGGAGCATTCGGCGTACGACACCAATTCGCCGAGTCGGAACAGAACATGTTGGTTCCGAGTCAGCCGATGGATACGGGCCTGCTCCATCACCTCGGCGAGGGCGTGTGCTGCCACCGCAGCGATGTCGGCGCCGACATTCGGAGACGCGGCTGCCAATGCCTCGAGTTGCCCGGCCCGGTCGTGGTAGTAGCCGCCGCGGCTCTTCATGTGCTCCTGCCACCGGTCGCGGGCGATGGTCATCTCCATGATCTCCGATGTGCCCTCGTAGATGGTGGTGATACGCACGTCGCGGGCGATCTTCTCGACCATGTACTCCTTGGTGTAGCCGTAGCCGCCGAGAGCCTGGATGGCGTCATCGGCAGCGGCGTTGCCGGCGAGGGTGCCCATGTACTTGGCAATGGCCCCCTCGGTGTTGAGCTCGTGGCCGCCGGCGTCGATCCGGGCGGCGGTCTCTTCGATGTAGGCGCGGGCCGCCTCGAGGTGGACCACGTTGGGGACGATCAGCTTGTGCGTGTAACCCTGCTTCTCGGAGAGCGGGGTCCCGCCCTGGATGCGCTCCGCTGAGTACGGAATGGCGCGGTCCATGGCTTCCCAACCTGCGCCGAGACCGAACGCGGCAACCATCAGTCGCGTATAGCCAAATACCGACTGCGCTTGAACCAGGCCCTGGCCCTCGATAGCGCCGATAAGCCGGTCTGCATCGACTGCCACATCCTGCAAGGAGAGCGACGCGGTGTTGCTGGCCCGGATACCATGTTTGTCTTCGGGCTTACCCTTCTCGAAGCCGGCCGTGTCCCCGTCGACGACAAACCAAGTCGGCCCATCCGGGGCCATGGCGAGGATCGTGTAGAGGTCGGCATAGCCACCGTTGGAAATCCACTGCTTGTTGCCGTTGATCACGTAGCCGGTGATCTTGTCGCCGTCCACCACCCGTTTGGCCGTGGTGCGCAGCGCACCGAGGTCGGAGCCGGCCTCCGGCTCGGTGGCTCCGTACGCCATCAGCAGGCCCTCTTCGGCGAGCCTGGTGAGCCATAGTTCCTTCTGCTCGTCGGTGGCGCCAAATACGATCGGATCGCTGCCCAGGAAAGTAGCGAAGACTCCTGTGGCGACTCCGACGTCGATTCTGGCGAGAAGCTCGCAGACCCGGTACACGTCGAAAGTGGATGCACCCATCCCGCCGTATTCCTCCGGGATGAAGAGCAGGGACACGCCGAGGTCGGCGAGCATGCTGCGGACGATTTCTTCAGGGAATTCGTCCTCGGCGTCGAGCTCGAGCAGGTACGCCTCCGTGAGATTGTCGGCGGCGAAGTCCCGGAGCGTTCCCATCACCAGATGCAGGGTGTCGCGATCCAGCCCGGCGGTCATCCGCTCTCCCTCCACGTGCTTCGTATGCCGGATGTAGTCGAGGTGGCCACAACTTAATGGAGTCGAACTGCGTTTGTCGGAGAAAACACCGATGAGTCCTCGCTCATCATCTCAAGAGCAGGAGTTGCGTTATCGTCAGATCATGGAATCCGACGAACTTGGGTTGCGGCTGGCGCAGATTCAGGATGCGCTGTTGGCCCTGCCGGATGATGCCTTCGCCGAGAAGTACGAGCTTCGCAAAGAGAGAGATCGGCTGCGCGACGAGGCTGCAGGTCATGCCGGCGAGTTGGAGACGCAACGCTCCGACGCCGACCTGCTCGCCGAGCTGGGAGCGCTGCGACAACAGCTGGCGGTGCTGAACAGGCAGAAGATAGATCTAGTGTCTCAGGCGGGTGGCGGCTCCGGCACCGGCGAGATGGGCAATCTCGGCGGTACGAACATCAACCTGCGGATGATGCAAGCGAGTGGGGCCGACCAGATCCAAGCTCGTATCGGGCGGATTATCGGGATCTTGACCGACCGCGGGGTGGAGATCCCCGACTAGGAGTCTGCAGACTGCCACCACTGCACCGATCGCGCCAGGAGGGTTGCCGCCTGGTCGCGGCGGACCGGATCCCAGGGGCAGTAGTGGTCGGGGATGTGGCAGCCACGGGTGATCCCGAGAGCGGCGACCGCATCGATATCGGCGGCAAAAGCCGTCGTGTTGTCGTCGACGAAGTGGTCGACATCAGATGCGGGAATCGGGAACGACCGCCTCAGGAACGCGGCGAACTGGGCGCGGGTCACCCCGTCATCCGGGCACGCAAGACCCTCACCGCAACCACGCCAGACCCCAATGGCCGCCAACCGGTTCAAGGGTCCTTCGGCCCAATGTCCATCGTCATCTGTGAAGAAGTCCTGGGAGGTCGGCGCAGGAGAGAGAATCCGGTCGAGGAGCGCCGCCGTTTGCGCCCTGGTCAGCTTCCGGCTCGGGCAGTAGCCGTCGACATCACAGCCGTACACGTATTCGTTCTGGAACATCCACTCGATGTTCTCCTCGTGCGGGTTGCCGTCATCATCCGAGAACCTGTTCGGGCAGCCAACCCGACCGGTCTCGCTGATCGCGAGGTCGTCGATACGCAGCGTGAGGTCGCGGTCGTTTGGAATAGTCGACCCTCCGAAATACACGTTGAGCCAGAAGGTGCGGACATCGAGCCAGTCCTCGGCGGCGCGACGAAAGCTGAGATCGGTACGGGTGAAAGCGAGTTCGTTGTCGACCCAGCCTTCGAGAACCCCGTCGTCGAGGCCCGGGGTGTTCAGCTTCACGTGGCCTTCAACGCAGTACCACCAGTCCTGGTCGAGGGTGGCTTCGTCTCCCCAGAGCATGAACTCGCCACAGCTGCCCGGCTGATCGAGGTGGTAGACGTAGTAGCCGATGGGAACCTGCTCGGGAGCAGCTTCGCCCGTTCCGGCGGCCTCGAACAGCATGCGTGCCGACCACCCCGGATACTGCTCGGTGGAGGGATTGCAGCCGCGCCCGGTGAAATAGGGCATCCCGGCGAAGCCAGGAAGTTTGCCGCTCGTTATGGGTGTGAAGTCATCAAGCCGGATGCGGTAGCGAAACCACGTCTCATCGACATCCTCCGGCAGTTTCCAGAACGGCCCGGTTCCCCGACGCTCATTGGGTGGGATATTGACCTCGAGACCGCTTACACGATACCCGCGGGTGATGGCCGTGTTGCGCTCGTCGGCAAAACGCCAGTCGATCCATGTGTCGTGCCACTCCTCGACTTCGAATTCCTCGTTGTATGGGAGTTCCGGAGGGGGCAGCGTCGTTGTCGTCGTGGTGGTCGTCGTCGTTGTGGGTGATTCCTGGGCGGCCGAGCCGGTGACCGGGATGATTACCGCTCCGATCAGGACCGATACGATCGAGGCTTTGATGAGTCGATGCACAGCAGCGAGGCTAACCCTGGACCGGGATAAAGACGACAAATGGGTCGGACGGCCGTATCGACAAAGCGCGATCGGCCGTACACTTGAAATATGAAGATGTACGCGATGTGCCGTAATTGCGGTCGCTCTCTGGCGGTCGCCCACGGTTTGTGCCGCATGTGCCTGCTGCGACAGATCCCGGTACGCCGCGTGCAGGTGAAACAGTCACCGAAGACCAGTCGCTAGCTGATGCTGCGGTTCTCGTTTCTCAGGATCCCGGTGGCTGTGCATTGGTCTTTTGCGCTCATCGGGATCCTGGTGCTCGGGGTCTACGAACCCGGCGAGGTCGCGGGCTGGATCGTTGGGGTGTTCCTCGCGGTCCTCTTCCATGAGTTGGGGCATGCCCTCACCGCTCGTGCGTTCGGTGCTCACCCCGTGAAGATCACCCTGTTCGGGCTGGGAGGTGTCACCACCTACCCCGCAAATACCCCGCTCACGCCGGGTCGGAGGTTCCTCATCGCAGCTTCGGGTTCGGCGGTAGGCATGACCCTGGGCGGATTGCTCTATCTCTCCAGGAACACCGAGCCGGTTGCGGATCTGTTCCCGTTCGGCCGGGCGCTTGTCTCTGGTTTCGTCGTCGCCGGTCTGCTGTGGGGTGCCTTGAACTGGCTGCCGATTCTCCCTCTCGACGGCGGCAACATGGCGTGGCATGCTCTCGAGGCGGTCACTCCTCGCTATGCGCTTCGGATCGCCAAGGGGCTCACCATCGCAACGGCCGCCGTAGTTGCGTTCGTTGCCATCAGCCTGTGGGACAACACGTTCGGGGCCGTTTTTGTGGCCATAATCGCGATGCAAGGGATTCGCATCCCCGAGCCGGGAGCCAAGCCCAAGCCGCGACAACGGTCCAGCCCGGCTGCGGAGGCCGACCTTTTGTCGATCTTCGACCAGCCCAAGGAGCAGAGGGAGCAGCCGCACGAGCGGTAGGCTGCCGCCATGGCCCTCGTCGACACAACACCGCGGTCTCCGAGCGTTCAAGCGATCCAGCTGCTGGTCATAATCGCGGCCCTGATGTGGCTAATCGAGGCTGTCGACAGCCTCGCGTTCGAGGGACGGCTAGATCAGCACGGGATCGTCCCGCGCACATTGAGCGGACTCGACGGAATTCTGTGGGCCCCAGTCCTGCACGGCGGATTCGGGCACCTGCTGGCGAACACGGTGCCGTTCTTGTTGCTCGGCGCGTTCGTGGCGTTGGGGGGGATTCGCCGCTGGCTCGTGGTTACGGCTTTCATCGCCGTCCTCGGTGGTCTGGCAACGTGGTTGTTCGCTCGCAACGCTGCCCACGTTGGAGCCAGCGGTCTGATCTTTGGCTACGCAGGATTCCTGTTGGTAGCCGGGTTCGTCGAGAAGTCGATCAAGGGTATCGCTGTAGCCGTCATTGTGGGTGTGCTGTTTGGCGGCATGGTGCTCAGGGGCATCGCCCCGGTTTCTTCCTATATCTCCTGGGAGTCCCACCTGTTCGGGCTGGCCGCCGGAGTGTTGGCGGCCTTTGTAATCGCCGCTCCGGAGGGAGAGCGCAACAACTGAGGGCTCGCTGCATGCTGAGAGCCACCGCATACCGCTAGCCTTGGTACACACCTACAGCTGGGGGGTGACATGAAGAAGCTGTTGTTGACCCTGATCGTTCTGTCCGCCGTAGTCGCTATCGGAATCAAAGCCGGAGTCATCCAGATCGACCATCCCATAGACGCTTGAGCAGAGTGTTCATGGAGGGCCCCGTAGAGGTCGTCGACTACCACACGGCCGGCGAGCCGTTTCGGATCGTTGTTGGGGGAGCGCCGGTATTCGAGGGGTCGACCGTGCTCGCCAGACGTAGCTATGCAGCAGAGTACGCCGACCATATCCGCCGGCTCATCGTCAACGAACCGCGTGGCCATGCGGATATGTATGGGGGTTTTGTCGTACCCCCGAACGACCCGGACGCCGACCTCGGCGTTGTCTTCTTCCACAAGGACGGGTACAGCACGGCATGCGGCCACGGCACCATCGCCCTCGTCACATGGGCGATCGAGTCCGGCTACCTGAGTGGGGAAGGAAGCCACCGTCGTGTTGTGGTCGATGTGCCCTCGGGACGGCTCGAGACAGAAGCCACGGTCAATGAGTCTGGAAGCGTCGAAACAGTCTCCTTCGTCAATGTCCCCAGCTATGTCAGCGGATGGCAGATCCCGGTGCAGCTATCCGACGGTGTGGTCGGGGTAGACCTTGCCTATGGAGGTGCGTTCTACGCCTCGATAGATGCCTCCGATGTCGGGCTTGACGTTCGTCCCGAGCACGTGCACCACTTCGTAGCTGTGGCGCGCGAGGTCAAGGGAGTCCTGGGTCGGATGTCATCCGTGCGACATCCTGTCGATGACCGCCTGTCCGGGCTCTACGGCACGATCTTCTTCGAAGCCCTCGACCACTCTGGCCGAGGGTTGAGGCAGCGCAATATCACTGTGTTTGCCGAAGGCGAGATCGACCGATCCCCCTGTGGGAGTGGAACATCAGCCCGGTTGGCGATTCTCGATGCGACGGCAGAGCTGGCTCGCGGCGAAGCCCTGGTTCATGAGAGTGTCATAGGCACCGAGTTCACCGGCCGGGTCATCGGAGACACCGAAGTTGCGGGCGTGCATGCCGTGGTGACAAAGGTGCGTGGGAGTGCCTACAAGACTGGTGAGGCAGCATTCGTCCTGGATCCGGACGACCCATTGGGATTGGGCTTCCAACTGAGGTAGGGAGACTGGCTCTCCCGGCACTGCAGCTGCTTCTAGCGTCCGAAGCCGGAATATGCCTCCGGTCTGCGACGCCAGAACAGTGAGGTGGACCCGCGAATGGAGTTGGCCGGCAGCCAGCTTCAAGCGCATCTCATGAGCCTCGAGTCGGGTAGCAGCCAGCTTCAAGCGCATCTCATGAGCCTCGCTCGAGCTTGCGTTTATCAGAACGCGCCATCTATACTCCCGCTCCGGTTTTCCCGATGGACTCCCCCTTACCCGGAGGCACCTCGGTGCTGTTGTGAGTGGAGCAGTCCCACAAGGGGTCGGCGGCCCCCGCTAATGCGGTGGCGCCGATTTTCGTCTGTAAGTACCCGTCCCAACAACATGGGTCGGGGTGCGCCGAAGAGAGAAGAGAAGGCACTGTGCCGACTGTGCAGCAACTGATTCGACAAGGCCGCAAGCCGAAGCCGAAGAAGACAAAGACGCTCGGACTCGCCGGCTCGCCGCAGAGGCGAGGCGTCTGTACCCGCGTGTACACCGTGACGCCCAAGAAGCCGAACTCCGCGCTGCGCAAGGTCGCCCGTGTTCGCCTCACCTCGCAGATGGAGGTGACGGCCTATATCCCGGGTGAGGGCCACAACCTGCAAGAGCACTCGATCGTGCTCGTGCGCGGTGGCCGGGTGAAGGACCTTCCAGGCGTCCGCTACAAGGTCATTCGTGGTGCGCTCGATGCCGCCGGGGTCGACGGCCGCAAGCAGTCCCGTTCCCGCTACGGAACCAAGAAAGAGAGCTGATAGGGGATGCGCAGAGCTCCAGCAGAAGTTCGCAAGATCGAGCCCGATCCGGTCTATCGGAGCGTCCTCGTCAGCCAGGTCATCAACAAGGTGCTGTGGCGAGGCAAGAAGGGTGCTGCCCGGCGCATCGTCTACGGCGCACTCGAGACCGTAGAGAAGCGCACCGGGGATGACCCTGTGAAGGTTCTGAAGCGAGCCGTTGACAATGTGCGACCTTCGGTCGAGGTACGGTCCCGCCGGGTCGGCGGTTCGTCGTACCAGGTGCCGGTCGAGGTTCGCCCTCGTCGGGCCCAGACGTTGGCCGTGCGCTGGCTGGTCGAATTCGCCCGCAAGCGCAAAGAAAACACCATGTCGTTGCGTCTCGCCAACGAGATCCTCGACGCCTCCAACCGCACCGGCGCTGCTGTGAAGCGCCGCGAAGACGTCCACAAGATGGCGGAGTCCAACAAGGCTTTCGCCCACTACCGCTGGTAACCAATCAATGGCACGCACCGCCCCTCTCGAGAGAATCCGCAATATCGGGATCATGGCCCACATCGATGCTGGGAAAACCACGACTACCGAGCGGATCCTCTATTACTCGGGCCGCACCTACAAGATGGGTGAGGTCCATGAGGGCGCGGCCGTAATGGACTGGATGGAGCAGGAGCAGGAACGCGGTATCACGATTACGTCGGCGGCCACCACCACGCAGTGGAACGACCATATCATCAACATCATCGACACCCCCGGCCACGTGGACTTCACCGTCGAGGTAGAGCGATCGTTGCGGGTGCTCGATGGTGCCGTGGCTGTGTTCGATGCAGTCTCGGGTGTGGAACCCCAGTCGGAGACTGTGTGGCGTCAGGCCGACAAGTACGGTGTCCCCCGGATTTGCTTCATCAACAAGATGGACCGGGTCGGGGCCGACTTCTACGCCGCGGTGGACTCGATCGTGGAGCGTCTCGGCGGCAATCCCGTTGCCATCCAGATCCCGATGGGTGCCGAGTCCGAGTTCAACGGTGTTATCGACCTCGTCGAGATGAACGCCATCATCTGGCACGACGAGGAGGGCAAAGAGCGCGAGATAGTCGAGATTCCGGACGAGTATCGAGAAATGGCCGACGCGTGGCATCACAAGATGCTCGACGTCGTTGCCTCTGAGGACGAGGACCTGCTGGAGAAATACCTCGAAGAAGCGGACCTCGAGCCGGAGGAGATCCGCTCTGTGATCCGCAAGGGTACGGTAAGCCGCGACTTCGTCCCCGTCATGTGCGGATCCGCCTTCAAGAACAAGGGCGTCCAACCGTTGCTGGACGCAGTCGTTGCCTACCTCCCGAGCCCCATCGATCTGCCCCCGATGCAGGGGTTCAAGCCGGGTGACGAGACCCAGCTGATGGAGCGTAAGCCCTCCGACAACGAGCCCTTCAGTGCGCTCGCCTTCAAGATCATGAGCGACCCCTATGTCGGCAAGCTCACCTATTTCCGGGTCTATTCCGGTACCGCCTCGAAGGGCGATGCCGTTGTCAACACCACCGACCGGAAGAAGGAGCGCTTCGGTCGTCTGCTGCGCATGCACGCCGCAGCGCAGGAAGACATCGATGAGATCCGCACCGGTGACATCGTTGCCGCGGTCGGCCTGAAACACACCAAGACCGGGGACACGCTCGCCGCGGTCGAGGCGCCGGTGCAGCTGGAGTCGATGACTTTCCCCGCCCCCGTGATCGCAGTCGCCATAGAGCCGAAGACCAAGGGCGACCAAGACAAGCTCGGTAACGCCCTCGCCCGCCTCGTCGAGGAAGACCCGACCTTCACAGTCAAGTCGGACGAGGAGACCGGTCAGACCATCATCGAGGGTATGGGGGAGTTGCACCTCGAGGTGATCGTCGACCGCTTGCTGCGTGAATTCAAGGTCGAGGCCAACGTCGGCCGCCCCCAGGTTGCCTACCGCGAGACCATCAAGAAGCGTGTCAAGGACTTCAAGCTTCGCCTCAAGCGCCAAACCGGTGGCTCCGGCATGTTCGCTGAGGTCGTCATCGATCTCGAGCCGCTAGATCCCGGTTCCGGGTTCGAGTTCGAGGACGAGGTCAAAGGTGGCAAAGTTCCCCGTGAGTTCATCCCGGCCGTGGGAAAGGGCCTGGCCGACGCTCTCGATGGCGGGGTCCTCGCGGGTTACCCGCTCGTCGACCTGAAGGCCACCCTCAAGGATGGCAGCAGCCATGCCGTCGACTCGTCGGAGATGGCCTTCCGCATCGCCGGCTCGATGGCGATGAAGGACGCCGCCAAGGAGGCCGGAGTCAAGCTGCTCGAACCGGTAATGGAGCTCGAGGTCGTTACTCCGGAAGAGAACATGGGCGACGTGATCGGCGATCTGTCGTCCCGACGGGGCAAGGTCGAGTCAATGGACAGCCGGGGCAATGCCCGCGTGGTCACCGCACTGGTGCCGCTGGCCGAGATGTTCGGCTATGCCACCGATCTGCGGTCGAGGACCCAAGGCCGGGCCAACTACACAATGCAGTTTCATTCGTATCAGGAAGTTCCGACCGAGGCCGCACGGGAGATCGTGGCCAAGGTTCGAGGCGAGTAA
>JARFRN010000068.1 GCA_029287195.1 Acidimicrobiia bacterium | reverse complement strand
CACGTTGCTGTATCCGACGGCTGAGTCGGTTGCCGCGGCCGCAACGTGGGGGTGCAACGTAGCTCGCCCCAAATTGGTGTGCAGGAGAACACCCGTGGCATTGATGATTCGCGTCGGTCTTGCTGCCAGAACCTGCCGCCCGGCCTGCCGTGCCAGCGCCACGGCGTCTGCCGCCCTTCCCGAGACTACGAGCGATCGTGCCCGATCGATTGACTCGCGGGCCAGCACCGTCGCCAGCCGCGGGGCGAGACCGTCGTCGACAAGCTGCGCGGCCACAGCATCCACCCTGGGCAGGTTCTGTAGATCCATGTGGCAGAGCCTACCCATGCCGGTATGCTCGCCAACATGCGCCCAGCATCGATTCTATTTCTGTTGTTCATCCTGGTTCCACCAATCGAGATTGCGTTCTTCATCGTCATCGGGAGCCGGATCGGCCTGTGGCCGACCCTGGGTATCGTCCTATTGACGGCGGTCATCGGAGCGTCGCTGGTGTCGCGGCAGGGCCGGGCTGAGTTGGCTCGTCTCCAGACCGAGTTCGCCGCCGGGCAGTTTCCGGCAAAGCCACTGGTTCACGGCGCCATGATTCTCGTTGCCGGGGCTCTGCTCGTCACTCCGGGCTTCTTGACCGATGCGGTTGGCTTCGCCCTGCTTTCGCCCCAGATTCGGGAGGTGCTTCGCCGGTGGGGAGTGCGTCGATGGTCGAAGCGAGTAACCGTGCTGTGAGCGGAGAGCCCCGACCCTCCGCCACTATGTGTGTCCTCTATCAAGGAGTGAACGATATCGAGGTCTTGATGGTGCGCCGAGCTCCATCGGCCCGGTTCATGGCCGGGTCCTGGGTGTTCCCGGGCGGAGTGGTGGATCCGGGAGATCACTCTGCCGCGGCAATCGCCTGCATAGAGGGATCTACGGATCATGAGCTGGGGCCGTGGCTGGCCGCCGGGGTCAGGGAGGTTGTGGAGGAAACCGGTGTATGGCTCAGCGATCCCCCGTTTGTTGCTCGGGTCGAGGGTGATGTCTTTGTACGCGCCCGTGGCCGCGGGCTCAAATTCACCGGTCGACGAATGGCGTACTTCGCCAACTGGATAACACCAACCATGGTGCCGGTCAGGTTCGACGCTCGATTCTTCATAGCTGCCATCCCAGAGAAGGTCGTGCCGGAACCGGATGAGAGGGAAATCGACGCTGCCCGTTTCGTAGTCCCGAGAGATGCGTTGGAGAAAGCCCGGGCGGTTGAATGGCTGGTGCCGTTCCCGACACAGCGCATACTCGAACAGCTCGCCCGCTTCTCGTCTGTCGAAGCTGCACTCGACGAGTGGCGCAACAAGCGGGTGGTCGCAGTACAGCCGCGGATGCGCGTTCTCCCCGACGGCGCCCTCGAGGTGGTGATGCCGGGTGAATCCGGGTTCGACGAACTGGGGGATGTCGCACCAAATCCGGATGCACTGCGGCGGGCGGCACAGGCTGCCGCGCAACGGGGTCGGCCGATCGTAGAGATCTCTGATGACTGCGATTGAGCTGGTACTGGCGCCCAATCCGGGCCCCTTCACCGGGCCGGGAACGAACACCTATTTGATCGAATCGAAGGGCGAGGCGCTCGTCCTCGATCCGGGACCGATCATCCCGGTACATCTCGATGCGATCCGGGTGGCCCTTACCGGTCTGATCCCGGTGGGTGTTGCCGTCACTCATACCCATCCCGACCATGCCCCGGCAGCCAACGGTCTCGGCGCTGAACTGGATGTGCCGGTCTACGGATTTGCGCCCGGAGACGGCTTTGAACCAACCGCTCGGCTGGAGGACGGCTTTCCAATCGGCTTCGGAGCAAATCGGCTGGTTGCGGTTCACACCCCCGGACACACCTCCGATCACGTGTGCTTTCGTCTCGGCGACTACCTTTTCACCGGTGATCACATCATCGGCGGATCGACGGTGATCATCGAGGATGCCGCTGCGTACATGGCCTCGCTGGAGAAGGTTGCCGCGCTCGCCCCGGCCCGGCTCTATCCGGGTCACGGTCCGCAGCTACCCGACGCTCGCAACGTGATTGCCGAGTACATCGCCCACCGCGTCCAACGCGAGCAGGAAGTCCTGACCGCGCTGCGCTCGGGCGCTACCACCATCGATGAGATCGTCGATATCGTCTATGCCGGTCTCGATCCCAACCTGCGGATGGCCGCAGTGTTTCAGGTCCGCTCTCAGCTCATCAAGTTACGCGACGAGGGTTGGGTAGTCTTGGGTGCGGGCAATGCAGGCGGGGCAACGACCGTTCGGCTGGAGGAAAGGCCGGGAGTGTGAGACGTACCGTCGTCGCGGCAAGTGCATTTGTGATTGCGCTCCTGCCTGCCTTGACCGTCTCCGCCCAATCCGAGATATCGCTCGAGGACGTCGCGGCCGCCGAGGCGGAGCGGCGTGCAATCTCTGCCGATCTGGAGTCGGTAACCGCGGAGTACGACACCGCAGTGGCCCGGCTGATCGAGCTCGAGAGTTCGCTCACCGCGCTCGGAATCGAGCTTGCTGAGAAAGAACAGGAGCTTGCGTCCGCCCGGCTTGCAGCCCGCGACGTTGCGGTTGATCGCTACAAATATGCGGGTTCGTCGAGTTCTGTGCTCTTCGATTCGGCAGATATCGAGGATGTTCCCATCAGGGCCGGCTACCTGGACATCCTGAGTCGTGAAGGGACCGACATCGTCATCAGGTTGTTCGCTCTCGAAGACAGCTACAAGGCGCAGCAGGTCGTGGTCGAGCAGGCGCTGTCGAACCAGACCGCCGTCAAGACAGACCTGGAAGAACTTGCTGCATCGATTTTGAGTCGCCTCGAGACGGCGAATCGGGATTATGACGCCATCGTTCGCGCCTACGAGGTCCAAGAAGAGGAAAGGCGGATCAGGGAAGAGGAGGAGCGTCGTCGCCGCGAGGAAGAGGAGCGGCTGGCACGGGAGGCGACGTCGACAACGACGAGTATTGCCCCGACGACGACCGCGGCCCCGCCGGATGAAACTACTACTTCCATTCCACCGGACCAGTCGACCACGACTACGTCAACGACAGAGCCTCCGCCGACCACAGAGCCGCCCCCAGCAGCGTCGATGGTCTGTCCGGTGGATGGCGCCGTTGCCTTCACAGACACTTGGGGTGATCCGCGATCCGGAGGTCGGACACACAAGGGTGTCGATATGATCGCCGCCCGCGGTACTCCGCTGGTTGCGATCGAAGCCGGCACGGTCAAGCGCATGCGCAACGGCGGACTCGGCGGGATCACAGTGACTCTCAAGGGCAACAGCGGTGACGAGTTCTACTACGCCCACCTCGACGGCTGGGCATCTGGTCTGAGCGTGGGTCAAAGCCTGGCCGTTGGTGAGTTGCTCGGATACGTCGGCAACACGGGTAACGCGCAGTACACGATCCCGCATCTGCACTTCGAGTGGGCCCCCGGCGGCGGAGCTGCGGTCAACCCTTATCCGCTGGTTGCCGATCTGTGCCTGTGACACGGTTCTTGCGCAACTCCCGCCGCGGGTACCCGGGCCGCTGTACGCCAGAACGGGAAGGTTCGCTCAGCCCATCTTGGCCAGTTGCTCCGCCACCAGGGTGAGGCGGGCGGAGCATCCGTCGTCGGCAATGGGGGGCAACAGAGAGGTGAGCGCCTTGGCGGCCGTGGCGATGGCAACGGCGGCAGCCGAGTCGGGTTCGACGACTACCACGGGGCTCCCGGCGTCACCACCCTCGGCGACTCGAGGATCTATTGGCACCGCACCGAGCAGCTCGACACCGAGGTCCTCCGCCAGCGCGTTTCCGCCACCCGAGCCAAACAGCGGGTAGTGCCGTCCATCGGGAGCGGTGAAGCCTGACATGTTCTCGATGACGCCTATTACCGGCATATGAGAGCGGCGCGCCATGTCCGCCACCCGCGCCGCCACCTTCTGTGCGGCGAGCTGCGGCGTGGTAACAACCACCATCTCCGCTTGCGGGAGGAGCCGGGCCAGGGCCATCTGCACGTCGCCGGTTCCCGGCGGCATGTCGAGCAGTAAATAGTCGAGGTCCTGCGGCCAGGCGACATCGCGCAGGAACTGCTCTAGAGCCTTGGACAGCATCAAGCCCCGCCACATCAGGGCGGTGTCTTCGTCGTCGAGCAGGAGACCGGTGGATACGACCTGCAGCCCGTGCGATTCGGCAGGGATGATCTTCCCTTCTGCTCCGGCTTCCAGTCGCTCCCCGCCGAGCCCAAGAATGCGCGGGATCGAGAAGCCCCAGATGTCGGCGTCGAGCAACCCGACTCGATGGCCCTGCCCGGCGATTGCCAGAGCCAGATTGGCGCTCAGCGATGACTTGCCGACGCCGCCTTTGCCACTGCTGACCGCCACCACTCGCGTGTTCGGATGCACCATCGTCGGCTCCGCCTGTTCGCGAGCCCGTAACCGAGCCCGCTCCATGAGCGCCGTTCGCTCGGCTTGGGTCATAGCGCCGATCTCGATCTCTACGTCGATAACCCCCGGCACGGCCTTGAGCTTGCGGACTACCTCGTTCTCGATCTGGTTGCGCAAGGGGCAGGCGGCGATGGTCAGCGCGATCTTGACCGTCACGGTGCCGCCGTCTATTTGCACGTTCTTGACCATGCCGAGATCCACGATGTCGGCGCCCAACTCCGGGTCGATCACCCGAGCGAGCGCCGCTTCGATTTCCGTCATGTGAACCATGGGCACAAGCGTAGACTGCCGGCAGCGCAAAAAAACCTATCGCCATAGTGGGAAATCACCCATATAATCCGGCGAGCCAAATCCAGCTGTGGAGGTCGCAGGACCATGATGACAAACGACGAGACCACCGCCCTCGAGGGCGTAACACTCACCAGCAGCGCCGCCGCCAAAGTAGGCGAACTCATCGAGGCCGAAGGCGACTCGAGCCTGTCGTTGCGGCTCGCTGTTCGTCCTGGTGGATGCTCCGGTTTCTCGTACGACATGTACTTCGACTCTGCGGTCGACGCCTCCGACATCGTCAATGAAACTGACGGCGTGAGGGTGGTGGTCGACCCTGAGAGCGCTGCGATGGTCGCCGGTGCGACGATTGACTTCCGCGACGGCGGGTTGCAGGGCGCAGGCTTTGCGATCAACAACCCGAACGAGCAGCGTTCCTGCGGCTGCGGTCAGTCCTTCTGCTGAGGTAGCCCGGCAACCGAGACACCCACAACTACCCTGCCCGTATGGCTCGGCGTAGCGGATGTGTCGCCGGAGGATGCGTCAGATTGGTGGCGGTGGTGCTGCTCGCGCCGATCTTGCTCGGCATGGGTTGGTGGCTGTTCTCGAATATCTCTCGGGTGCTGACCCACGAGACCGTCGAAGCGGTGGTGGTGGATCTCATCCCATCCGTCGATAGCGATGGCGATACCCTTTATCGCCCGGTCTACGAATATCGGGTCGACGGCACAACCTATCGATACGAGTCGATGGTGAATCTAGGTGGTCTTGTCGTCCCGGAACTCGGCGACCGCAAGACCCTGCTCTACAACCCCGACCGGCCCGGCGACGCCCGCGTTCAGAACTACTTCCTGCTGCTGATCTTGCCCCTAGTTCTTCTCGCCATCCCTCTCCTCATACTTGCCGCGATGTTCTGGGTAACGCTGCGACGAGGTCGCCCGCAGCCCGTGTCCGCTGCCGGCGGTAGCCCGGTCCCGCCGTGGGCTCCGCCAAGTGAGCCACCGGTCGTTCCCGACCACGGATTAGCGACCGGAGAGGTAATCGAGGCGACATTCATGGGAACCGAAACGTCGCAGATGGATGACGCCGGCGGCGTGAGCTATCGGGTCAGAGCGCGCGTCGAAATCGATGGTGCCGTCCACCGGTTTGTGGGCGATTGGCTCGAAGAAGACCCGACGCTGTTGTTGATGGAGCGCGGCAACAAGGTATGGGTCCGCATCGATCCGAGTGATCCCTCGTCCTACGAAGTGCTGCTGCCCGGTTCCGATTGAGCCGGGTAGCCTGACAGCGCATCATCAGCGGAGGTATCAATGCCCAAGAAGATTCTCGACGTTCCCAGCGCGCCGGCCCCGGTTGGTCCCTACTCTGTCGCCACCGAGGCCAACGGGTTCGTTTTCGTCTCGGGCCAGGTGGGGATGGATGTCGCAGCGGGAAGTCTGGTGGCGGGCGGTGTCGAAGCGGAGACCCATCAGACCATGAGGAACATCGGCAACATCCTTGCCGACCTGGGCCTCGGATTCGCCGATATCGTCAAGACCACGATCTTCCTGGCGGACATGGCCGACTTCCCGGTGGTGAACGAGGCCTACGGCGAGTACGTCGGAGACGCCAAACCCGCCCGCTCCACGGTCGAAGTGGCCGCGTTGCCACTGGGTGTTCAGGTCGAGATCGAGGTGATTGCGGCTCGCTAGCAGGGAACGGCACGGTGATTGGTGGCAGCGGGGGCTCATGGCTCGACACAGTGGAATCGGTGGACTCGGTGACCGGCGCCCTGATCACGGGCGACGCGCACACCCGAGACCCATCGTGGTGAGCGTATTGGCTTCGAGCGCATCGAAGCGGGAGCGTGTGTCGTCGGCACATTTGGTGCTTGGAACCCGGACTGCCATCTGGCGGCATCAAACGCGGGCTCTGGTCACGCCGGCCGGCCTCGGAATGTGTGAGTTAGTCGGCCAGAAGACCGTGATCGGTACCTGACGGCAGGACGTGCACCCGGCATGCTGCAACACATGCTCTCTTCCCCAGCCCGCCTTCTGCGGGTTAGGTTGGAGGAAGGCTGACAGGTCTCATGGAAGGTCAAGATATGGCGACCACCGGAGTGACCGAAGATCTCAATCTGCATCACATCACCCGGCAACAGTTCGACCGAGCGGTTCCTTTTGCCGACAATCTGCACGGCTGGCGAGGTATCGCCGAGTGGCTGTTCGAGCCCGAGCACATCATGGAAGTCACACTCCCGGTTCTGCTAGACGACGGGTTCGTCCACATGTTCCGCGGCTACCGGGTACTCCACTCAGCGATTCGTGGTCCCGGGAAGGGAGGGGTGCGATTCCATCCAGATGCCGGTGTCGATGAAGTGAAAGCGCTGGCGGCATGGATGAGCTGGAAATGCGCCCTCGTCGATGTCCCGTTTGGAGGGGCGAAGGGCGGGATTGTTTGTGACACCCACCGACTGTCGATCGGTGAGCAGGAGCGGCTCACTCGTCGGTTCACTGCCTCGCTCGGCGACACCATCGGGCCGCACACCGACATTCCCGCGCCAGATCTCTATACGAACGCGCAGACGATGGCCTGGATGTACGACACCTACTCGATGATGCACCCTGGTGCCGCCAACCTGCCGGTGGTCACCGGGAAGCCCGTAGAACTCGGGGGTCTGGCCGCGCGCGACGGAGCTACTGCCCGGGGTGCCTTCTACGTGACAGAGCACTTCCTGGCGATCGGTGGCTTGGCCGGGATCGACTCTCTCGACGGGCTTCGGGTCGTGATCCAGGGCTTTGGGAGCGCCGGGCGGCATGCGGCACAGCTTTTCCGCGATGCGGGGGCACTGATAGTCGCGGTCTCCGACTCGCGCGGCGGGATCCACGATCCGGCAGGACTCAATGTGAGGGACGCCGGGCGTTTCAAGGATGAGAGCGGAACTGTTGTGGGTTACCCGGGGGCCGAGGCGGTGCCCTCAAAGGGTGTGCTCGAAATCCCCTGTGACATCTTGATACCGGCTGCTATCGAGAATCAGATCACGAGTCGCAACGCCGGGCGCATCGACACCCGCTTGGTAGTGGAAGCGGCCAACGGTCCGACGACGCCGGCCGCGGATGACATCCTCGCCGACCGGGGTATCAAACTGATCCCCGACATCCTGGCTAATGCCGGCGGAGTGGTCGTCTCCTATTTCGAATGGGCCCAGAACATCGAAAACCAGCAATGGGACGACGCCGACGTAGTCGAGAAGTTGCGCAAGAAGATGAGGCGTTCCACCGAGGTGGTTATCACGAGGCGGGCGTCATTGGCCGAGGGCCTGGAGTCATATCAGGAGGCATGGACCAACGCGACCGGCTCAGATGAGCCGATACCGAAGCCCGACCTGCGTACCGCAGCTCAAGTTGTTGCGATCCAGCGCTGCCGCACCGCCGCGCTGCAAAGGGGGGTGTGGCCGTAGTTATCTGCTGCCCTTCCACTAGTAGCGTTGGGCCCACGGCAACAACCGCTCGAGGAGGTCGATCGTGAACCGTGATCAGATTTTGCGCGCACTTGTTCTGGAGGAACCTAACGCCGGTGCCTATGCGGCCGGATGGATCCCGACCACCGGGGCATTGCTGACCAGCATCGACCCGGCTACCGAGCAACCGATCGCCTCGGTGCAGCAAGCCACAGTCGGAGAGTACGAGGCGGTCGTTGCCAACTCCATGGAGGTCTTCGAAGAGTGGCGCATGGTGCCCGCACCGGAGCGGGGTGGCTACGTGCGGCGGCTGGCCAACGCGCTGCGGGACTACAAGGATCCATTGGGTTCCCTGGTCGCATACGAGATGGGCAAGATCAAGGCAGAGGGAGACGGCGAGGTCCAGGAGATGATCGACGTCGCCGACTTCGCCGTTGGGCTCTCCCGTCAGCTGTATGGGCTCACGATGGGGTCGGAGCGCCCCCGCCATCGGATGTATGAGCAGTGGCATCCGCTGGGTCCCGTCGGGGTCATCACCTCCTTCAACTTCCCGACCGCCGTCTGGAGCTGGAACGCGTTCATTGCGGCGGTGTGTGGTGACACGATGATCTGGAAGCCATCGAGCTCAACACCGCTGACCGCGGTGGCGGTGACGAATATCGTCCATGAGGTAATGGCCGGTAGCGGCTTCGAGGGAGTGTTCAACCTGGTGATCGGGTCCGGGGCGACCGTCGGCGACACCATGATCAACGACGGTCGGGTGCCGCTGATCTCGGCAACCGGTTCCTGCGGTATGGGGGAGAAGGTGGGCACCGCAGTGGCCAAGCGGCTGGGCCGCTCGCTGCTCGAACTGGGCGGCAACAACGCCATCATCGTCATGGACGATGCCGACCCGGATCTGGTTACTCGTGGTGCGCTGTTCGCCGCAGTGGGAACCGCCGGGCAGCGCTGCACGACTTTGCGCCGGCTCATCATCCAGCGGGGTATCTCGGATCTGATCGCCAAGCGACTCACTGAAGCCTACGCCTCGGTGCCGATCGGCGACCCGCTCGAGGACGGCGTATTGATGGGGCCGCTGATCAATCAGGCTGCAGTCGATACGTTTGCGGCCGCGGTCGGCATCGCGCAAGAGCAGGGCGGTGATGTCCTCTACGGGGGCAACGTGCTCGATCGCGACGGGTTCTTCGTCGAGCCGACCATCATCAAGATGCCGGCCGATGCCGAGATACTTGGTGTGGAGACCTTTGCACCGATCCTCTATCTCATCGAGTTCGACGAGTTGGCGGAGGCGATCAAGATCAACAACGGCGTCACGCAGGGACTTTCGTCGGCGATCTTCACCGACTCATTGAAGTCGGCAGAGCGCTTCCTGTCGCACGAAGGCTCCGACTGCGGGATCGCCAATGTCAACATCGGCACCTCAGGTGCAGAGATCGGCGGGGCCTTCGGCGGCGAGAAGGAAACCGGCGGCGGTCGTGAATCCGGCTCCGATGCGTGGAAGGCTTACATGCGCCGGCAGACGGTCACCATCAACTGGAGTGACGACCTGCCGCTGGCGCAGGGGATCGAGTTCGGCTAGAACGGCAACCCGTCTCGGGTTGGGCGTCCGAGACCGGAACATACTCCGCGCAGCGACGCCACAGCCCCTCGGGTTTCACGCCGACACGAAGTTGACCACGCGCCCAGGCACGTAGACCACGCGCTCGGGGGTGGGCGGAACCGCTGCGATCTGTTGCCGGGCAACAGCCACGACCTCGCCCTTGCCCGCCGCCGCGGGGACCGCGACCACGCCGCGCCGGCGCCCGTCCACCTGGACGACGATCTCGACCTCGGCCGGCCCGGCGGGAGATTCGGGAAGCTCGGGCCAGGGCTGAGTGTGGACGGAGAAGGGTCCGCCGAGGCGTTCCCAGAGCTCTTCGGCCAGATGAGGAGCGAATGGGGCCAGCAATCGAACCAGCACGCTCTTGGCCTCGCCGGACCTCGCCCAACCCGCAAACTCCATGAGCCGGGCCAGCCCGACATTGAATGAGAACCGCTCAATGGCCTCGGTGACCGATTGGACCACCGCAGCCATGTCGCCGCCATCACCATCATCCGTTTGCTCAACTGTTCGCCAGCACTTCGTGAGAAATCGCTCAATACCGGCGATGCTGCGATCGGAGAACTCGCCGCCCCTGCCCCACGGGGCAGAGAACATCAGCGCACACCGCAGCACATCGGAACCATGTTCGGCGATATACGTGTCGGGTGAGATCACGTTGCCCCGGCTCTTCGACATCTTCGCCCCGGCCAGGACGATCATGCCTCCGAGCCGAATCCGGGGTACCGGCTCCTCGAATGGAACCAGGCCCAGATCATGCATTGCCATGGTCAGGAATCGAGCATAGAGATGGTGCCGCTGCACATGCTCGGATCCCCCGCCGTAGAAATCGACCGGCAGCACCTTTGCGGTTCGTTCCGGGTCCCACGGGCGGTCCGTGAACTCGGTCGACGGGTACCGCAGGAAGTACCAGGCAGAGTCGACGAACGTGTCACTGACGTCGGTTTCCCGCCTGGCAGGAATGCCGCAAGCGGGGCATGCGGTGTCGACCCACTCCGAGACCCGGCTCAGTGGGGAATCGCCGGACGGCCGGAAGTCGTCGAGCACCGGCAGTTGAACCGGCAGTTCCGAATCCGGGACCGGTACAGCACCGCAGTCCGGGCAATGGATGATCGGGATGGGCGGGCCCCAGTACCGCTGCCGCGAGATGAGCCAGTCGTGCAATCGGTAGCCGCTGTCCGATCTTCCGATCCATTGGCGTTGCAGCTCCTTCGATCGCTCCGGCCAGTCGAGCTCATCGAGACCGTCCAGCAGCCGATCGGCATACTCCGTGATCCGCAGGAACCACTGATTCATGACCCGCTTCGTGACGGGGGAGTCGCAACGCTCGCACGTCGTGCCGTCGTTCTCGGTCTGTTCCCGCGCCAGCACAGTCAGACAAGAAGGGCACCAGATCACCGGAGCCTCCTCCTGGTAGAGCAAGCCGGCCTCGAACAGCCGGACCAGAATCCATTGGGTCCAGCGGTAGTAGTCGGGTTGGCTGGTGTTGACCTCGCGGGACCAGTCCCAGGCAGCTCCGATGCGCGAGAGCTGTTCGCGATATCGAGCTGTCGTTTGCGCCGTTAGCGCCGCGGGGTGCTCGCCCATCCGCAGCGCGTAGTTCTCCGTGTGGATGCCGAAGGAATCGAAGCCGATCGGCTGGAACACGGCACGCCCGCGCATCCTTTGGTAGCGACCGAACGCATCGACGCCCACGTAGCGAAAGACGTGACCGACGTGCAGGCCCTCGGCGGATGGATAGGGGAACTCGACCAGGTTGCAGAAGATGTCAGCCGGGTCGACCGAGTCGAGGTCGACCCGGCCTAGCTCCGCTTCTTCCCAGCGTTTCCGCCAGTGGGCCTCGATAACGTGTGCGGGGTAGGGAGTTGCCATGAGAGCGGGCCCTCCCTTCGTGTGCGACTGTGCATCGCTTCTCCTTTCGTGAAACAGAAAACCTCCCAGCGCAGGCATGGGAGGTTGGGCGCAGACGATTTGCCGGCTGCGCCTACTCGAGCTGAAGTCGAGTCTGTGGCTTCATGTTCGACACACTACAGAACGAGGTCGGTTTTGGATAGACAACCCCATCTCGGGTGTTGGCGTCCGAGACCGGAACATGCTCCGCGCAGGGACGCCACAGCCCCTCGGGTTTGTTCGTCGATCTCGAGCTGCTACGGGGTTACGCGCGCAGCGCAAACGGCGGGTATTCGTCGGTGAGGCTGAGGAGCCAGGCACTAGTGCGGGTTGACCAGCGCAGCGCGCCGACGACGAAGTTGAAGATCCCGTCCGGATACACCCCAGTGATCGCAATTACCCAGTAGGCGATGTAGCCGGCGATGGCGGCCGCGATGCCGACGAAGTACAGGACGATGACATGGGGGATCAGTAGCAGGCCCTTCAAGAACCAGATGATGCCGGCCACGGCAAGTCCGCGGCTGCGCTCCAACGTAGGTTCGGTGATGACAACCCGCGCCTGGTACTCGGGCTGCTCCAGCGCGAATGCCGGGTACTCGTCGCGCAGACTGCCGAACCAGGCAGTAATTCGCACGTTCCAGCCCAGCGAATTGTGGACGAAGCGGGCGATGCCCGGAGAGAGCTTCCCGGTGAATGCGATGACCCAGAAGCCGAAGTAGCCGGCGATGAATGCCCCGAATTGGACCAACGCCAGCACGAAGAAGTGCGGCAGGGCCAGCAGCATCTTGATCGGAGCCAGGATCCCAGCCACCGCTAATCCGCGGCTGCGTTCCCCGTTGCCGTACTCAACAGTCACATCGACCGGATAGATCATTGTCGCTCCCACGCTCAATTGAACAGACCCTACCCGGGCGAGAGCGACCCGGGGAACAATCAACCGAAACGGTATCCCACGCTCCGCACCGTCGTGATCCATGAGGAGCGCTCCTCACCCAGCTTGGCCCGCAACCGCCGCACATGAACATCGACCGTCCGGGAGCCACCGAAGTAGTCGTATCCCCACACCTTGGAGAGGATCTGGTCGCGACTCCACACCCTCCCCGGGTTCTCGACGAGGAAGCGCAGCAACTCGTATTCCATGAAGGTGAGGTCGCGCGGTTCGCCGCCGACGGTTGCTTGATAGGTTGCGGTGTTGAGCTGCAGGTCGCGGAACCGAATGATGTCATCATCGGCGACCAACGGAGAAGTCGTATGGAGCCTGCCCAGGCGAACCCGCAGCTCGGTACGATCGACCGGTGACAACACGAAGTCGGCAAAACCGGTCTCTCCCACGATGTCGGCCGTCATGGTGCGGTCTATCAGGAGCAGCACGGGCAGCCCATACTCTTCTGTCATCTTGGCCGACATCATCAGCGAGCTTCCGAGATCCGAGGTGACCTCGACCACGGCGGCGGTCCACCCACCGTCGGGCACGCGTGACTCCAAGGCACCCAAGTCCGCAACCGGCACCGGCTGGTACCCCGCAGCGAGCAGGGCTGCGATGAGAGGCTGCGTCGGTTCCGGTGGGTAAACCGCGACAAACATCACAACACCGGTAGGTACTGCTCTAGCTCGAAGCGCGACACGTGATGTTCGTAGCGCTGCCATTCCCGTCGCTTGTTGCGCAGGAACCATTCGAAAACATGCTCACCCAGCGTGTCCTTCACCAGTGACGATGCTTGCATTGCATCGAGGGCTTCAGCCAGCGTGGTCGGTAGCCGTTCCGCCGATCCGATCGACTCCCCGTCTCCAAGCTCATATCCTTGTTCGATACCGGTCAGCCCGGCGACGAGGATCGTCGACAAGGCAAGGTAGGGGTTGCATGCCGGATCCGGGGCGCGGTACTCAATACGGGTGGCGCCCGGCCGATTGCCGGCCACGCTGGGGATACGGACGACTGCAGCTTGGTTGGTGCGATCCCATGCCGACAGCACGGGCGCATCGAATCCGGAGACCAAGCGCTTATACGAGTTGACCCATTGGTTGGTCACAGCCGTGATTTCGCGTCCGTGCCGGATCAGGCCGGCAATGAAGCCGCGGGCGACCTCAGACAGGCTGTCGCTCTTCGATTCATCGTGGAAAGCGTTGTCCTCTCCCGCAAACAGTGATAAGTGCAGATGAAGCCCTGAGCCGTCGTGCCCTTCCAGCGGCTTCGGCATGAATGTTGCGTAGATGCCCTGTTCCATGGCAACTTCCTTGATGGCCAGCCGAGTGGTCACCAGGTTGTCGGCCATCGTCAATCCATCGGTGTGGCGCAGGTCTATCTCGTGCTGCGACGGGGAGACCTCGTGGTGGGAAGACTCGACCGGAATGCCGAGATGCTCCAACGCCACGATTGTGCTGCGACGGTGCTGCTGAGCAACATCGAGCGGCGTGAGATCGAAGTAGCCGCCACGGTCGAGTGTCTGCGGCTCGGGACCGGCGTCGGCGAAGTAGAAGTACTCCACCTCGGGGCCAACATAGAACGTGTATCCGAGGGCGCGAGCCCGCTCGAGATTCTTGCGCAGCACCCAGCGGGGATCCCCCTGGAATGGTTCACCGTCGGGGGTGACGATGTCACAGAACATGCGGGCGACGCTGCCGTCTCCTGAATTGAACGGAAGGATCTGAAAGGTCGTCGGATCGGGCTGAGCCAGCATGTCCGACTCCTGGTCTCGGGAGAACCCGTCGATTGCCGATCCATCGAATCGCATGCCGTTGGCAAAGGCGGATTCCAACTCGGCCGGAGTGATCGCAAACGACTTGAGGAATCCGAGAATGTCCGTGAACCACAGCCGCACAAAGCGCACTCCGCGCTCCTCGACGGTCCGCAATACGTATTCCTCTTGCCGTTGCATGTCACCTCCAAGGGGCGATGGTAAGCGAGGTCGGGCCCCGAGAACAGCCTGAATAGCCAACGAAACACAGCGTTCACATTCCTGTTACTCGAAGGAAACCCTCAATTGACATACTGGCGAGCGCCGGATTCCCGGGGCTTGGCTCCGGTTGTCCGGTGCGTTGTCATGTGAAGGAGCCAAACAATATGGTTTACAGGGCCGAGTACATCTGGATCGATGGCCAGAAGCCGACCGCCAAGCTGCGGTCCAAGACCAAGATCGTCCCCGACGCCGATTCCCCTCCCGTTTGGGGTTTTGACGGATCGAGCACCGAGCAGGCGCCGGGCGAGGCCTCGGACTGCGTGCTCAACCCCGTACGCGTGGTTCCCGATCCCATTCGTGGCGGTAACGACAAGCTCGTCATGTGTGAAGTCCTCAATACCGACATGACCCCGCACGAGAGCAACACTCGAGCCAACGCCGTTGCCATTGCCGAGAAGTACGCCTCACATGAACCGCTCTTCGGGATCGAGCAGGAGTACACGTTCTTCAAGGACGGCCGTCCCCACGGCTGGCCGGCCGGCGGTTTCCCCGCTCCCCAGGGTGGCTACTACTGCGGTGTCGGCGCCGATGAAATCTGGGGACGCGACGTGGTCGAGCACCACACCGAGGCCTGCATTGCAGCCGGATTGAGCATTTCCGGCACCAACGCCGAGGTGATGATCGGGCAATGGGAGTTCCAGATTGGCCCCGCCGACGGCGTCACTGTCTCGGATGAGATCTGGCTGGCCCGCTGGTTGCTGTATCGCA
Source organism: Acidimicrobiia bacterium (assembly GCA_029287195.1). Lineage (GTDB taxonomy): Bacteria > Actinomycetota > Acidimicrobiia > Spongiisociales > UBA5794 > JAAETI01. Next base: position 23,665 of record JARFRN010000068.1, on the reverse strand, counting down.
TCGCCGAGGACCACGACATCTCCGCACACCTCATGCCGAAGCCGGTGCAGGGCGACTGGAATGGCGCCGGGGCGCACACCAACTTCTCGACCGCAGAAATGAGGGATAGCTACGACGCCATCATCGCCGCTTGCGAAGCCCTTGGGAAGAAGGCGGATATCCATATCAAGCAGTACGGCGCCGGCATCGAGCAGCGCCTGACCGGTTTGCACGAGACGGCCCCCTGGACCGAATACAACTACGGGGTATCCGACCGGGGCGCTTCGGTTCGGATACCGTGGCAGGTTGCCCGCGACGGCAAGGGCTATATCGAGGACCGGCGTCCCAATGCGAACATGGATCCCTACGTGGTGACTGCGCTCATCACGGATACGGTCTGCAGCGACGTGGAGTCGTAACACTCATCGGATAGCAGAACGGCAGGACCTCCTCCTTCCGGACAAGAGAAGACGGGGCCATCCGGCCCCGTCTTCTCTTCGTCATCTGCCCTCTAGAGGTCCGTTGCCGCTTCTTGCGCGGCATCGATCGCTTGGTCGAAAGTGGCCGCTGCGATGTTGTAGTCGTCGAGAGCTGCAAGCCTCTTCTCCGACCCCGAAGTGTTGACCAGACCATCGAACATATCGTCGGCCGCTTTCTGCATGGCCGCCGCGGAGGTCGTGACATCGCTCCACTTCTCCTCAGCGGCTGATGGGACGACGACCGCACCGACCTCCTCTACGAACGCTGCGGTGTCCACCCGCAGCGCGCTCATGAGATCACGCGTCGCCCCGTAGCCGGTGACGTCGGGGTACTCATCATTGATCGTGTTTGCCTGCGATCGGAGATCTACGCCGGTTGCGGCCAGGGTGTCGGCGTTGCCGACGAAGGCGACTATTTCAGGCGGCAGTGTGGTTGTGGTTGTCTCCTCGGGTGGTTCGGTCGTTGTTGTCGTCGTACCTGCGGCCACCGTCGTCGTCACCTTGGTCTCGGCGGCGGGGAGATTATTGACGAATGTATAGGTGAACGCCACGAGGGCGAGAACCACCAGTGGGAGAATCCACCGGCCATGTTTGGGGTCTTCTTTGCTCACCCGCGAAAAGATAGTCAATCCACCGGCTTGTGCCATTTCATGTGGCGCGGGTTAGCCTCCCACTGATGAACATAAGCAACCGGGTTGCAGTCGTCACCGGTGGCGCCAGACGGGTGGGGCGAGCCATCGCGCTGGCGCTTGCCGATGCAGGTGCCTCGGTCTTCGTGCACTACAACAGCTCGGCGGGCCCCGCCGAGGATGCGCTGGCAGAAATCCACAGCCGGGGAGGGCGAGGGGCCGTCGGTTCCGTCGATCTGGGTGACCCGGCGGCGGCGCCGCAACTCATCGACATGGCGGCCGATGCCCTTGGTGAGGTTTCGATTCTGGTCAACTCTGCCTCAGGATTCGCCACCGACACCATTACTGATGTCGACCTCGCCGGGTGGCAGCGCAGTCACGATCTGACCCTGGCTTCTCCGGTGTTCCTGACACAAGCATTTGCCGCAGCCCTGGGAGACGATTCGCAAGGCGCAGTGCTCAATGTTACCGACGTCCGCACCTCGACGCCGTATCTGAAGCACTTCTCCTACGTGATTGCCAAGGGAGGCTTGGATACCTTCACCCGTGCTGCAGCCGTGGCGCTGGCACCCGGCATCAGGGTCAATGCCGTGGCGCTGGGCGTGATCTTGCCCCCACCCGGTGAAGACGCCGCCTACGTCGAGGAACTCGCCGCCGATCTGCCGCTGCAGCGGGTTGGTGGCACCGAGCCCGTAGTGGCGGCGGCACTGCATCTGATTCAGAATGACTTCGTCACCGGGGAGATCATCCGGCTCGACGGGGGCGGTCACCTGACCTAGCAGCCCTACAACTCGAATATGTCTCCCTCAGTGGCGACTTCCATTCCGGAGCGGAAGACGCGGATGTACTCGTCGCTGTCTGGACGGAGAAGCGGGTTTGTGTGGTTGAGGTGGGTGAAAAGGATCTTCGACCGTTCCGTGTCGTCGAGGGCGACAAATCGGAGCAGCGACTCGGTGACTGTGGGATGGGCGATCGCAGCCTGATCCCGGTGGTCTAGCTCGTTTCGGCTGAAGAATGTCCCATCGAGCAGCGCTCTGTCGACTGTCGCCAGGTATTCCTCAATAGGGCTTTCCCACCCATCCCAACCGTCGGTGTCCGGTACATAAAGCAAGCTGCGCCGCGAGCCCGTGACTCGCCATCCAACCGTCTCGCTGTACTCATCGCGGTGAGGGACCGGAAACGCTTCCGCCTGCACTCTCGCACCCAGAGAGATCGGCCCGTCGAGCCGTCGAACTTCGATGTTCCCGGCCGTGATGAGCCGGCTCCACGGCACGTTGGCGGCGAGGAAGGCACTCATGCGCGGTGCCGCCCACACGGGTAGCCGTGTTGCGTTCATTGCTTCGCGGCCGAGAAAGGCCAGACCTGCATAGTGCCCGATATGACCATGAGTCAACAGCACTCCGGCCAGCTCTACTCCAAGGGTGTTGATCCTGGCGAGATGGCGGGGCAAGTCCGGACCCGCGTCGAGGAGCCAAAACCGACCTTCGTCAATCACTGCAACGCAGGTCGTCAGATGAGGGCTTACCTCCGGGCCGACGCAGCAATCCCGCCGACACCCTGGCTGAGGATGACCGCCGTCCTGGGCCACACCGAGCACCAGTGCATACGGCTCCGCTGCCATCAGTCGAAGAGCCTCACAAACAGGCCTGAACTGATTTTCGGCAGGAACCAGGTCGATTTGGGCGGCATCACCAGGCCGCGGTCGGCGACCGCCGCAACCTGTGACATCTTCGTTGGGTGCACGATGAAGAAGGCGGCACACTTCTGGCCGGCGATGTAGTCGAGCGGTACGGTGCCGGGTATGTACTCCAGCCGCTCGCTGGTGCGGGGATCGTTGATGCCGAGGATCGGTCCCAGGATGAGATTGTTGAGGAGCACCACATCGAGCCCACCGTAGGGATCGTCGGCCGACCGCAACGCGTCGGGAACCGTGACCTTGTACCACTTGTCACCGACGAGCATTCCAAATGAGCCGGGCTTCTGGGGGCGAGCATCTTCGGGATCGTCCGTACGGAGCCGCACTACTTGAAGACGCTCACTGACCCGCTGAACGAATTCGACGTCTGTCAAACCGGCTAGGTCCGAGACGCGTCGGTTGTATTCGACGAGCTTGAGTTGTTGCGACGGGTAGATGACTCCCATGACATAGTTGAACGGCTCGAGCCCGGTCGCCTCCGGGTGGGCGGCGGCGATCTCGCGGGCCAGCGCCGCGCCGGCGGCCGCGCGGTGATGGCCGTCCGTGATGTAGAGCGCCTCGATGTTGTGCAAACAGGATTCGAGCTCGGCTTCCGTTTCCTCGCCGACGACTCTCCAGACGCTCTGTTGAACTCCGTCCTGGCCGAGAAAATCCAGAATCGGTTCCTCGGCCGTGAGTCGGTCGATCAGTGCGTTGATACCCGCATGACGATATGTCATGCACATCGGATAAGAGTTCGCCTGCATCCGCTCGAGGGCATCTACCAGTGCGGCCTCGGCTTCGGGACGGGTGTGCTCGTGCCGCTTGATCAATCCACGGTCGTAGGCCGACGCGTCGACCTCGCCGACGATCCCGGTTTGGGTGCGATAGCCGTCCGAGACTCGGTACACGTAGTAGGCAGGGTCGGCCTGATACTCGTAGATTCCTCGCGCAATCATGATGTCCAGGCGCTTCCGCCCCACCGGCGTTGCCAGCTCAGCGCACTCGCCCTCGCAAGGGATGACGTCGCGCATCACCAACTCGAAGCTGTACGGGTTGGTGGCCTCCAGCGTCTCCCAATAGCCGGCAGGCACTACCGATTTGGGTACCACCGCGACCTTTGGAGCGTATTCCGGCGTCGGAAGGTAGATCCTCGTGGGTCGGACGAGAGGCCGTGCCGGGTTCATCGGTGCGACACCGAAACCGCAATCACGTTCTCGACTGCCTCCAGTTTCTCGACCAGCTCGTCGTCGACGGTGCCCACCACGTGGATCACTGCTGAGCCGGCCGTGCGTCCACTGAGTATGAAGTTCTCCATGTCCTCCACGTTGATACCGGCTTCGCGCAGCGTACCCAGCACCCCGGCCAGGACACCGACACGATTGAAGTGACGGATGGTCACCGTCATCGCAGTGCCGCCGACATCGCCCAGGTTGACACAGTTGAGCAACTCGCCGTCCTGGAATGACTCAATGGCGTCGACGACAGCATCGGCGATGGCGACCTGGGCCTGGTTGGTGGATGCCCCGATGTGATGGGTCCCATACACACGGGGGTGAGCAGCGAGCGAAGACGAGAAATCCGCGTCACCGGCGCCGGGCTCGCCCTTGTAGACGTCGAGCCCGATCCGGAGATCCTTCTCTTCGATTACCTCGAGTAGCGCTTCCTCGTCGATGACCGTGCCCCGCGCCGTATTGATGATGACGGTTCCAGGACGCATGAGCCCCAGGAGCTCACGCGATACGAGGCCCTCGGTCTCGGGGGTGGCCGGCACGTGGAACGTGAGAATATCGCAGCTGGCTGCGAGCGACTCGAGGTCGGGTTCGAACCGGGCTCCGAGATGCTTGAGCGCCTGCAAGCGGGATGGGTCGCGATTGGGGCGGTCGACTACCGCGATCTCCATATCGAAAGCCGCAGCACGCTTGGCTACCTCCAAGCCAATGGCACCCAGACCCACAATCCCAACAGAACGGCCCGCCAGGCCCTTGGTCGTGGCGTACTTCTTCTTCTTCCACTTCCCCTTGCGCAAATCCCGTACTTGATCGGGGATGTTGCGGTCGATGGCCATGATCAGCCCCATGGCCAATTCGGCCACAGCAACTGCGTTCTTGCCTGGAGTGTTGCAGACGAAGACACCCTCCTCGGCTGCCTTCTCCAGTGCAATCGTGTTGACACCGGCGCCTGCCCGGATGATCAGATTCAGCTTGTCGGCGGCGCCGATCGTCTCTTCTGTGACCCTGGTCGACCGGACCACGAGAACGTTGAATCCTGCGATTGTTTTCGGCAGGTCCGACTTGGAGAGATTGGGCTGGAGGCTGACCTCATGCCCGGCGTTGCGTAGCCGCTCGATGTGGTCTTCGGAGAACTTGTCCGCTATCAGGACTTTCACAGGTTCGCTCCCATGGTCGCGATTTCACCTTACGCACCCTCCGCGGCATTCATATTTACACTTCGCTCAATAGCTACCAAGTGCGTCGGCGCCTGTGCCATTTGAAAGGGGGCATCAAGACTCAGAGAATCGCTCCGGCGTCATCCGACCTCGAAGTCACCCAGGCGGCTGCGATCCGGCCGATCAGGTGCGGGTGGGATTGCCGGATTTGCCACCGGATCGTTCGCTGAGTGGATCTGGACCAACGACGCCGACGGCGACAACCAGGCCTACTTCCGGCTCGTCATCGGCGAATGACGACAACATCCTCGACCGACCAAGCTATCCGCTTGGGCTGAGGGGTGTTGAGCGCTACCTCGTGCCTGCGGCACGATCGGCAGATTTGGCTACATCGGAACCCACGTCGAGGGTGAGGTGCAGTTGCGCCGGCGGAGGCGGTCGCCGACGCTGCAGAGGAGCCCTTATCTTTCGAGAATCTATGCCCACCGGATGCCCTCATCCGAGAGAAGATCTAGATCATCGCAAGACCGCCATACGGCGCTGCCGACTTGAAGTCCGACGGGCTGTCGGAACGCCGGATGGCAGCCTTCGAACACCACGGTTGGGGGTAGTACCCATCTGCGCTGCGCAAACCCATCTGTCTGTCAGCCGGGATCCGAACTAATGGAGAGCCCCGACGGGCACGCAGAGCTGGTGTGAAGTGTCCGCGACTAGGCACGATGCCAACCGTGATGGGGCTTGAAATGAACCCGAAATACACGATGGCGGACGTAGACGAAGATGGAGAATTCATTGGTCTCTTCTAGTAACGGCCTGTCGGGCAACCGGCGACCGGATGTCGCCGGAGAGAGCGGCCAACTAATCGCGCGACGGGCCAATGGCCGACCCGGCCTGCTGACGGTCGTATACGACGGCGAGTGTGTGTTATGCCTTCGTTCGGTGCAATGGCTCGCACGGCGAGACCAATCTGTCCCGATCCGCTCGATCGCAGCAGCTTCTCCGGAAGCGATCGAGCGCTACGGCCATTTCCCCAACTACGGGGACGACATGATCGTTGCCGCGGACGATGGTCGGACATGGGTCGGGCCTCCCGACGCCTACCTCGCAGTCATGTGGGCGATTCCCAGCCTGCGGGCGCTGTCCTACGTTTTGGCAGTTCGTCCCCTCAAGCCACTCGTGCGACGGGTGTTCCAGCTGGTGACGGGAAATCGTCACGCCATCGGTGGTTTGCTGGGAGAGAGTTGTGAACGATGCGCCACCGGCCGCTCCCATTGAGTGTCGATAATCCGACAATCCTGAATGGGTGATGCGATTCAATGCGATTGACAGCCCCGACAGTCGACCCAAGAGGATGAACGATGACAGACAAGCAGCGGCCGCGGGTCCGGAACGAACGCGGCCGGAAGAGGATTCGGACCTATCTCGGAGGCGAGTTGGTCGCCGATACGGTCAACCCTCTGCTGGTGTGGGAGAAGCCCTATTACCCGGTCTACTACTTCCCGGAGAGTGATGTGCGGCTCGACCTGCTCACACCAACCGGGGAGACGATGAGGTCCCCCAGCCGTGGTGATGCCACGCTCTACACCGTTGTGACCGCGGCTGGGAAAGCTGCAGGAGCCGCCTATCGGCACCTCGAGTCGCCGGTTGCGGAGTTGCGAGACCACGTCGCATTTCAATGGAACGCTATGGACTCGTGGTTCGAGGAAGACGAGCAGGTCTACGTCCACGCCCGGGATCCCTACACCCGGGTGGACGTACTCCCCAGCTCGCGGCATATCGAGGTCGTAATCGATGGGGTGAAGGTTGCCGAATCGCGCTCTGCGCGGTTGCTCTTCGAAACCGGGCTCCCTACCCGCTACTACCTTCCGAAGACCGATGTGCGCATGGATTTGCTCGAAGCCACGGACTTACGTACGGAATGCCCATATAAGGGGGTTGCCGGCTACTACGACGTGGTTGTCGGAGGTAACCGTCACGAGAACGTGGTCTGGTGGTACCCATTCCCGGCCGCGGAGAGCGCACGGATCGCTGGATACGTGGCCTTCTACAACGAGAAGCTGGACATCTTCGTGGACGGGGAACTCGAAGTGCGACCCAAGACCGTCTTCTCCTGAGGGAGGGGCGCACCAGGGCAAGTCACACGTATTCCGAAGCGGCAACGTAAGAATCGAGGTCTGTCAACAACCTGGCTTTGTCCGGCTGAGGCAGGAAGCTGGACTCGATTGAATTGCGGGCGATGGCCACCATGGACTCACCGGGTAGGTCCAGGGCACTCTGGGTGGCAACGTAATTGTCGGCGATGTAACCCCCGAAGTAAGCCGGGTCGTCCGAGTTGATCGACACTTTGAGACCTAACTCGAGCATTTGCGGCAGCGTGTGCTCGGTCAAGGTCGAGAAGCCGCTGAGGCGCACGTTCGACAGTGGGCATACCGTTAGCGGGATCTGGTCGTTTACCAATCGATCAACCAGGGCGGGGTCCTCCAAGGAGCGTACTCCATGATCGACGCGCTCCACCCTCAGGATATCGAGCGCCTCCCACACGTATTCAGGGGGCCCCTCCTCGCCGGCATGGGCGACCAGGTGCAGGTCCTCCGCCCCGGCGCGCGCAAAGACCTCGGCGAACAGGCTCGGAGGGAAGCCCACCTCGGACGAATCCAGTCCGACACCGATGATCTTGTCCCGATAGAGCAGGCCGGCTTTGAGGGTATCCATGGCAGCAGATGGGGGGAGATGCCGCAGAAAGCACATGATCAGATTGCTGGAAACACCAAATTCGCGTTTGCCGGCAAGCGTTGCTTCATGGATCCCTTCCATGAATACGTCAAACGGGATATTGCGCTCGGTGTGGGTTTGCGGATCGAAGAAGATCTCGGCCCGTCGCACGCCATCATCGGCGGCTTGCCGCAGGTAAGCCAGTGTCATGTCGTAGAAGTCTTGCGGAGTGCGGAGAACACCCGCCCCTTCGTAGTAGATGTCGAGAAACTCTTGAAGGCTGTTGAACTCGTATGCAGCCCGCAGTGCATCGACGTCGGGGTAGCGGAGGGAGGCCTTGTTTCGAGCCGCGATCTCAAACATCAGCTCTGGTTCGAGTGTGCCCTCGATATGGACGTGCAGCTCTGCCTTCGGGAGGTGGCGTAGGAAACTATCGGATGCCATCGTGTTGCTCACCGAACCTCCCGTCTTCCTTGCCCAGTCTGACGATGCTACTCCGCGATCAGAGCTGGTCAGATATTGTTACATCGCAAGCTCGCCGCGCGATGCGGAGAACAGCATGACCTTCAGGTTTGGCGGGGGATCGGTACGGCGTTACAGACTGCACGCCGACGCAGAGACATTCGAATGGCGACCACGGCGAAGGACCGACGGGCCGGTCTTTCGTGACATGAGCTGGGACTTCGAGGAACCAGACCGCTATCCCGAGCTGGTCGCTGCAGAGAAGCCGGGCATGATGGCGTCGAAGGGCGAGAAGGCAATGCACGCGGCCGTCGCGTCCGGTGACCCGGAATCGGTGCTGGGGGTTGCCGGGCAACACCCCAAGTACCAGCTTGTCGGCAAGTCAATCGCTGGTCTCCTGCTCATGGAGTCGGCTCTTGATCGTGCAATGTCCTTGCTCGACGAGGTGGTGGCGGAGAGCGAAGATGTTGGCAAGGATCACTTCGTGCGAAAATACCTGCCGGGTGCAGGACTTTCCATAGCGGTGGCTGCCGGGATCATGGTGCATCTGCCACTGCAGAGGAACTCCCTGATCCTGCTGCTGGCTGAGCTTCATCAGGCCCGCGGCGAGGAGGAGAGCGCCATCGCCATGCTCCAGGCCGCTGAGCAAACCACACACATCCGGCTGTCTCTCACTGAGCTCCTCTACGAGCGCGACGAGTTCGAACGCGTGCTGCAGGTGACTCAGGGTGTCCACAACGACGACGATGTGACCGCCCTGACGCTTGCCTACCGTGGCCGGGCTCTCACCGAGCTGGGGAAGCATGACGAGGCAATCACCGTCCTGGCCCGGGTGCTCGAGTATCCCAACCGAGCCGCATCGATCAAGGCGATTGCCCTCGTCGGGCGCGGCATGATCCACCAAGCTAGGGGCGACAACATCCTTGCCGAGAATGACTTCACACAGGCCCTGATGGAGGTTCCCGATGACCCGGAAGCTCGGCAGCACATCGAGGAACTAATCCACGGCAGGCCTCCGCAGGCTTGAATTCTGCTCGCGTTGCGTGACGCCGCGCTCCTCCGGGTACCCTGGCCCGGTGGAACAGGTACATCCCATCTATGAACTCAGCAACGAAATCGTCGAAGACCTGGCGCGAACATTTCCCGACCTGGCAACGGAGCTGGGCGTCGCCGGTTACGACGACAAATGGACCGATTTCAGTCCCGAGGGAGCAGAAGAAGCCTTTCGCTTGCTTCGCAGGCTTCGTTCGCGGGTCGATGCTCTGCCGCCCCCGCAAACAGACTGGGATCGGCTGGCAGTCGAGCTCGCCAAGGCGACACTGGACGAAGAAGCCGCTTGGTTCGAACACCTCGATCATCTGCGGAACCTCAACTCGATGGCATCGGCACTGCAGAGCATTCGTGAGGTCTGGGATCACATGGGTCGCAATTCGGCCGAGGAATGGGCCAACATCGTCTACCGGCTTGAAAGGCTTCCGGCTGCGCTGGACGGGTATCGGGCCAGCCTCGACGAGGGACGCCGCCGGGGCATGGCAGTGGCGGAGCGCCAGGTCCGCGCGGCCGTAGAACAGTGCCGGTTCAGCGAATCAGACGACTCTCGCTATGTCGGAATGCTCGACGAATACGAGGCAGCCTCCCTGGATGGCGTCCTCCGGGGTCAATTGGAGAACGCTGTTGCCGATGCCCGACGCGCCTTCGGGAAATTCGCCGACTACCTCGCCGGTACCTACGCCATCGATGCGGCTGAGAGAGACGCCGTCGGGCGGGACCGATACGTGCGCGCCGCATACGAGTTTCTCGGGTCCAACATCGACCCGCTGGAGACGTATGAATGGGGTTGGGAACAGGTAGTCGCCATTAGGGCACATATGGAGCGGATCGCCAACGAGATCAGCTCCGGCGCCCACATAGCCGAAGTCCATGACCTGCTGCGGACAGACCCGACTCGCACCGTGGCTACCGCTGCCGATCTCAAGGCCTTCGCTGAAGACCGACTCAATGCGGCCCTTGAAAGGCTCTCGGGCACACACTTCGATGTTCCCGTCCCCATTCAGGAAGTGATCGTGAACATCGCTCCGCCGGGAAGCTCTCTCGGTGCGTACTACGTAGGGCCGTCTGAGGATTTCACTCGTCCCGGCAGCGTCTGGTGGTCGTTGTCGCCGCAGGGTCCCTATCCAGTCTTCGATGAAGTCACTACTGCCTATCACGAAGGGTTTCCCGGGCACCATCTACAGGTGGGCATCCAGATTTCGCTGGCCGAGAAGCTCTCCAGGCTCCACCGCTTGTGGGTTTGGAAGTCGGGTACCGGTGAGGGCTGGGCTCTTTATGCAGAGCGCCTGATGAGCGAGTGGGGATTCTTCGAGAAGCCCGACTATGTCTTTGGGTGGCTCTCCGGCCAGATGTTGCGAGCCTGCCGGGTAGTGATCGACATAGGTTCACATCTAGAACTGCCGATCCCGGCCGGGCAGCCATTTCGTCCAGCCGAAGAGTGGACCTACGAAGCCGCAGTGCAGATGCTCGAAGACTATGCGATGCTGAATCGACCCAGCGCCGAGTCCGAGGTGACCCGCTACCTCGGGTGGCCCGGGCAGGCCATCTCCTACAAAGTCGGCGAGCAGGCCATCCTCGATATCAGGGATGAGCTTCGCCGCAAACGCCGGGTCGAGTTCGACGAGAAGGCCTTCCACGCCCAACTGCTGGAGGTCGGGCCGGTCGGTCTCGACCTACTGCGCAGCGAACTGCTCGATTGACCTGCAACCGGTGTCGTCGATGCGGTGTTGTATCGAATAGAGATAACGCGGAGAGGTAGATGACTGCCAGCGATGGCGCCCTGAAAAGGCAGCTTGCGGCCAATCTGGACGATGCATTCCCGGTACTTCTCGATGAAATGCATGGCCTGGTCTTCAACGGTGCTCGGCGCTGGCTGCCGAGCCACCATGATGCCGAGGACGTTACCCAGGAGGTTTTTGTGCGCGCCTACCGAGCGCTGACTGAGTACTCGCAGCAGCGCATCGCAGAGCTACGGCTCCGTCCCTGGCTGTTCACGATCACGCTCAATCTTTGTCGTAACCATGCGCGCACTCGCAGCCGGCGGCCTGTGCAAATGCCGCTGCAACCCAATCACGACAATAGGACGACTGATTCGGTGGAGGATGATGCCGTTCACCGAGTCACCGTCGACGAGTGGCGGGCACGGCTGGCACAACTACAGCCCCGGCAGCGGGACGCAATCGTCCTCCGTCACGTTGTAGGGCTCAGCTACGACGAGGTCGGGGAGGTGCTGCGGCGACCGGTAGGCACGGTCAAGTCCGATGTGCATCGCGGTTTGGAACGGCTCCGCAATCTGATCTCGAAGGAGGAGTTGTAATGACCACCGACGAGAATCTGTTGAGTTCGCTGTCCCTGCAGGAGGAACCACCCGAGTCGATCGAGCGCGAAGTGCTCATCCGCACCGCCCTTGCCGATCAATACGCGTCGACGGCCGGACCGGTGGGGCCCCTCTACGTTGGCTTCACGCCGCTCGGGGTCTCCTCCGTCGTCCCGACGTCCGATGAGAGTGATTTCCTCGCGGTGCACCGCAGTCGGGTGGGAAGAAGGGCGTACCCGGGATCGATGCCGGCCCGACTCGCCGGCCAATTGGAGAGAACGCTGGAAACGGGGCGCCTCGGCAAACTGCCGGTCGATCTGCGGCAGCTGACTTCCTTCCAACGACATGTCCTCGAGGTGACGGCATCTATCCCGCCGGGAGAAGTGCGGCCATATGGCTGGGTCGCTCGCGAGATGGGAAATGAAGGGGCGGTGCGAGCGGTCGGCACGGCGCTTGGGCGCAACCCGGTGCCGATCGCCATTCCGTGTCATCGGGTGGTGCGAAGCGACGGAGCTATCGGCAACTACGCCTTTGGTTCCCGGATGAAGCGGTCGCTGCTCGAGCACGAGGGCATGGCTGAATTCGATCCAATGCGTTTCGTCGGCAGCGACACGACCGGTGTCTTCTGCTACCCGACTTGTCGCCATGCGCGCCGGATCACCCGGCAACACCGTGTCGAATTCCCCAACCCGGCTCGAGCCGAATCTGCCGGGTACCGACCATGCAAGGTCTGCCGACCGGTGTGACCGAACTCGCGACCGAGGGCACACATCACGGCAGTCGGAGCCAGCGGCTGCGCGTGTTCAGGTGAGCCCGCGGGCGGCCCCGATTGTGACACCCACCCCCAACCAGACGGGGCGTTCCGTGCCGGCCGATAGCGCAGCGCCGAAGCCGGCTCCAACGGCCACACCAACCCCCACCGCAGGGAATTCGCGTTCTGGGGGCTTGTCATCCTTCGGCCGGGAAATCTATCCGCGGCCGCCATCGGGGATTTCGATGGCACCTGCCTTCCCCGAGAGACGGCAGACCCATTAGATTTGCCGCATGAATCCAGAGCAGTTAATCGAGACGATCCGCACCTCTGTCATCGGGCGCGACGAAGTTGTCGACGGTCCCTTTGGTCCGCGCAAAGTCACCTACGCCGACTACACGGCTTCGGGTCGCTCGCTCACCTTCATCGAGGACTACATACGCGAAGCCGTCATGCCGCTCTACGCCAATACCCACACCGAGTCCTCTGGTACCGGTCTACAGACCACCCGTTTCCGTGAAGAGGCACGCAACATCGTCCGGCAGTGCGTCGGTGCAACGGATCAACACGCCGTCTTGTTCTGTGGTTCGGGAATGACCGGTGCCATCGATAGGCTCATCAACGTTCTCGGCATCCGGATTCCGTGCAATCTCGAGGATCGCTACTCCCTATCGGATCACATCCCGGCCGAGGACAGGCCGGTTGTATTCATCGGACCCTACGAGCACCATTCCAATGAGTTGCCCTGGCGCGAGTCAATCGCAGAAGTCATCACGATCGAAGAAGACGCCGACGGGCACATAGACTTGCAGCAACTCGAGAAGGAACTCGAGAGGTACTCCGACCGCAAGCTCAAGATCGGTTCATTCTCGGCGGCTTCCAACGTGACCGGCATCATCTCCGATGTCCGCACGATATCGATCCTGCTGCACCGCCATGGGGCACTTTCGTTTTGGGATTTCGCCGCTGCCGGCCCCTACGTCGACATCTCGATGGGTCCTCCGGCGACCGGTCCCGATGCCCATCTGGCGTACAAGGATGCCATCTACCTCTCTCCGCACAAGTTCATCGGTGGTCCGGGAACGCCCGGGGTCCTTGTTGCTCGCAAAGAGCTCTTTGCCAATCGAGTACCGGCGGTGCCGGGCGGGGGGACTGTTGCCTATGTCAATCCAGTGGATCATCGGTATCTCGATGACATCGAGCACCGCGAAGAAGGAGGGACACCGGCGATCATCGAGTCGATTCGCGCCGGCTTGGTCTTTCAGCTGAAGGAGACCGTCGGCGCCGCAACTATCAAGCGACGCGAAGAAGAGATGACCACCAAGGCCATTGCATCCTGGTCGGCCAACCCCAACATCGAGATCCTCGGTAACCACGATGCAGATCGACTCTCGATCGTCTCGTTTATCGTGCGCTACGGCGAGCGCTACCTACATCACAATTTCGTTGTTGCCATACTCAACGATCTGTTCGGGATACAAAGTCGCGGCGGCTGCTCTTGCGCCGGACCCTACGGACACCGCCTCCTCGGTATCGACCTCGAACGCTCGCACGAGTTCGAAAGAGAGATCACGCGGGGTTGTGAGGGAATCAAGCCGGGTTGGGTCAGGGTCAACTTCAATTACTTCATCTCTGACCAGGTAGTCGACTTCATTCTGGACGCAGTCCACTTCGTGGCCGATCAAGGGTGGCAGCTATTGCCTCACTATCGCTTCGATCCTGAGACTGCGCTCTGGCGGCATCGACAACCGCTGGCCGAACCACCGCTGAGCCTCCACGACATCGACTATTCGATGGGTGACATGGAATTCCGCCGCCGACCGCACTTGCATTCCGACGACGATCTGGCCGGCTACCTCGACCAGGCCGAAACGATCCTTGCTGAGCTCGCCACGGCCGAACCCCCGGAGCCACTCGGTGCTCCGCTGGTGACACCCGACTTCGAGCATCTCCGCTGGTTTCCGCTTCCCGACGAGCTACTCGGGGTTGCGCAAGGGTCCGATGGCCGATAGCCGCCCGGTACCGGAGTGGTTCTACCGGGCCTTGGCGACGCCATATGACGAGGCGGTCATCGAAGTCGATGGTGTGCCGATCCACTATCTCGAGTGGGGCGACCGCACCCAACCCGGTTTGGTGCTGGTGCACGGTGGCGCGGCCCATGCTCACTGGTGGACCTTCCTTGCCCCGATGTTCGCAGAGAACTGGCACGTTGTTGCGCTCGACTTGTCCGGCCACGGCGACAGCGGCCGGCGCACCGATTACTCGCACCAGGCCTGGGCGGATGAGGTTATGGCCGTTGCGGATCACTCCAGGTTCCCCGGGCCTCCCGTTGTTGTGGGGCACAGCCTGGGTGGGATGGTCACCATCCAGATCGCATCCGAGCACGGTGAACGTCTGCGGGGAGCTGTGATCGTCGACACCCCGGTGCGCCGGCCCGACCCGGAGTCTGAGGAGGGAGCACGAGGCCGGGCGTTCCGCAAACCGGGGGTCTACCCAGATCTAGCGACCGCCCTTGGTCACTTCCGGCTCATTCCGCCACAGCCGTGTGAGCACGACTTCATCATCGACCACATCGCACGCAACTCGCTGCACGAGACCAACGCAGGCTGGACTTGGAAGTTCGACCCAGGGCTCTTCAAACACACGTTGGTGTCGCTGCGGGACCAACTCGCCAGCGTCAAATGCCGCGTTGCTATGTTCCGCGGCGAGCACTCGGTGACAGTACCCCCAGACACCGCCGACTACATGTACGAGCTGATGGATTGCAGCGCGCCGGTGGTGACGATCCCCGAAGCACACCACCATCTCATTCTCGACCGGCCGCTGGCCTTTGTTGCGGCGCTGCGGACGCTGCTGGCGGATTGGGATCACTCGGTCCCTCGGCAAAGGGGCTGAAATCTCTCCGGTCCAGCGCTGAATTGACGACGTCGCCGGCTATCAGCGCGTCATCGACGGGTATGGCTGTGCTTAGGTTGTGGCCTATACCAGCCGATATCCTGTAGCTGCACCGCCGCCCCTGAGGTATTCATGGACCGATATCGCACTCCAACAGTCAGCCTTGCCGAGGCCTATCACGTTGCGCAACGCTGGCTGACCTTCCTGGGTGCAGTGCCCGAGAAGGTCACCGAACCGGCGGACGGCATCATCGAACTGCGTAGCGCCGGGTTGGTGACGCGGATCAAGTTCGACCGGGTGGCCATCACACCATCGGCGATCCTCGCCATGCTCAAAGCCACCGACGGGGAGCCGGTGCGCCGCTTGCTCTTCTCAGTCACCGGGTTCACCGATGGAGCGAAGTCGCTCGGGGAGAGTCGCGGCTTTGGGCTATTCGACATCGACGCCATCGGCGATGTTCGCCCACACACGACCTACGCCAGGAGTCTGGTCCCAAGCGAACCGCTCGAACCGGCGTTCCTGCACGGTCCGCCTTCGGAATTCGGACAATCCGACATTCCAACGAATCCGTTCGGCCCCATGGAGGAGAACTCGGACGGCGAATGGACCGACTGTCCTCGTTGCGGCGTAACCCAGCACCACTCGGTTGATGTGTGCGCGAGCTGCGGTGCCGACATGGGGGAGAGCGGTCGGGCCATGGCTCCAACAGCGCAAATGGAGCGCGGTACGGTCGAAATCCAACCCCAGATGGCATCCGTCCCTACCTCCACAGCCGTTCCCAGGGCACCCGCCGGCGGTCCCCGCCTCCGTTGTCGCACCTGCGGCAGCCACGATATTGAACTCCAACACGGCTGAGGTGGCTCTGCTCTGCCTGGCGTATTTCAGGCCCCTATAGGGGTCTCAGGTAAGCCAGACGTCACCAAGATCGGGCCGGTTGGCCGCTGTTGCGAAGGGCCTCAGAAGATGTAGCGTCGAGATGTTGCGTCCCTGAAGGAGTGTTCATGGCTCTCGCTCACGACGCCGGACCCACCGACGTCCCATTGCTTCACGAAACCATTGGAGAGAACCTCGCCAGAATCACAGCCACGTATCCGAACGAAGACGCGCTCGTGGTTCCTTTCCAGGACGTCCGATTGACCTACTCCGAGTTCTCCGCCGAAGTCGCCAGGGTGGCTCGGGGCCTGCTGGGGCTTGGTGTGGAGCCGGGTGATCGGGTAGGTATCTGGAGTCCCAACAACGCTGAGTGGGTGTTGATCCAATACGCCACCGCCCGCGTCGGGGCAATCCTGGTGAACATCAATCCGGCCTACCGCACCAGTGAACTCGAGTATGCCCTAAACCAGTCCGGATGCCGCTTCTTGTTCTCAGCGCCGGAGTTCTTGACGAGCAACTACCGCAAGATGATCGCGGAAGTTGCGCCCAGGGTGCCGTCCCTCGAGCGCACGATCTTTTTCGAGTCCATCGACTGGGACGAGTTGCTTGCCGCCGGCCGACAGGTAACGCCGGATCGACTCGAGGACGTGTCGGCCGGACTCGATCCCGACGACCCCATCAACATCCAGTACACGTCGGGCACGACGGGTTTTCCCAAGGGGGCGACACTCAGTCACGTCAACATTCTCAACAACGGCTTCTTTGTGGGAGAGATGTGTCGCTACACCGCAGCCGATCGGGTGTGTATCCCGGTTCCGTTCTACCACTGCTTCGGCATGGTGCTGGGCAATCTCGCCTGCACGACACACGGCGCAACGATCGTGGTGCCCGGAGCGAGGTTTCTCCCAGACGCGGTGCTCGAGACGGTCGGTGCCGAGCGCTGCACCAGCCTCTACGGCGTACCCACCATGTTCATTGCTGCGCTGGAACACCCCGATGTTGGTTTGTACGACTTGTCCTCGCTGCGAACCGGCATCATGGCCGGGTCGCCGTGCCCGGTCGAGGTGATGAAACGGGTGATCTCCGACTTCAACATGACGGAAGTGACGATCGCGTACGGCATGACCGAAACATCGCCCGTGTCGACTCAGACGGCTCCCGACGATGACATAGAGCGGCGAGTGTCCACTGTTGGTCGGATCCATCCCCACGTCGAGGTCAAGATCGTTGATCCGGAGAGCGGCCGCACCCTGGAACGGGGCGAATCCGGCGAGCTCTGCACTCGAGGATATTCGGTGATGCTCGGCTACTGGAACGACGCGGAGCGAACCGCCGAGGCCGTCGATGCCGACGGCTGGATGCACACCGGAGACCTGGCAACGATGGATGGTGCGGGTTACGTCAATATTGTGGGCCGGATCAAGGACATGATCATCCGCGGTGGCGAAAACGTGTACCCACGAGAGATCGAGGAGTTCCTCTACACCCATCCCGACGTGGCCGACGCCCAGGTCATCGGTGTGCCCGACGTCAAGTTCGGTGAAGAGATCATGGCCTGGGTGATGCTGCGGGAGGGGTCCGAACTCACCGTTGGAGAACTTACCGAGTACTGCAAAGGCAGGATCGCTCATTTCAAGGTGCCGCGCTACATGAGGTTCGTCGACGAGTTTCCGATGACGGTTACCGGCAAGGTGCAGAAATTCCGGATGCGGGAGATGGCGATCGACGACCTCGGTTTGCAGGACGCTGCCGGGGCGGAAAGCGCCTGAGCTTCGGTCTGGCATCTGCGGCTGGGTTCGAGATTCACTTCCTCGGTCTCGGCCTTCCACATCGGGCAGGCGCAGCCCTCGACACCTCCGGAGTTGCCGGCCCGGGTGTCGCTGCCGATTGTGAGAAGATTCGATTGTCAACCCAGGGAGTGTCATGCCGCATCGCAGCATCATCGAGCCGTTCCGGATCAAGAGCGTTCAGGCAATCGACCTTCCGACCATGGAAGAGCGCGAGGCGGCGTTGCAGCGCGCCGGGTACAACCTGTTCGGGCTTCACGCCGACGAGGTGATAATCGACCTTCTGACAGATAGCGGGACGGGTGCCATGTCGGCCAAGCAGTGGGCCGGCATGATGATCGGCGATGAGTCCTACGCCGGGGCGCGATCTTTCTTCCGCTTCGAGAATACGGTGCGGGACCTCACCGGCTACGCCGAGGTGATCCCGACCCACCAAGGTCGGGCGGCCGAGCGGATTCTCTTTGCGAATGCCGTGAGTGATGGTGACGTCGTTCCCTCCAACACGCATTTCGACACTACCCGTGCCAACGTCGAGTACCAGGGGGCCGAGGCGCGGGACCTCGTCATTGCGGCCGGGACCGATCCGGCGGCGCTGCTGCCCTTCAAGGGCAACGTCGATATCGCCGCCTTGCGAGCCACCGTCGAGGAGGTCGGCGTGGGTCGCATTCCACTGGTGATGGTGACGGTCACCAACAACTCAGGAGGCGGCCAACCAGTCTCGATGCAGAATTTGCGGGAAGCACGAGCGGTTTGCGACGAGTTCGGGCTGCCGCTGATCCTCGATGCGTGCCGCTTCGCTGAGAACGCCTGGTTCATCAAGCTGCGGGAGGATGGATACGCAGACAAGACGCCACGCGAGATCGCCCAGGAGATGTTCAGTCTGGCCGATGGGTGCACGATGTCTGCCAAGAAGGACGGCTTGGCCTACATAGGTGGCTTTGTTGCGTTGAACGATGCTGAGTTGGCCGCAAAGTGCCGCAACCTTCTCATCCTCACCGAGGGTTTTCCTACCTACGGAGGCCTGGCCGGCTACGACCTCGAAGCGATCGCGATAGGTCTCACCGAGGTTCTCGACGAGAACTATCTACGGTATCGCATCCGCTCGACGGAGTATCTCGCCGAAAAGGTGTACAACGCCGGAGTGCCCATCGTGCGGCCGGCCGGCGGTCACGCGGTCTATCTCGACGCCAAGGCACTGCTGCCCCATATCCCGCCGGAGCAGTACCCAGCCCAAGCCCTGGCCCTGGAGCTGTATCGCAACGGCGGTGTACGTGGAGTCGAGATCGGTTCGGTCATGTTTGGCAAGCCGCAGCCTGACGGCACCGAGATCCCGGCGCCAATGGAGTTGGTCAGGCTCGCCATCCCCCGCCGCACCTACACGCAGAGCCACATCGATTTTGTCGCTGAGGTCGTGATCGACGTTGCGATGGGAGCGGGCGACATCGGCGGCTACCGGATCGTCGAACAGGCCCCCTGGCTTCGCCATTTCACAGCCAGATTCGAGCCCGTCTGAGTAAGTCTATTCGTCCCCCGCCGGGGCGGTTTGGCGCCTGGGGCGCTGCGACACGGAACACCCCCACCGGCCCTGCAAAGGGCTCTGCAGCTTCGGTAGAGCCTGCCAATGTGCCCGCAGGTATATGCGGCCGCCTCGTCTCCGATGGGAAAGTAACAGGAGCCTCAAGGAGGGGGGCCGGGAAGCCGATCTCCTCCTGTGAAGAGGAAGGATCTGTTGACCTCGGTCCGCACAACGGGTTTGCCTGCGCTTGTGCTGCTGCTGGTGTCGAGTGCATGCGCTCAGGGCGATGCGATGACGGCCACCACCCAGCCGTACGAATTTCCCGCAGATCTGATAGCCGCGGGAGAAGCAGTAGCTGCCGAAGTGACTCCGACCACCGTCCCTCAGCTCAGTGCGGTCCCTTCGCCTGTCGAGCCGCCTCCTCCGCGGGCTGCGGCAGAGGCGCTGAAAGCCGATGGCCGCCCGTTGGCCTTGCCCTCCTCGGCGCTGCTTCCCGGTGTCGGCGTTCTTGCGGCGCAGGTCGTAACCGATGCGGGCGAGCGTCGGCTCCTCTCCGATGTTCACGTGTCGATTGCGTACGATCCCGAAACCGGGGTTACCGTCGAGCCGGCTGGGTGGTGGGTAGTCAACTACCCGCTCGAGTTGATCCACGGAGCACCGGGCGATACCGCCGACGAAATCGCAATGACGTTGTTTGGCAAGCCCGCCGGGGAAGTCACCAACTACTACTTCTATACGGCTCCTGAAGACGGCGAGAGTGCAGAGGCCATTCCGCGAGCCACCGAGCCGGCCCCGGTCCGTATCACTCGCAATCCAACACTCGTGGTGGACAATCAAGACCCGGACGCCGCCGACGAGAACAGCGGTTCCCGGGCCAGTCCGCTGTTGACAATTGGCGAAGCTGTGGGGCGAGCCGGTCCGGGAGACACCATTCATGTCTACCCAGGTACGTACCGCGAAAGCATCGAGATCACGGCCGACGGGACCGCGGAAGCCCCCATTCGTATCGAGGGTATCCGGGGAGCTTCCGGGGCTATGCCCGTGATTACGGGAAATGATCTGTTCCCGGACAATGCCTGGACTCCAGTCGAGGGACTGCGCGGTGTTTACGCGGCAGATGCCTTCACCAGCATGCCGGGTACGGTGTCGGTCGATGGTAGGGCGCTCGTGGAGCGGAGTGCGCCGTGGGATCTCAGCGCAGGTGAGTACGTCGTGACCACGGGTGGCGAGTCGTATGTCGATCCCCGATTCGACGGTGATGTCAGAGCTAGGGAGGGAACCGTCTTCGATTTCGGGTCGAGCCGATACATCTGGCAGGTCGCGCAAACCGACGGTGGGGGTTTTCTCGATCTCGGCACCGAACTCGGCGAAGATTTCGAGGGCGGCGTCTACTGGGGGTCTACGTGGGTCTACGTGAGGCGCCCCGCATTGGCCGAGGACTATGAGTGGTACGGGACCAATGACTTCGACCTTCAGGTGTCCGGCCCGTTTCGTGCCGGGCGGGTAGCCGGGTCGCCGCTGGGTGAGCAATCCTACGAGTATCGGGTGTGGCTGGACGGGGAGTTGCTCGACGGGAACATTCGAGCGGACCATGGCAACGAGGAAGCCGAGCTTCCCCATCCCGAGCTGGGATTGGGAGCGTTCGGGGAGACCTGGCTCAACGTGGTCATGCGCGAAGGTTGGCACCACCTGGTGTTCCAATGGGACACCACCAGGGAGCCTTCGCTGGAGGCCGCTCCGCCGCTGTTCCGTGTCGGTTTCCCCGAGGTGATCGGAGAGGCGGTGAGCTCGGCGGAGAAGCCCGCGAGCCTGCGGCGTCCTCAGGGGGAGGCTGAGCGGTATGTGTCCGAGTTCATGGTGTTGGGTCCGGTCCCGTCGTCTTATCACCCAACTGTGTATTTGCGGATGCCGGATGATGCCGACCCGAACGAATCTGAGGTCGACATGTCGGCAAGGAGCGGACCGGCGGTTTCGATCCTCGGCGATTTTGTTGAATTCAAGGGGTTTGATGTCCGGCACGGTGCCCAGGCTGAGGATGAGGCACTCATCCAGGTCGGCCGGCGTTACGACGACCCCGGCGACAGTTCCTTCGTCCAGGGTGTTGTGGTCGAGGGCAACATCGTGACCGGCAGCGAGGCGGTCGGCATCGAGATAGCGGTAGAAGGCGATCAAGGGTTGGCTCCGATCGTCGTCACCAACAACTGGATCGTCGACCCGGGGTCGATCGGGATTGCCGCAGAAGGCAGCAGTTCCCGGATTACTCCGGAGACTCTGAACGACTGGGCGCCGGGCCGGACACCCGTGGCGGTCACCTACAACACGATCATCAACGCCGGCTGGGCAGGCTACGACCGATTGCGCAGTGTCGGCGGCATTACCTTCTCCCGAATGACCGGCAGTTCGATCATGCACAACACTGTCATCGGGGGCGGACCTGGTATCACCCTATCTGTGGAGAACTACGCGGTCCGGGTCGACGGGAACCGCATCATCGATCCCTGGGGCTGGGGGGTCGGCGTCGAGGCCAATCCGGGCCCCAACCTGATCGCCAACAACCTGGTCACCGGCCTACGGGCCGGTCCTGAGTGGAAGAAGGCCCACCTTCTGACATGGGACTCGGACCAGACTTGGCTGATCAACAACACTACGGACGGTGAGTGGGGCACAGAGACGGGCTGGTTTGGTGACGTCGGATCATGGGGGGCCGGTGGCCCCGAGAACTTCATCAGGGTCGAGTACGACACCTGGCACATGGACTTCTTTCGCCGGGCGTACATCAACAATCTGTTCCTCGGGAGCTATCTCGGCGGTGTCGAGGATTACCGGGGAGATTGGGGCGAGTCTGATACCTTCGACAGCAACTACCGCGAGGTTCCCAGCCCGGATCCGTTCGACTATCTCGAAGATGGGGCGGAGAAGGCCAACGTGCGATGGGCCTTTGTGGATCGCGAGAACGGCGACTACCGGTTGAGGGGCGATTCCGATCTCAACTCGGCCGGAACCCTCAACAGAACCAGCGAGATGGCTACACACGACCTGCACGGGTTGCTGCGGCACCTCGAGGACTCAACCCCCGTGGGTGCGTTCCGTATCGGACCCGAAGTCGTCCCGGGCGAGTCGGTTATCGAGGTCGAATTCGCCGACGGTACCGCGATTCGACTCGACGGCTGACCGTCTCGTGCTTGATCGGCAACGAGCGCAATTAGCTGAGCCCGCGGCTGTCCTGCTTGAGGGCGGTATCGACCGAAAGTGCCGACGCGACCACAAGGCATCGCAACGGTTCTTCCAGTGGCCGATGGATCTGCAGCACGTAGTTGTCCGCAGTGGTGAACATCGTCTTGGTGAGCCCCTCCCAGGTCTTTGTGATTCGCGCTACCTCGCTACCCGTGTGATCCTCGATGCGAAAGTTCCACGCCCGCCAATTCTCCGCATTGATGGAACCGACCGTCGTTCCGCCCGCTTCGAGCCCGAAGTTGATCTTGCCGATCATGTTCTTCTGAACGACCGAGCCGATCGGCCGCCCCGCCCCGTCCCCGATTTCGACCCGTGACTTGATGAACTTGCGGGGTCGAGTCAGCGTGAGCTGGACATTGCCCGCCATATCGACGATCTGGAGCTTGTGAGTCAGGTACTGGTCGATGTCGCCCATGATGCGGAGCGCCTTCTTGAACGTGCTCTGCCCCACTTGACGTACCGCCGCAATCTGTTTGCCGTTCTGGTCATAGACGGCGTACTCGCTGTTGACTTCGATGGTCTTCCATTTCTGGTTGACCACGAGAATCGGCTCGGAGAAGATCGAGCCTCCACCGACTCCGGCGGGCGACACTCCCGCCTGCTCGACGACCTGTTGTTGGACTCTGTCGGCCGATTGCTTGCCCAGCGGGATGTGCGTGCCGGTGGCTGCATCGATGGATTCCTTGCCATGGCTCATTACGCGATCCGTCCATGTGGCCCCGTCCCAGTAGCGCAGCTCGTGTTTGCCGGACGGATCGGGATGCCAATTGGGTGCGGGTCGATTGCTCATGGCATCGAGCGTAACGGCATGGGGCCGCAACCGTGCAGTTCACGGGTGCGGTCCCATTCTCAGGGTCCGGAATACATCAGTGTGTCTCCCGTATTCGTTCGACGAGATCGATGTAGACCATCATCAT
>JARFRN010000070.1 GCA_029287195.1 Acidimicrobiia bacterium | reverse complement strand
TGCCACGGGCGCCGCTGTCCATCCGATCGAGATTCACGATGCTGAACTCTGGGTGGTTGCAGATTGGCTCAGCGAGCGGGTCGTCGGTGCGGCCCTCGAGGTTGTCACGAGTCGGCGCTTCCGACAGCGGCTGCTGTCGATCGGTGGTTATGACCTCGCCGACTGTGGTGTCAGAGTGGCATGAAGCGAGGGGTTCTGAGCGTGTTGGGGATTGCGATGCTGGTGTCCTGTTCGTCGGGCGAGCGTACCGAATTGCTGGTGTCGGCCGCGGCTTCCCTCGCAGACGGCTTTATCGCTATCGAAGCTGCCTACGAGGAGTCACACCCAGAAGTAGACGTCGTGCTCAACTTCGGGGGGAGCTCCGCGTTGCGAGAGCAGATTTTGGCCGGCGCACCCACGGGGGTATTCGCTTCGGCTAATGAAACAATCATGAACGATGTCGCTGCTGCCGGCCTGCTGCACGAACCATCCCAGGTTTTTGCCACCAACCGGCTTGCCATCGCGGTGCCGGAAGGAAACCCCGCAGGCGTTGCCGGCCTGGAAGACTTCGACCGCCCCGAGTTGTTGCTTGGGCTGTGCGCAAGGGGTGTGCCCTGTGGCGATTTTGCGCGCACCGCACTCCAACGTGCCGGGGTCACGCCCGTTGTTGATACGGACGAACCCAACGTGCGTGCGTTGCTGACCAAGGTCGAGCTGGGCGATCTCGATGCAGGGATCGTATACGTCACCGATGTGATTGCCAGGTCGAGCGTCGTTGACTCGGTCGTAATCCCGGATGAGTTCAACCCCACAGCCAGGTATCCCATTGCCGTAATCGCCCGGTCCGGTGCGCAGGATACAGCGACGAAGTTTGTCTCGTTCGTGCTTGGTGCAGAGGGCCAGGCGGTCCTTGCCGACAGAGGGTTTGGGGTCCATGAGTGACGGCACAGCATCGCGGCGCCGCGGGACTCGCCGGCCTCCAATCCTGCTGGTCATGCTCGGCGGTTTCGGGCTGCTCTTCTTGCTGATTCCACTGATGGGATTGCTCGGCGAGGTTGCGTGGAGCGACCTTCCCGAACTGCTCGGCCGTCCGGTAGTAGTCGACGCGATGCGGCTCTCGCTGCTCTCCTCGGTTGCAGCGACGCTGCTTGCCGCGGTCATCGGAGTCCCGCTGGCCTGGCTGCTGGCGAAGGTCGACTTCCCCGGCAGATCCTTGGTGCGGGGGCTCGTGTTGTTGCCGCTTGTGCTTCCTCCCGTAGTCGGCGGCGCCGCCCTGCTGTTTGCGCTGGGTCGACGCGGTGTGGTCGGGGGGCCGCTTCACGACCTCACGGGCTTGGTGCTTCCCTTCTCGATATGGGGTGTCGTCATAGCAGCGACTTTCGTGTCGATGCCCTTCTTGGTGATCACGGTCGAAGGCGCCCTCACGGCCCTGGACGACCGCTACGAATGGGCAGGGGCAACGCTCGGAGCTGGGCGCTGGACTGTACTGCGGCGGGTGACTCTCCCGCTCATAGCCCCGTCGCTGGGAGCGGGTCTGATACTGACGTGGGCGCGGGCCCTTGGTGAGTTCGGGGCGACGATAACTTTCGCCGGCAATCTGCAGGGGCGCACCCAGACTCTGCCGCTGGCGGTGTTCGTTGCATTGGAGAGCGATCGGGCTATTGCCGTCGCGCTGAGTCTGCTGATGGTGCTCGTGGCACTGGCCGTGTTGATCTTGCTGCGCAACCGATGGTTGAGATCACTGTGACGGGCCTGGACGCCAAGATCGTTGTCGGGAGAGGTGAGGACTTCCGGCTCGACATGGAGCTGAGAATCCCGCCGGGGCGTACGGTCGCGTTGCTCGGACCGAATGGCGCGGGCAAGACGACGGCGGTAATGGCGATTGCCGGGGTCATTCCGATAGACGGGGGTCACATCCGGCTGGGTGACCACCTGCTGGACGATCCGCGCAGCGAAGTCCTTGTGCCCCCGGAGCGGCGCAACATCGGCGTGGTATTCCAGGACTACCTGCTCTTTCCGCATCTCAGCGTGGTCGACAACGTTGCTTTCGGGCTGCGTAGCACCGGCACCGGCAAGAGCGAGGCGCGTCGTGCTGCCCGGCTGTGGATGGACCACCTCGAGATTGGCGAGCTTGCTGCAGCCAGGCCGGCTGATCTGTCTGGTGGAGAAGCACAGCGCGCCGCGATTGCTCGAGCCCTGGTGACCGAGCCTCGTCTCTTACTGCTCGACGAACCGCTGGCCGCTCTCGACGTGACGATCCGAGCTCACCTGCGACGCCTACTGGCGGATCACCTCGATGGCTTCCTTGGTCCCCGGCTCCTCATTACTCATGAACCAACCGAAGCCTTCCTACTCGCCGACGAGATCCATGTCCTCGAGGATGGGCGCATCACGCAGATCGGCACGCCCGACGACATCAGGCTGCGGCCGCGAACCCGGTATATCGCCGATCTCGCCGGGGCCAACCTGCTCACCGGCTGGGCGAGCGGAGGCACGGTGGTTGTCTCCGATTTCGAACTCCATGCGGCGGATACCCAGACCGAGGGCCCGGTGCTGGTCACGATCCATCCCCGTGCCATATCCGTGCATCGCCGGCAGCCCGAGGGCAGCGCGCGCAACACGTGGCCGACCACAATCAAGAGACTCGAGCACTACGGCGACAGGGTTCGGCTGCAGACGGACTTACCGATTCCTCTGACGGCCGAGATCACTCCCGGGGCAGCTCGAGAGTTGTCACTCGAGCAAGGCGGCGAGATATGGCTGTCGATGAAGGCAACCGAGATCAGTCTCGGTGCTGCCTGACTGCTCGGCTAGCCGCGCCTTTGACCCGGGCGGCATAGATTGCCGGCAGTTCTGCGATGCTCGGATCGACGTCCGCAACATAGGCGACTTCATGAGGGGAGCCGTTCCCCCGTTGCCTTTGGGAAGGTGACGGCTACCCGAAATAGTGGCGCCGGTATGGAGCGCCAGAGACCCATGCGAGCTGGTACGCAGGTTGAAACTCGCCACGAAGACCCTGGGCATGAAGGTCGGACTCCTTCGCTCGACCGTCATCAGCAAGCGATCGTCGGGCACTATGAACGAGCGAACTCACCGGCAGCTATCACGCCGGCACCCTCCTGCAGAGAATGCGGCTCACAATCTCCTCAAGTGGGTAGGGCGAATTGACGAAAAGCAATGGGTGGCTTCATATGAAGGATCGCTGAGGATCCCCAACACCCACGATGTGCTTGATGCCGTCTTCGAGATCGAAGCGGAGACCGTTCGCGTCACCAGTGGCAGCGAAGTTCTCGGGAGCTGGCCGCTGACACAGGTTGCGGTCGAAGACCGTGGCGATGCTCTGCTCCTCTCCCTCGACGGGGAGGCCGTGCTGGTTGAAATCCCCGACCGGACAGGGTTCAGTTCCGCGCTGAAGCCGGTTCGAGATCGTCGTTTCCGAGCGAAGAAGCGACGTCGCCCGCCGCGGCAGTCGAAGGCACATTCTGGCCCGCCGGCACGGAGCCCGCGACGTCGATCCACACCGGTGGAGCACTCTGAGCCGGATCCGATCGAGATAGTCGATGTCGCGGCGGCGGAACCTGTTGAGAAGCCGAATCTTCTAGATCGCCTTCGTGCCGTGGCCTCCGTCTTCAATGCCGACAACTGGCGGGAGTGGCTACAGGATCCAGCCGTGCGGTGGACCATGGCATCGATGGGTGTTGTCGTATTTGCGATGCTGGCGTTGTTTGCCACCGACACACTGGGAATGCTCCTGGTGTTGGTGGGGATGGTTGCGTTGATTGTTGCTGCACTCGCAGCAAGCGAGGACATCAACGCCTATCGCGTGATTCCCAGCGCGATCTCGGAGACCGGGCTCGTGATAGGCGGAGCCTCCTCGTTGCTGATCGGGAGTTTGCTGATCTTGCTCAGCTGATCTGCCGGGCCGAGCCGGTCGAGAGGGCGAGCCTGCGACGGTTGGCTCGGGAGCGCGGCCCCGCATTGGCGAGGTGCGGTGGCATGTGGACTATCTCCCTTTGTGGCGCTGCGACCAGGCTGCCGTCCTTTCCCGCCCCTAGTCGCATGGCTGCGGCATGCCGTACGACGCTCACGGAACCAGTAGGACCTTGCCGGCCGTTTGGCGGGCTTCGAGGGCGCGGTGTGCGGCGGCTGCTTCCCGCAGCGGCATAGTCCGATCGATCGTGATCTCAAGTTCACCGGCGGCCACCATGGAGAAGAGCGTATCGGTGCGCTGCCGTAGCTCGGTTGGGGTTGCAATGTATGAGCCGATGGTGGGGCGGGTCACAAACAGCGACCCGAGCCGGGCAAGGGTTCCGAGATCAAAAGGGGGTACGACGCCGCTCGACTGCCCGAACAGGACCATCAAGCCCCGGGGTTTTAGCAGAGTGAGGCCCGGCTCGAAAGTATCCGCGCCGACACCGTCGTAGATCACATCCAGAGATCGGTCGCCTGCGATTTGTTCGACGGCTTCGACGAAGTTGTCTTCCTTGTAGTTGATCACGTGTGTGGCGCCCGCTTCGCTCGCCCGGAGGGCCTTCTCGGGGGAAGACACGGTCGCGAACACCTCGGCGCCAACGCGGCACGCCAGTTGAATCAGCAGCCGCCCGACTCCTCCCGCGCCGGCGTGTATCAAACAGCGGTGTCCGGATTGCAGCTGAAAGGTATCGTTCGCCAGATAGTGGGCGGTAATTCCCTGCAACATCATTGCGGCTGCCGTCATCGGCGATATCTCCGCCGGGACTCCCACGGCTCGTTCCGCATCGATCACGACGTCTTCTGCGTACGACCCGAGTTGATCGGTCCAGGCCACCCGATCGCCGGGCGCGAAGCCCACGACATCGTCACCAATTCCTTGGACGACCCCGCTGCCCTCGAGGCCCGGGACGAAGGGCAGACTCAGCGGATAGATACCGCGACGGTGGTAGGTGTCGATGTAATTGAGGCCCGCCGCCACTGTGGACACGAGCAACTGGCCCCGCCCAATCGAAGGTCGTTCCCGCTCGGTCCACTCGAGAACCTGGGGTTCGCCGGTCTCTGTCACCACGATCTCGCCCATGACCAGAGGTTACCCGCCGGCGGGAGAGGGCGATGGGCTTGATAGTGTGCGTTGACACGGGATACGGAGATGATCATGGCTAGCGAGAAAGCCGCGGCAGCATGGGCCGCCCTGGAGGATTACCGAGACCTGAACCCGATCGATCTGCGGGCTGCCTTCGCCGACGACCCCAACAGAGCCGCTGAGCTGACTTTCACCGTCGGCGACCTGGTGGTCGATCTGTCCAAGCACCTGATTGATCGAGGGTCTATCGGGCGTCTGCTCGAGCTGGCCGAAGCGAGCGGTCTGCGCCGACGGATCGATGCCATGTTCGCCGGCGAACCGATCAACACAACCGAAAATCGCGCCGTGCTCCACGTTGCCTTGCGGGCGGAAGCCGGCGACAGATATGTGGTTGCCGGTCAGGAGGCAGTCGCCGACGTTCATGCCGTTCTCGACGCGATGGAAGAGTTCACAGATCGAGTGCGCTCCGGTGAGTGGCGCGGCCACACCGGCCGACCCATTCGCACCGTGGTCAACATCGGGATTGGGGGATCCGACTTGGGGCCGGCCATGGCCTACCGGGCCTTACGCCACTACCGCCACCAGGAGATCGACGTACGTTTCGTATCCAACATCGACCCGGCGCACCTCGTGGCCCAGCTCTCCGGCATCGATCCGGCCGAAACCCTCTTCGTGATCGCATCGAAGACCTTCACGACTCTGGAGACGATGACCAACGCTCGCGCTGCGAAAGCGTGGCTGGTCGACGCGTTCGGCGGCGATGAGTCCGCAGTCGCCAAACATTTTGTGGCGGTCTCGACCAATGCCGAGGCGGTTGCCGATTTTGGCATCGATACGGCCAACATGTTCGGCTTCTGGGACTGGGTCGGGGGACGGTATTCGTTCGATTCCGCCATCGGCCTGCCGCTCATGATCTCGATTGGGGCTCCCGCCTTCCGCGAGATGCTCGCCGGGTTTCGCACTGTTGATCAGCACTTTCGCACCGAGCCACTAGAGAGGAATGTTCCGGCGCTGCTCGGTCTCATCGGGATCTGGTACCGCAATCTGCTCGGATACCCCACCTATGCGGTCCTGCCGTATTCACAGGACCTGGATCGCTTCCCCGCCTATCTCCAGCAGCTGGACATGGAATCGAACGGTAAGCGGGTGAGGCTGGACGGGGCCGCCGTCATCATGGACACCGGACCCATCGTGTGGGGTGAAGCCGGCACCAACGGCCAGCACGCCTTCTATCAATTGCTCCACCAGGGCACCAGTGTCGTCCCGGCCGACTTGATCGGCTTCCTCGAGGCCACCGACGACATCGATGGGCAACATCTGCTGCTGATGGCGAACCTGATAGCTCAAGCGGAGGCGCTTGCTTTTGGTAAGAGCGCCGACGAGGTGGCGGCGAGCGGGGTTGATCCTGAGCTGGTTGCGCATAGAACGTTCCCCGCCAAACGGCCAACTTCTGAGATCGTGTCGCCCAAGCTGACACCAAGTGTGCTCG
>JARFRN010000024.1 GCA_029287195.1 Acidimicrobiia bacterium | reverse complement strand
GCACGTCCTCCAGCCCGACGGTTGGCCCGACGAGGGGGCTCACATCGAGGCGTCCGCCCAGATACAGAGCATTGCCGACGAGGAAGTCACGGCGGGTGAATCCGAACGTCGTCACGAGCGAGACCTCGCGACGAACGAACTCGGCGAGATAGCTCTCGAAAGAGATCGCGGTAGGGCCGTCGCAGATGCCCATCATCATCGCTTTGCCACCGGGTCGGAGCACCCTGATCGTGGTGTCGACGCTTGATGGATGACCGGCGGTCTCGAATGCCACGTCGAACCCGTGCTCGACGGCTCCCGCTTCGCGCACTGCCGTGCTTGCCTCCGCAGAAGTCATGCCGCTGACGTTGACCGTCGCATCGACCCACGGCGCCACCGCCTCGAGCTGACCGTCGCTGACATCGGCGGCGACGACGGTCGTAGCGCCGAATGCCTTGGCGACCTGGCAGACGGAGAACCCGATGCTCCCGACACCGCTCACTGCGACCCGCATCCCGGCATCGACGCCGACGCGTGATACCGCGTGCACGGTGGCGGGTACGGCCGAGCTCAGCATCACCGCTTCGTCGATCCTGATGTTCGCCGGTAGCGGGAAGATGTTCGCCTCCGGGACGAGCACGTACTCGGCGAACC
Source organism: Acidimicrobiia bacterium (assembly GCA_029287195.1). Lineage (GTDB taxonomy): Bacteria > Actinomycetota > Acidimicrobiia > Spongiisociales > UBA5794 > JAAETI01. The sequence continues at coordinate 17,431 of JARFRN010000024.1, read as the reverse complement.
CGCCGTCGAGATCGATACCGAGGTGATGCATCCACGGACAGATGCTGTCCTCGCCACGAATGCACCACTCGCAGACGCCGCAGCCGACGACTGCGTCGGCGACCACTAGCGTGCCCGACGGGGGACTCGCCGGCGAGCGCGCTTCGACGATCTCGCCGATGATCTCGTGGCCGAGAATGCGCGGTAGCCCCCCCGTGTCGAGCATTCCCTTCACCATCTGCGTATGGAAGAGCCCGGCGGCCGAGGCAACGGTGCGGACGAGGGCCCACCCGTCGCGAACCTCGGGGACGGCGATGTCGTCCAACTCGAGCCGGCCTTCACCGACCATCAACAGTGCGCGCATCTGGAGTATCCCTTCTGTGATTGCGATCAATTATCGAAATCTCGTGCCGATCCCCCACGGTCAGATCGATGACCCTACCCGGAACCCCCCGGCGACCGCATCGACGATCAACCACGGATGGTCCGCACTCTGTGGCCCGACGATATGCACTTCAGCATCGACGTCGGCGAACGCCTCGATCATGGTTGTATTCGGCCCCTGGGGTGCTGCGAGGACGACATCATCGGCACGGATCTCCATGACGTCACCAGCAGCGGTGCGAACCCGAACACCTTCATCGGTGATCTCTTCGACCTCGACGCCCAAGTGTATCGGCGTTTCCCTCTCCTCCAACCAGGCGCGTAGTCGCATCAGCAGGCGCTGCGGCATCCCGTCGCCGAATGAGTCGGCAGTATCGACGATCGTCACATCGCGACCGCGCTTGATGAGGAATTCAGCCGTCTCGGCACCTTCGATCCGTGCCCCAATCACCACAATGCGCTTTCCAAAAGGCAGATACAACTTGGAGAGTGATCGAACACGCTCTGGTCCCAGCCAACGCAACGGCAGGCGGGCACGCTTGGCCAGCGCAGGCGTCGTGGTCACCGAACCGTTGGTCATGCCGGGAATCGCCGGCACTTCGTAGGTGCCGCCGACGGCAACCACCACGACCTCAGGAGATTCCCGCCGGATGTCATCGGGAGTGGACTTCACGCCGAGCCGAACATCGACGTCGAGGATCTCCAGTTGGCGCTTCAGGTAGTCGAGGTAGCCGAGGATATCTTCGGTCTCGGTGCCCTTGACCGTGACGGCCAGCGGTAGCATGCCGCCGAGGCTTCGTTCCTTCTCGTAGAGGGTGACTGCGTGTCCGCGAATCGCGGCAACGCGGGCGGCCTCCATGCCCGCCGGTCCTCCGCCGACCACGATCACGCGGCGGGGCGCCTCTGCTGAGCGCAGCTGGTACTCCTCAACCCCTCCGAGGGCAGCATTCACCCGGCACTTGCGCGGGCTCACCTCGCAGGTGGCACAACGCGTACATGGCCGAATCTCGTCGACACGGCCGGACGCGATCTTGTTGGGCAGTTCGTGATCTGCCCACAGCGCCCGTCCCAAAGCAACCAGGTCGGCCCGCCCGTCGGCGAGCGCTCGCTCGGCCTTCTGCGGGGTCAGGCCGCCGACGCCGATCACGGGCGCCCGGACCGCTTCCCGGATTGCCCCGGCCGCCGGGATCAAGAGGCCCTTGCGCTCCGCAGGCCCTACGAACGGCACCATGTCCGGCTGCGGCTCGGGATACCGCCAGTAGTCGGGCACGTACTTGAACGGCACCGGGCCGTGCCCATATCCGGTGACGCTGATGTAGGCGATATCGAGCGCGTCGATCGCCCGTGCGTTCTCGACCGCCTCGGTGACGGTGAGAGCCTCAGGGGAGCCCCATTCCCGCCCGTTGATCCGTACCCCGATCGGAAAGTCCTCGCCAACGCGAGCTCGGATGCCCTGGATGATGTTGGTGACGATTCGCGTACGGGTTGTCGCCGTCTGCGGACCGTATTCGTCGGTGCGACGGTTCCAGATCCGTGTGAGAAAGCAGGCCAGCATATATGTATGCGCCGCATGCACCTCGACACCGTCGTACCCCGCAGCGTGAGCCCGCACCGCAGCCTGGATGTAGGCCTCTTCGACGCCGGCGATCTCGTCGGGATCGAGCCCACGCACCGGCTTGAAATGGGGCGCCGGGGACGGTAGCTCCCCGGCTTCGAGGGTCGAAGCCGACCACGCTCGGCCATGCGGGAAATGGTCGACCTCAGCAGGCCCGCCGTGATTCAGCTGAACGAAGATCTTGGAGCCGTGACGGTGCACGGCGTCTGCGACTCGAGCCAGCCCCGGAATGAACTCGTCGTCCCAGATGGCTATCTGCTGCGCCTCGGGGGCCATGGCGATCGGCGGCACGCTTGCGAGGATGATCAGTCCGGCACCTCCGCGAGCGAGCGCTTCGTACAGTGCAATGACGCGCTCCTCGACGTGGCCGTCCGGACCGACGAAATGCGTGTCCTGCGGTGCCTTGACTATCCGATTCCGCAGTGGAACGCCGCCGATGGTGATCGGCGACAGCAATCGGGGAAAACCGCTGTCGGTCATCTCAGCTCCGTGGGTAGTCCGCCGGGCGAGATTGGAGGATCATCAGTCGATGATGTCTTTGCTGTCGATCTCCCAAATCAATTCCGAATAGAGGTCGCCGCCGGGCACCCAGTGCTTGCGGGAGTACCTGGCGTTGGGGTTGTACGACTTGATGATCCACTCGTCGAGATCGCAGTAGTTCGACGAGTAGTCGGTGTCGGGCGAGTTGTCGCGCAGATAGTCCCCGATCGGGCAGTTCAGCCGGAGGACGTACTTGACCATCGTGCCGTCTTCGTCGTAGTACCTCTCCGTGTCCAGTTTTGGCGACCACTGGAAATAGGACCAGAACTCGTTGAAGAAGTTCTCGAGGCTGAGAGGCAGACCCTTGGCGCGAACCTTCTCCGCCATCAGTTTGCCCATCTCCTCGCCCTGGCGGCGGCGAGCACGATTGACCGCGGCCCGGCCCTCCTCAGTGCCCAACTCTGTTTCGAAGGCCGTCGCCATCACCGAGAAGATCTTGGTCTTGGCGTGGAACTCGGGCTCGTTCTTGTCCCACCCTTGCTGGATGGCATCACTCGACGACACCTCGCGGTACTTCTCCATGTAGCGGCGCTGGCCCTCGAGGTCCGCTTTGACGGTCGTGCGAGCGTGCGAGTCTCCTTTGATGTCATCTACGGAGTCGGCCAGCTCCTTGAGCTCGGGGTGAGCAACTTCGACCCTTGTGTACTCAGTCACGGTATTCGAACCTCCGGGCACTCGATATGTGGTTGCCGCTGGTCAGTACCAGCCAGTACTGACTCTAGTCGAAATCGCGCCCGGGCACCGATTGCATTCGTCGCATCCTTCCGGTCGCTCGGGAACGAGCCGCGGTGACGACGGTCACACCGACGATCACCATGATGAGGCCGGCCCACTGGACAACGGAGAACACCTCTTGAAAGAGCAGGTAAGCCCACAGAATGGTTCCGACCGGCTGAAGCACGAGAAGCATCGAGGCCTCCCACGCCTCGATCAGCGGTAGCGTCGCGTTGATCAACAGCCAGCCGACGACCTGCGCTCCGAGTGCCAGGAGCACGAGCCAACCATGTGATGGCCACGACGGCACCATGGAGAAGCCGGAGTCGATCGGAGCCACGAGCAGCGAGCCGACGGTGGCACCGATTGTCGCTTCTAGGAGGGACTCGACCGGCGTGGCCCCGGCCGTGCCGGCACCGCGCAACAGGAGTATGTATGTCGTGTAGAGCACGGCGGTCAGTACTCCGAAAACGACACCAAGCACCGGGGCTTCGCCATGGGCATCTGTGCTGCCAAAACCAGATATGAACACGACACCGGCCATGACGACGGGAGTCGCCAGGAGCGCCAGCGACGTTGGTCGCTGGCGAAGCAGCAGCCATCCCGCAATCATTGTCGTTACCACGTGCACGCTCCCCACCACCGTGGCGAGGCCTGCACCGATGAGATCGATTGCCAAGTGCCATGCGGCAAGACCGACCGCAAAGGCGACACCGGCTCCGAAAGCGAGTCGCCGCTGCGCCCAACTGCGGGTCGGGCTGCGACGCATTGCCATCCGCAGCAGCAACAGCGCGGGGATCGCATAAGCGCTACGGAAGAAGGCGACCGTGACCGGAGACGCATCTGCAAGACGCACCAGGATGGCACTGAACGAGATGATGGCGACTCCGAGAACCATTCGCCATCGCAGCGGTGCGGCGCTGCGGGCATGTTCAACCGCAGCCGGCTGTCTCGTCACCCGGCCGAGATCGGCGTTCGCGCGGTCGGCGGCATCACGTCCAGTCGGCCCCCGTCTGGAATAGCTCGAGCACGAGACCGCCGGTCTCTCGAGTGTCGAAGTAGGCGAAGTGGCCCCCGTCGGACAACCATCCCTCGGAGATGATTTCGTACCCGAGCCCCGTCAACTCCTCGATGTCGCGGTCCAGATCGTCGGTGAACGCGCAGAGATGCACCACACCTTCACCATGCCGTTCCAGGAACTCGCTCTGGATGGTGTTACCCGACACCGGCTGCAGCAACTCGAACTCGATGTCGCCCATCGGGGCGATGGCACCGCGCACCGCAGCATCGGGTGCTTCGACTCCGTAGATCTCACGGCGAAGCGCGTGAGCCGAAGGGCCCTCCTCGAACGGGCCGATACCCAGCCGCTCATAGAACGCTTTGGCTTGATCGAGATCACGGACCACCACCCCGATCTGATAGGCGCGGTCCCACAGTCCCGGGCGTGCTCGCTTGTCGCCAGTCATGACATTCCTCCACTGCTCTGTGCGGAGCCAGATGCCAAGAGGTCAGCGGCCGTGGCCACGCAAGTCCTCGGTGCACGGATGTCCCGCTCAGTACTTGTGGGTACCCTACTCGATGGAACACCACCTGGTCGGCTGCGACCGGAACCGCGATAGACGTGGAGGACACCATGCATCAAGCCAATCCTGCCCCGCCGTCGGCGTTCGAGCCGGATCGCATCGAGGACCGGCTTGCGATCACCGACCTGCTCAACCGCTACGCGTACCACTTCGATCGCAACGAACCGGAACATGTAGCCGGCCTATTCACCGACGACGCCGTAATCGACTACGGGCCGGAGTTTCCGCCCATCGACGGTAGCGCCGCAGTGGCGGCACGGATCGCACCGGGGCTCGACACCATCTTTGCGGCTACGAGCCACCACATCAGCAACGTCGTCATCGACTTCCGAGGCGACGATCACGCCCAGGTCGTCGCCTACGTGTATGCGTGGCATCGGTACCTGGACGGGTCTCCAGACGGTCATCTCTGGGGCCGGTACCACGTGAGCGCACGACGGAGTCACGGCGCCTGGGGAATCGCCGCACTAACGCTGCGCGTTGCCGCCGTTGAGAACTTCCATCGGACGAATATGCACCAGATCGATCGACGTCGTCCGCCTGCAAGCTCGGCCGATGCCGACTCCCCGAGCTAGGGTCGACATCACCATGACGATCGACAGTGAGACTGATGTTGAACGAACCCGGTCGGGCGCCACGCCGCCGGGCTCCGACGAAACCAACGTCCGCGTCCAGGAGACGATCCTCGACACCACGTATGACCTTCTGATCGGGAAGGGATACGCTGAGGTCACCACCGACGATATCGCCGCCGCGGCTCGGGTCAGCAAGGCCACCATTTATCGCCACTGGCAGACCAAACAGGAGTTGGTGGTGGCTGCGGCGCGCCGGCACTTCGGTCGGGTAGATGCACCGGACCTGGGGTCCTTCGCGGCCGAGATCGAGTTGATTCTCGAACACCGCCTCGGGGACTATCGCGAGCCCGGGACGCTCCGCCTTGTCGGAAGCCTCGTCGGGGCTGCCGCTTCCGATCCTCAGCTCCTGGCGGTATTCACCGAGTGGGTGGAGTTGCTCAGCCGGGCTATACGGCGGGCTATTCAGCGGGGTATCGCCCGCGGTGACGTTCAACCCGAAGTAGACATCGTCGCCCTGGAGACCGTGATCGCCGGCATCGTTGCCCGCGCCGTCGTGGCACAACACAGCGTCACGACTACCACCGTCAACAGCATTGTCGCGCTCATCTCGAAGGCGGCCGCACCTCCCAACGGCTGAGGTTGCTCCGCCGCTCGGTACCGGCGAGTATCGGGAGCCGTCCGCCACTGCGGTCTCGGGGAGTGGCATCAGGGCCGCTTGCAAAACTGATATAGTCACGATCGGTGCAATGTTCGACGAGAGGCAATGTGTGCAGCGTGGCGGACTCGAGTACTAGTGAGTACCCAGGGCGTCTGAGTCGCACGACTGCCCCGCCCGGTAGAGGAGATCGCGGGGCATGACATCGGCGACGGACTCATCGGCGATCGGACTGCCGGTGCCAACAGAGCGATTGCTCGAGCTGTATCGCATGATGCTGGACGCACGGCTCTTCGAAGAGAAGGCGCACAAGCTGTTTTTCGAGGGTCTCGTCAAAGGTACATCGCACCTGGCTCTCGGGCAGGAGGCCGTGGCCGCCGGATTTGCTGCAGCAATGCGGCCGGACGACCTGACATTTTGCACTTATCGAGGTCACACCCACACTCTCCTGCGCGGCGCAGACATGGCTGCATTGATGGCTGAACTGCTGGGACGTGCTACCGGTTGCTGTGGTGGTAAGGGCGGGTCAATGCACCTAACCGATGTGGCTGTTGGCGCCATGGGTTCATATGCGATCGTCGGGGCCCACCTCCCAATCGCCACCGGGGCCGCCTGGGCCGCTCAGGCGCGAGGTTCCGGACAGGTCGTGGTCGTGTTCTTCGGTGACGGCGCAACGAACATCGGAGCCTTCCACGAAGCCCTCAACTTCGCTGCAGTGTGGAAGCTTCCCGTGGTCTTTGTCTGCGAGAACAACCTATATATGGAGTACACCCCGATCGGCTCGGTCACCGCGGTGCCGAATCCGGCCGCCGACCGAGCCGCCACATATGGCCTCGACGGCATCATCATCGACGGCAACGACGTGGAAGCGGTGTACGCAGCCGCAGTCGAAGCCCTGGCACACGCTCGATCCGGGGATGGGCCACTCCTGATCGAAGCCAAGACCTACCGTCACGGCGGACACTCCCGCGCCGACCCGGGAACCTATCGACCGGACGAAGAGGTCAAAGCCTGGCTGGATCGGGATCCGATACCGGCGTTCAGATCACGACTCGAAGCGGAAGGTGTTGAATCGGCGACTCTCGCCGAGATCGAAGCCGCCTCCTCCGCGGCGGTGGATGCCGCCACCGAAGACGCGCGCAACGCACCGTTTCCCGACCCGGCGACCCTGGAAACCCAGGTGTGGGCTGATGGAGGTTCCAGATGGCGGACCTGACCTACCGGCAAGCGGTCGGGCGCGGGATCGCCCAAGAGATGGCGCGAGACCCCCGGGTTTACTTCATAGGAGAAGACATCGCCGCCGCAGGAGGCGTATTCAAGACGACGGAGGGGCTCCACGAACGATTCGGGCCCGACCGCGTGCGCGACACCCCTATCTCAGAGGAGGCGATCACCGGAGCAGTGATGGGTGCCGCGATGAACGGGCTGCGGCCAATCGCCGAGATCATGTTCTCGGATTTTTTCGCTACGTGCTGGGATATCGTCGCCAACCAGATCGCCAAGGCCCGCTACATGACAGACGGACAGATCACGCTACCGCTCGTGATCCGTTCCGCCAACGGCGGCGGGGCGCGGTTTGGTGCGCAACACTCGCAGGCTATGGAGAACTGGGCGATGGCAGTCCCCGGGCTCAAGGTGGTGGCGCCCTCGAATCCTCGTGATGTCATCGGACTCCTGGCGGCATCGGTTCGTGCGGACGATCCGGTCATCTTCCTGGAGCAGAAGTCGCTCTATGCCTCGAAGCAAGACGTGCCGGAAGGCGAGATCGTCGACGAACTCGGCAAGGCAACCTTGGCTCGAGAAGGCTCGGATGTCACGGTTGTTGCCCTGGCCGCCATGGTTCCGCGTGCGGTCGAGGCAGCAGAGATCCTCGCCGGCCGGGGTGTCGACGTCGAGGTAATCGACCTTCGGAGCTTGGTCCCACTCGACATGACCACCGTCCTGAGATCCGTGGCAAAGACCTCGCGTCTGGTGACGGTGGAGGAGAACCCTCGATTGTGCGGCTGGGGCGCCGAGGTAACGTCGATCGTTACCGAGGAAGCGTTTTACGACCTCGACGCCCCGACCCTGCGCATAACGACGCCTCACATCCCACTCCCCTCCGCCGACACTCTCGAGGATCTCGCCATGCCCTCATCGGCGACGATCGTCACTCAGATCCAGCGAGTCGCCAATGGCTGAGCGCGTGGTGAAGGGCGGCTCCCCGCGATGAGCACTGTGCTCCTCTCCGGCGTGGGAGCCCTCGGCGGTTGGGCCCTGGAACTGCTTGCCCGCTCGAGCGGCGTCGACCGTATCATCACTGTTGACCGTATCCAATGGAGCGGCCCATCGCGCACGAACCTGGCGATGATCGGCGCGGTCTTCCAGGGCCATACCAAGGCCTGGGAACACCATCAGATCGATCTCGCCGACACTGGAGCGGTGGCTCGGCTACTGGCCGAGACCCGGCCCGATGCGATCCTCCACTCCGCCACGATGCAGTCACCGCGCCGTCTGATGCAAGCTTCCATCGATCCTGCACTACGAGCTACCTTGCGACGGGCGACGTTCGGAATGTGGCTTCCGTGGCACCTGCTACCGGCGGCGCGCCTCGTCAAGGGGATCGAAGCAGCGGGGATCGACACCGCCGTGGTGAACGTTTCGTTCCCGGACGTCGTCAACGTCATACTTCGGAACCACTTCGGTCACGGACCAATCGCGGGTGCCGGCAACGTCGAGGTTCTGGTTGCGCAGATCGTGCGGTATCTCGTGGACGTTGCCGGATTGAATCCGCGTGACTTTGTTGTGTCCCTGGTGGGATCGCACGCACTGCTCGGACATGGCCCCGGAGTTCCTCATCATCTACGTATCACCGTTGGTGGCCGCGACGCCACCGACGAGTATGACCTTGGCGCGATGATCAGTTGGCCGGAGCAGATCGACTGGAGCAAGGTCGACGTGTTCTCGCTCTTTGCGGCATCGGCGGTGAAGAACGTCCTCGCGCTTCTTGGCGAGGACACCGTGCGTACGCACGTTTCGGGGGCGAACGGTCTTCCCGGTGGCTACCCGGTCCGCATCAACGGTGGACAAATCGACCTGGACCTCGCCTCCGGCCTCACCCGGGACGAGGCGATCTCCATCAACGAACAGGCTGCCCGCTGGGACGGCATCGCAAGCATCGAGTCCGACGGCACTGTGGTGTACACGTCCGGGTCCTCCGATGCAATGGCGGAGCTCGGATTGGATCGGAAGACATTTGGATTTGAGGAGATCGAAGACCGAGCTGCACGCCTGTCAGAAGTTTTTGAACGATTAGTCAATCCGGAGGACAACTATGCCTGAGTTCACGCGACGACCTCTCGAAGGCCTCTTCCCGCTGGTTCCGCTAAGCCTCGACGGCGACGAGGAGATCGACTTGCACGGGATCCGTCACAGCATTCGGCTCCTTGCCGCGGGCGGAGTTCCGGGCTGCATTGTCTTTGGCTCGATGGGCCAGATGACAAATGTCAGCGAGCTCGAGTTCAATGCGGTTTGTGATGCCGCGGTCGAAGCGGCTCATGAGGCCGGCATTGCCGTGGTGGTCGGGAGCACTGCCGCCTACCAGCGCGAGGCCGTGCGTCGCGCCCGGTATGCAGAGCAGGCCGGGGCAGACGGATCGATGCTCGCCGCTCCCTATGCTCTCCCGCTGACACCCGCATGGGCCATGGACTTCTTCGTCGAGGTGGCCGAGTCGCTCGACGGCGAAATGGCGCTCATGCTCTACAACTACGGTCCCCTCAACGGGATCAACATCACCGCAGAGATGTGGGAAAGGCTGCTCGAGATCGACAACATCAAGGCGATCAAGGAGTCGAACATGGCGCTGCCTCACATGGATCAGGTTCTCCTGACGATCACCGACCGCGTCAATGTGTTCTCGGGAAACGACCCGGCGTTCTTTCACTCATCGATGCTGGGCGCCGTTGGCGCCACGGGCATCTTCAGTTGGGCCGGCCTCAAGACCGGCAACAGATTCATCGAGGAGTGCCGCAAGGGGAACCACGACGATCCCTGGGTGCGGCAAGCGTTCCGGGCATTACAGGGATTGTCGGCATCGATTCGCCGGCCCAACATGCCGTCGATGCTGTCCCACGAGCACGGCTATCTCAACGCGATCTCCACGTTGGGCGGTGCGAATCCAGGTGCGCCGCGTAAGCCATACCGGCCTATCCCCGATAACGCCGTGGCGGAGGTGCGGCAAGCGGCCGCAGCCCTCCAGGCGCTGGAGGCCCAGCTGTGAAATCGGCCGATCGTTCCCCCGGCGAGATCCTCGTGATCTCCCGCGACGAAGTCGAGGCGTTATTGACCCCGGGCGCATGCGTCGACCGGGTACTCGACACGTTCCGGTGGGTCGGCTCCGGCGTCGTGGAGCAGACGAATCCGGTCAACCTCTACGTTCACGACAGGCTGGGACCCGAGCCCGAGTTCGGACATGGTGTCGTCCAGGCCTTTCCTGCAATGATCCGGCCGCTGCAGCGGGCTGCGGTCAAGTGGCTCGGGAGCTACCGCCAGAACCCACGACGGGGGCTGCCGGCTATTTCGGCGCTCGACCTCGTCACCGACATCGAGACGGGAATGCCGCTGGCGCTGGTTGATGGTACCTCCGTGACGAACATGCGGACCGGTGGTCATGCAGCCGCCGGAGCCAAGTACCTGGCCCGATCTGATTCAGAGGTTGTCGCGATCATCGGCTGCGGCAACGAGGGCCGCACTCATCTCCGGACGCTCAACGTGCTGTTCCCCATTCGTGAGGTCGTGGCCTTCGACATCCACCAGTCCGCGGCATCCGGGTTCGCCGACGAGATGAGTGCAGAGCTCGGCGTGAGCATCGAGGTCACGGACAGTGTCGAGAGCGCCGTCGCCGGTGCCGACATAGTGTGTGTGGTGACCACGGCACCGATGCCGGTACTCATGGAGGACTGGGTCGAACCGGGCACGCACGTCTGCGCGGCTACAGGTTTCCGCGACGTCGACAAGAGGTGCGCTACTCGCTTCGACAAGTGGGCGGTGGGCTGGTACGGCCGCGATCTGGAGTGGATCGAAGGACCCGAGGTGGGCAAGCTGGGCGGGCTCCAGCCCGGAGATCTCTCCAAAGCCGACATCTATGCCGACATTTCCACCGAACTCATGCCGGGTCTGCGACCGGGCCGGGAGCGAGATGAGGAGCGCACGATCATGACCCATATGGGCATGCCCGCACTCGACGCCGCGGTCGCTGCGCTCGTATATGACCTCGCTATTGAGGCGGACGCCGGAACGTGGATACGGGTCTTCTGATGGCCGCGGCGATCGACCGGCATGCCGTCGAGGAAGCGCTGGCAGAGATCCGCCCGTTCCTCCAGGCCGACGGGGGCGACCTCGTTCTGCACGACATCTCCGATGACGGTGTTGTCATTGTCGAGCTGATGGGAGCTTGTGGGACCTGCCCGATCTCGACCATCACTCTGACGGCCGGCATCGAGGTGATGGTGCGCAACCGAGTCCCGGAGGTTGCCGGCGTTGTCGCGCATTCCCTGGCGATGCCGGCCGAGTTGGGGCCGAGTAGCCGGCCGTGAAGGCTACGCCGCCACAGTCGGACCCCGCCCAGCAAGTATCGAATGGTCGCCATTGCGGTCGGGGGATCGCCGCCACCAGCAGCGTCGCCCCGCATCCGCTCGAGCTCGGCGCCGGCCGGCGCCGAGCAACCCGTACTTGGTGTGGGTCGGTTGCAGGGCAGAGTGCCCCTTTCCTCGCCGATGAGATAGCGGTTTGGGTTGGTCGAACATCCGAGGTCGAGCACCCTGCTGTTGCCACGTGCTGCAAGCGGCCCGATCCGCAACGGCAGTGGAGGAGGGGGTAATGAGCCGGCCGATCTTCGAGGTGGAGCACCTTGCCGTTGCAGTCAACGACGTGGAGGCGGCACAGGGCCGATCCCAGGAAGGTGTCATGGTCGAGCCATACGGGCCGATGCTTCCCTTCGGCTGGGTCGAGGCCGTGCCCGATGTGAGTTTCTCCATCTCCCCGGGTGAGGTGCTGGCAGTCGTTGGTGAGTCGGGCAGCGGCAAGACCTTGACCGTAATGGGAAGTCTCGGCCTGTTGGGTCCGGGTGCCGCCGTCGTGCGCGGCACGGTTTGGTTCGACGGCACGCGCATCAGGCCGACCAGATACTTGGAGGACAAAGCCACCAGGCGCCGCCGGCGCCGACCTCGCAAGAAAGCGCGCTTCATGGAGGAGTCGCTCGACAGTGATTGGCGGCACGTCATGGGCACCGAGGTCGGGGTGCTGTTTCAAAACGCGATCGGCGGGTGGAATCCCGTCGAGATCATTGGAGACCAAGCCGGTGAAGTGCTCGACGAACATACGACACTCTCGCTCACGGAGATCCAGGATCGGGTACTCGATGCCCTGGGTGAGGTTCAGCTGCCGCAGCGTTCCAAGTTCGTCTCGTTGCCGAGCGAGCTGAGCCGGGGACAAGCGCAGCGTGCCATGTTGGCGGCCGCTCTAGTCAAGGGCCCTCAGTTGCTGGTGGCCGATGAGCCCCTGACCGGCCTCGACGCCGGCGTAGCGGCTGCGATCCTGAAGCTGATCAGGGATATGCAGGAGCAGCGCGGCATGGCAATGGTCTTTGTGACTCACGATCTCGCTCAGGTTGCAGCCCTTGCCGACCGGGTTGCCGTGATGTACGGCGGACGCATCGTCGAGACGGGGACGGTCGAGGAAGTATTTCATCGACCGCACCATCCGTACACCGCCGGATTACTGGGGTCGATACCCCGCCCCGGGATCAGTCGGTTGCGCCCGATCGAAGGTGAGGTGCCCAAGATCACCGACGTTCCCCATGATCGGTGTGCGCTCATTCCGCGTTGTGCATACGCCGCGGCCATCTGTGAGACCGGTGTTCCGCCGGCGATCGGTGACAGGGGTGGTGCGGCGGCTTGCTTCAGGGCGGGAGACCTGCAGCTCCGAGGTATTGGTGAGTCTGGATAGAAACCCAAGGCATCTGCGGGATTAGAGTGGATTTTCGTCCGGAGGCAAGGACACCAAGACGTGAAGCTCGTCACCTATCTGGGACTCGTAGCGCGCCGTCTGTGGGCAAAGCGCGGGATACTCGTGGGATCGCTGCTCGGAGCGACCCTCGTGATTGCGCTGCTCGTTGTCGTTCCTCTCTACCAGGATTCGGTCAAAGCCATCGATCTGCGCTTCTCCCTGGAGAGCGCCTTGGCAGAGGAGGTCGATCTCACTGCGTTCACCCAGACGACGAGTTACACGGATGGGGAGGCGGAGGCGAACCGGGAGCTGATCACCGATCTGCACGAGGCAGAGGTGATTCGCTGGTACCCGACCATGGTGGAGCGTCTCCAGACGCGTGAGTTCTTCGTCATCCCAACGAGAGGCGCCATCGATTGGGTCGAGCGCGGCGAAGCCTGGAAGGAGGAGAAAGCGGCCATCGACCTCGCCAACTCGCAACTCGAGCCAACCGAGGAACCTCAAGAGGTGCCGCCCCCGCCCTACCCGACTCCTCCCCAAGAGGCGCTACAGATCCGTATCTTCACCAGCCCGACCCTCATCGAACACCTCGACGTGGTGGAAGGGGAGTGGCCTGAACCGCTCACGGATGTTCCCGGCGACGACGACGCTGCACCGTTGCCCATCGCGGTTGGTGCCGAGGTTGCCACGCTGGCGCAGTTGGAGGTTGGCGACCAGTTCATACTGAAGCCTTTCTCCGGTCTTCCCAACGTGTTTGAAGTGGTCGAGGTTGCCGCCATCGTCGCTCCAGCGGATGCCGGGGCCAAGATCTGGGGTGTCGACAACCCGCTCCGTATGGTCTACCTCCCGCTGGAGACATTCGACGCCTGGACCGAACCGGTCGGTATCGCTGCGGTCAACGACCCCTGGCTGCGGCAGAACCGCGGGTTCACCGACCTGACGGTGACGCAGCGCTGGATCATCGACTTCGATCCGACGAGCCTCGAGTTCGAGGAAGTAGAGCTGATTCGAGGTGCGCTGGCCAACTTCCGTGCCAAGACCAGCCAGGACAGCGGCGGGGTCATTGCAGCCAACTCGTTCCTGCCGCTGTTGCTAGATGAGTTTGATGTGAGATCGGTAACGGTTGGCGGGCCGATTCTTGCGATCTTGGCCGTGGTGGTTGGTGGTGCTCTCTATTTCCTCATCTACACCGCGGCGCTGACACTGGAGCGGGAGGGCCCCGAGATCGCACTGCTCAAGACCCGGGGCGCCAGCACTTGGCAGACCACAGGCATCCATCTCGCGCAATCGGCGGTGGTGGCTGCGATGGCTGCAGCACTGGCGCCATATGTGGCGCGCCTGCTGGTCGGCATCACCGGTCGAATTCCTCCGCTGTCCGATCTGACCGGTGGCGAGCCGCTACAGGTGTCGCAAGTAGCCTCGGTCACTCCCTACATCGTTGGGGGTGCTGCAGCGACATTCCTGTCGATGGGATTGGCGATCTTGCCGTTTGCCCGGCGCCCGGTCTTGGAGCTGCGCTCGCTTGCGGCTCGACCGGCCGGCAGTTCGGTTTGGCAGCGCTACAACCTGGATCTCTTTGCTATCGCCCTTTCCGTCGTGATCCTGTTTCAGCTGGTACAGCGGGGGTTCATCAATACGACAGGTGGCGAAGTCAGGCTCGACGCCCTGGCCATCGTCTTCCCGGTTTTGCTCCTGTTCACCGGCGCGCTGGTTCTGTTGCGGCTGCTTCCCTGGATTCTGCGTTTCGTCGGCTGGTTGATGACCAAGGCACGCGGGCTGTCTACTGCCCTGCCGGGGTGGCACCTGGGACGCAATCCGGTGCCATATGGCCGGCTTGCGCTGCTTGTGTGGCTCACGACCGGGCTCGGTGCGTTTGCCCTCACCTATGCCGGAACCCTGGAGCAGTCGTTCGAGGATCGAGCGGCGTTTGTCGCCGGCGCCGATGTTCGGGTCGTCGCCGAGGAGGCCGGCTACCTGGAGGTCCCGCCCGGATCGATCGGGGCTGCGGTGCTTCGCACCGACGGTGCCCCGCGGCAGAGCACCAGACGAGCGGAAGTGCTTGCCGTGCGCCCCGACGACTTTGCCGCAGTGGTCACGTGGCGGAGTGACTTCGGGGCTTCAAGCCCGGAGGAGATCTTCGAGCCCCTCCGACCCGACGGCGTTCAACCGGATCTCGGCGTCGATCTGCCGGAGGATGCAGAGTCGCTGCTGATAGACGGCGTGGTGATCCCGCTCAGCTGGCGGGATCAAGTTGAGCTCGGCACCGACAAGCCCGATCCCAGCCTGCGGCTCATGGCGCGTATCTTCGACGCCGACGGGAAGCCTTGGACCATGCAGGCGGAGAACGACTTCGTCGACTCAGAATGGACGACGGTAGAGATCGACCTGACCGATGGACGCAACGACTACCTGGTCGATCCGGTACCGCCCCTCACCGTCCATGCCCTGTGGGTGGAGCGCAGCAACCCGGGAGTCGGCAACCGCAACACCGTCCTCAACGGCGAATCGATGCTCATCCGCAATTATCGGGTGGTGGGCGAGTCCCTTGAAGCGCCCGTCGATCTGTCGGAGCTGTCGACGGTCAACGGGCTGGCCATACAGCCGGATGTGCCTGCCACCCGCGCCGTTGATGCCTTCTACCGGGAGATTCCCGTCGAGGAGGAGGAGCCGACCGAGGCGCAGATCAATCGCTCGCCCCTCTATGCCGACGGTCTCGCCGACCTGTGGATCGGCCCCGGGGTACGGACTCGTCTGAACACTGCTGTGCCGGCCATGCGACGCATTCCCGATGACCTATACGTGTTGATCGATCGCGAAATTGCTGCGTTTGCAGGTCTCGATATCGGTGAGTCATCGTCGTTCTCCGTTGGATCGCAGATCTTCAACGGGGAGGTGGCCGGCTTTGTCGACCGGGTTCCGGCGATGAACGATCGTCGCCGGGAAGGGCGCATGATCGTCGACTTGGATGCCCTGAGCGGATGGCTCAATGGAACACCGGCGTGGGCGTTCCAGACGGCGCTGGCCCGGGTGGAGGCTCCCCAGGAGTTATGGCTCGAGACCGACGATCCCGACGCCGCGGTACGTCTCATCAACGCTCAGTTCCTGCCGGGAGACGAAGCAGACGAAATCATCACGTTGAAGCAGAGCGCCGGAGACTTCTCGAGCCGCCCGGTGCAGGTGGGCCTAGTGGCCGTTCTGTTCGTCGGGGCAGCGGTATCAGTGCTGCTCGCGCTCGCCGGTGTGACCGGCTATGTGCTGCTGGCAGTTGCCCGGCGCGCCCGCGAGATGGGAGTGCTCCGTGCGCTCGGCTTTCCCAGGCGGGGAGTGGCCCTGACCTTTGCGGTCGAGCAGGTGGCCGTGCTCGGCATCGGCGCGTTCGTCGGCACCTGCGGCGGCATTGCGCTCATGTGGGCGATGCTGCCTTTCCTGCAGCTCGGGGAGACGGCGACAGACATCGAGCCGCCGATCCTCATCTCGGTGAATTGGGCGGTACTGCTCGCCTATATCGGCGTGGTCAGCATTTTGCTCGTGCTGTCGGTCGTTTGGGCCACCCGTAAGGTTTCGGCACGGCGGATGAGCGAGGTCTTGAGGGAGGTGGAACACTGATGGCCCGCATCATCGAATGTGACAACCTCATCAAGATCCACAAGCAGGGCAACCTGGAGGTGGTTGCTTTGCAGGGTCTGGATTTCGCGATGGAGAAGGGCGAGTTCATCTCGATCGTCGGCAAATCGGGTGCCGGCAAATCGACCCTGCTGCAGATCCTGGCCGGTCTCGAGACACCGTCGGCCGGCCGAGTCGAGGTGGCCGGGACGGACCTCACCGATTTGGAGCCCAAACAGCGTATCGACTACTACCGGCGCGGAGTTGGTTTCCTCTGGCAGGACTTCACCCGCAATCTGATCCCGTATCTGAAGGCAGTCCAGAACATCGAATTGCCTATGTTGCTTGCCGGGGTTCCCACCCGGCGCCGCAAGAGGCGAGCATTGGCTCTGCTGGAGGCAACCGGCTTGCGCAGCAACGCCTACTCCAAGGTGCACAACCTGTCCGGTGGTGAGCAGCAACGGCTGGCACTGTGTGTGGCGCTCGCGCTTGGTCCGCAGTTGCTTCTTGCCGACGAGCCAACCGGGGAGCTGGATACCGAAACCTCGCTTGGCATCTACGACCTGCTGCGTCGCATGTCTCACGAGGGCGGGCTGAGCGTGCTCGTGGTTACGCACGATGTGGCGTTGGCGCAGCGGACGGATCGTGTGGTCCGTCTCGCCGACGGTCGAATGGCGACCCAGGGACGCTTTGAAACCCACGAGCTACTGGCCGTCGACCGGCGCGGAATGGTGCAGATCCCGCGGGAGCTGCTGATCGAGGCGGGCATCGGTGACGAGGTCCTAGCCGGAGGTCCCGA